>JBFKEA010000107.1:0-8006 GCA_041619375.1 Spongiibacter sp. | reverse complement strand
GCTTGATACGCTTCCACGCCATATCGGTGATGTGCAGCAGACCGTCGATACCACACAGGTCAACAAACGCGCCGTAGTCGGTCAGGTTCTTAACGATACCTTTAACAACCATGCCTTCTTGCAGAGATTCCAGCAGTGCTTCGCGCTCTTCGCTGTTAACACTTTCCAGAACCGCGCGACGAGAAACCACAACGTTGTTGCGCTTCTGGTCCAGCTTGATCACTTTAAATTCGAGTTCTTTGCCTTCCAGGTGAGCAGTGTCACGTACCGGACGCACATCAACCAGTGAACCGGGCAGGAACGCGCGGATGCTGTTGATGTCGACGGTGAAACCACCCTTGACCTTGCCATTGATAATACCGGTCACTGTTTCTTCTGCCTCGTAGGCAGCTTCCAGTGCGGTCCAGGCTTCGGCGCGCTTTGCTTTCTCGCGGGACAGACGGGTTTCACCGAAACCGTCTTCAACGGATTCCAGGGCAACCTGTACTTCGTCACCAATCTGCAGAGAGAATTCGCCGCCTTCTGCGACAAACTGATCGCGGGGAATCACCCCTTCCGACTTCAGACCGGCGTGGACAGTCACCCAGTCGCTGTCGATGTCGATAACTACACCGGTTACGATGGAACCCGGCTTCATATCGATCGTTTTTAAACTTTCTTCAAACAGTTCAGCAAAGCTTTCGCTCATTAGTCATTACCTGAGATTAGCAGTGGCAGAGCCACCATATCGCCGCATTACCAGCTAACGCGGGTCAGTTTTTTAAAGTCTCTCAAGCTGCTAGCTGGTATTGACACAGCCCGAGAAACCCTTAATAAATCAGCCTGCGCCTAAGACGCAGGAAAGCGGACACTGACCTCGGCCAATACCCGCGCAAAAACCTGTTCGATCCCCAGCTCGCTACTGTCAATCAACAGAGCGTCATCCGCCGGCTTCAACGGCGCGTGTTCGCGCTCTGAATCACGCTTATCACGAGCCTGGATCTCTTCTAAAAGGGTCGCGATGTTAACACTCTCGCCCTTATCTTTCAACTGCTTAAAGCGCCGCCGGGCGCGCTCCTCGGCGCTCGCGGTCAGAAAAACCTTGAGCGGCGCTTCGGGGAAAACCACCGTGCCCATGTCCCGCCCGTCGGCCACCAACCCCGGCGCCTGAGCGAAATCGCGCTGGCGCTGCAACAGCGCCTCACGCACCGCCGGCAGCACCGCCACCTTGGAGGCCAAATTTCCGGTGGTTTCGCTGCGCAGCTCACCGCTGACGTCTATCCCCTCGAGCATCACCCGGCTAGGCTCGCCCTGCTGACCCGGCAAAAAGGCCACATCCAGCTCCGCCGCCAAGGCCGCGATAGCGGCTTCGTCATCAAAACTGAACTGGTGCTTGCTGGCCGCCATACCGACTAAGCGGTAAAGAGCACCGCTATCGAGCAGATGCCATCCCAACTTCAGGGCCAACATCTGGCACAAGGTGCCCTTGCCAGATCCGCTGGGGCCGTCGATGCAAATAACCGCCGCACTCATGAACGCACCTCTATGCGCATCCCCGCCGCCGTCGCCAATTCAACGAAGTTGGGAAACGAGGTCGCCACATTATCGCAGTCTTCAATATGGATAGTGTCACTGGCGCGCAACGCCGCCACCGAAAAGGACATGGCAATACGGTGGTCGTGGTGGCTGTTTACGCGACCGCCGCCAATGGCGCCGCCGTCAATGATAATGCCGTCTTCGGTGGCCTCGGCGCTTACCCCCAGACTCATTAAACCGTCGGCCATCACCTGTATGCGATCGCTTTCCTTGACCCGCAGCTCCTCGGCGCCGCGCAATACCGTGCGCCCCTCGGCGCAGGCCGCCGCGACAAATAACACCGGAAACTCGTCGATGGCTAGTGGCACCTGGTCCTCGGGGATATCGATGCCTTTCAGCGGCGCATAGCGTACGCGGATATCCGCCACCGGCTCACCACCGACTTCGCGCTCATTGCTCAGCGTAATATCGCCGCCCATGGCGCGCAGAATATTAACCACGCCGATACGCGTCGGATTAATCCCGACATGCTGCAGAGTCAAATCGGCACCGGGAGAAATGCTGGCCGCCACCATAAAGAAGGCAGCCGAAGAAATATCCGCAGGCACATCGATATGCACCGCGCGCAAGCGATGGCCGCCCTCCAAACTGGCGACCGCGCCATTCACCGCAACCGGATAACCAAAGCCTTTGAGCATGCGCTCACTGTGATCGCGGGTCGGCGCCGGCTCGGTCGTGCGGGTCTCGCCCTCGGCATACATGCCCGCCAACAGCACACAGGACTTCACCTGAGCGCTGGCCATCGGCAGCACATAATCAATGGCCTGCAAGCGCTGACCACCGCGAATCGTCATCGGCGGGCGGCCGCCCTCAGCGGTTTCCACCACCGCGCCCATTTGCCGCAGCGGCGCCGCCACCCGCTCCATCGGGCGCTTGCTCAGTGACACATCACCGGTCAGCGTCACATCAAATTTCTGCCCCGCCAACAAGCCGGCCAACAGCCGCATCGACGTGCCGGAGTTACCCATGTACAAGTCACCACTCGGCGCCTGCAGCCCGTCGCGACCCACACCGTGAATGGTTACGCGCCCCTGCTCGGGACCGTCAATTTGTACCCCCATCGCCTGAAAAGCCTTCAGCGTCGACAGCGCGTCTTCGCCCTCAAGAAAGCCCTCTACGGTGGTCACACCGTCGGCAATGGCACCAAACATAATGGAGCGATGAGAAATGGACTTGTCGCCGGGCACCCGCAAGGTGCCGTTAACGCTGCCGCCTGGTTGTGCTAAAAATTCCACTGATACAGTCTCTTTTGAGGATTAACGAGGCGGCTTGCTGCGCCCCGCCATATATTGACCGAGAAAATGCTCATCGCGAGCCTGCTTGGCGCGGCTGAACAGTTGTTTGATGGCCGGGCCGTCGGCCTCGGCGATAAGGCCGCGCACCATTTGCAGGTGGTCGGCAAAATTATCTAGGCCCGCCAGAATCGCCCGCTGATTGGCCAATACAATATCGTGCCACATGGTGGGGTCGCTGGAGGCGATGCGGGTAAAGTCGCGAAAACCACCCGCCGCAAAACGAAAAATATCCGCGGCGCTGCCGCTGGCCGCCAAGGCATCCACTAAGGTGTAAGCTAGAACATGGGGCAAATGACTGGTCGCCGCCAGCACCGCGTCGTGCTCATCCACCGCCATCTCCACCACTTCGGCGCCGGCGCACTGCCACATTTCCCGCACCACTTGCACCGCGGCACTGTCGTTGCTTGCCAGCGGCGTGAGAATTACCCGGTGATCGACAAACAAGTCCGTTTTCGCCGCCTCGACCCCGCTCTGCTCAGAACCAGCAATCGGGTGACCCAGCACAAAGCGTGGCGGCAAGCTGCCAAAAACCGCCTCGGCGGCGCGCAAAATATTGCCTTTCACACTGGCAACATCAGTCAGGATGGTTTTTTCATCCAACAAGGGCGCTATATCCGCCATGACCTGCTCGGCCACCAGTGTCGGCGTGGCGATCAGCACCACATCGGCATCGCGCAGCGCCTCGGCAAGGTCGAGGGTCCAATGATCGATGACCCCCAGCTCCAGCCCCCGCACCAGTGAGGCACTGCGCCGACCGGTGGCCCACACCTGATCGACTGCGCCCTTGGCCTTCAACGCCTTGGCCAGAGAACCGCCCATCAGACCGAGGCCGATAATTGTTAGCTTGCCAATATTCACGCTTCGCTCAACACCTCTTGCAAGGCGTCTAGGCAACGCTGATTTTCACTTTCTAGGCCAATCGAAATCCGCAGGTGATTGGGCATTCCGTAGACCCCCACCGGCCGCACAATAACGCCCTTCTTCAACAGAGCCTGATAATAAGGCATGGCCGCAGCGGGCATTTCCACGGTAATAAAATTTCCCACCGACGCAATGTAATCCAAGCCCAAGGCCGCCAAGCCCTTTTCCAGCTGAGCCATACCCGCCGCATTTAGCTCGCGACTGCGCTGCAAATACGCCGCGTCGCTGTACGCCGCTGTCGCCGCCGCCAAGGCCGGCACGCTGACATTAAACGGCGCGCGCACGCGGTTCAACAGGTCGGCAATATCGGGGTGACTTATGGCATAGCCGACCCGCAGGCCCGCCAAACCAAAGGCCTTGGAAAAGGTCCGAGTAACCACCAAATTGGGGTAATCGGCCAGCATGGCAATGCTGTCCGGGTAAGCGGGCTCATGCAGGTATTCGCAGTAGGCCTCGTCCAGCACCACCACCACATTTTCCGGCACCTTGGCCATAAATACCCGCACCGCGCTCTCACTGAGCCAGGTGCCGGTAGGATTGTTGGGGTTGGCGATAAAAACCAGTCGCGTGCGGTCATCGATCGCCACTGCCATCGCTTCGAGGTCGTGCCCCCAATCCTTCGCCGGCGTCACTATGGCCTGCGCCCCCGCTGCCTGCACGGCAATGGGATACACAATAAAGGCGTACTGGGAAAACACCGCACTGCTGTCACTGTCGAGAAACACCCGCGCCAACAGGTCCAACACATCATTAGAACCATTGCCCAGGGTCAGCTGCGCCGCCTCAACACCCAGCGCCGCAGACAATTGCGCTTTTAGCTCAAAACCGCCCGCATCGGGATACAGGTGCAACTGCCCCGCCGCCTCGCGGTAGGCCGCCAGCGCCGACGCCGGTGGCCCCAGCGGGTTTTCATTGCTGGCCAACTTCACCACATCGCTCAAGCCCAGCTCCCGCTGCAACTCTTCGATCGGCTTGCCAGGCTGGTAGGGCTGCAGGCCCTGCACCCCCTCATTGGCCAGGTCAATAAAATCGCACGTCATGCTACCGCCTATAAGAAAGACAATATGACCAAGGCCGCTATAGCGCCGCCTTGGGATAGGAGCCCAAAATCTTACACATCACCGTTTGCTGGGCGATGGTATCCAGGATCGCCGCGACGTCGGGGTCGTCCTGGTGACCTTCAAACTCGATAAAAAACACATAGGTCCAGGTTTCGGTGCGCGACGGCCGAGTATCGATACGCGTCAACATGACGTTATTCTGCTCGAAGGGCTCAAGCAGCTTAAACAGCGCGCCGGGGCGATTGTGCGCAGACACCACGATGGAGGTTTTGTCGCTGCCACTGGCGGCGACATTCTCGCGACCGATCACCAAAAACCGGGTAGTGTTATCGGGTTGATCTTCAATGTTTTCGGCAAGCTTGTTCAGCTCGTACTGCTGGGCGGCCAAATCGCCGGCAATCGCCGCCACACCGGGCTGCTCGGCGGCCATACGCGCCGCCTCGCCATTGCTACTTACCGCCACGCGTTCAACATTGGGGAAGTTGGCATCCAGCCAGCGGCGGCTTTGCGCCAAGGCCTGCTGATGGGCACAGATACGCTGAATATCCTCGCTGCCGCCCTCGCCGACTAACAAATTCAGCCGCACCCGCAACTCGACCTCACCGCAAATTTTTAGCGAGGAGTTCATAAAGGCGTCGAGAGTATGAGACACCATACCCTCGGTCGAGTTTTCCACCGGTACCACACCGTAGTGACACTGACCCGACTCAACTTGGGAAAACACCGCGTCGATCGTCGACTGCGGCACACTGATCACCGCGTGGCCAAAATGCTTGAGCGCCGCGGCCTGGGTAAAGGTTCCCTCGGGGCCGAGATAGGCGACCTCCATAGGCTTTTCCAACGCCAAACAGGCCGACATGATCTCGCGAAAAATATAGGCCACAGTATCGTCAGCCAGTGGCCCTTGGTTTGCCGCCTTGACCCGCGCCAGCACCTGCGCCTCGCGCTCGGGGCGATAGAACAGCAATTGCTGAGCGCTGCTGCTGTCGGCACCCGACTCAAATTGTTGAGCCGCCTCAAACTCGCGCTGCTTTACCTCTGCCACCTGCTGTGCGCAGCGAGCCCGGCGATTGAGCAGCGCGTGTATCTGGCTATCGATGCTGTCGATATCCTGACGCAGACTGTTCAGGTCGACCGGCTTGTCTTCAGATTTGGCCATAATCTCAGCCGTTTTCTCTAGCGAAGTCTTTCATATATTCGATCAGTGCGTCGACAGCGGCCTCGGGCACGGCGTTGTAGATACTGGCGCGCATACCACCCACCGAGCGGTGGCCCTTCAAATTAAGCAGACCGGCATCATCGGCACCCGCCAAAAAGGCCTTGTCCAGACCACTGTCTGCCAACACAAAGGGGATGTTCATCAGCGAGCGACTCGCCACTTCCACCGGGTTACTGTAGAAACCGCTGGCGTCAATATAGTCGTACAACTTGGCGGCTTTGCGGCGATTAATGATTTCCATCGCCTCCAGACCGCCCTGGGCTTTCAGCCACTTGAAGACCAAGCCTGCCAGATACCAGGCAAGCGTCGGCGGCGTGTTGTACATCGAATCATTGTCAGCCGCGGTTTGGTAGTCGAGCATCGTCGGCGTTGTGGCGCGGGCCTTGCCCAACAAATCCTTGCGCACAATGACGATGGTCAGACCCGCCGGTCCGATATTTTTCTGCGCACCGGCGTAGATCAAACCAAATTTATTCACGTCCACCGGGCGTGACAAAATGGTCGACGACATATCTGCCACCAAGGGCACTTTTACATCAGGCGTCCAGAAGAACTCTACGCCACCAATCGTCTCGTTGGGGGTATAGTGCAGGTATGCAGCATTTTCACTGAGCTGCCAGCTATCGAAAGCCGGAATGCTGGCAAAGTTATTGTCTTCGGAACTCGCCACCACGTTCACATTGGCGTAACGCTTGGCTTCCTTAATGGCTTTTTTTGACCACTGGCCAGTATTGACGTAGTCCACCACAGCGCCCTCTTTACAGAGGTTGAGCGGAATCGACGCAAATTGAGTGCTGGCACCACCCTGCAGAAAAAGCACCGCGTAGTCATCGCTAATCCCCATCAGCTCACGCAAATCCGCTTCGGCTTCGTTGGCAATGGACACCATTTCTTCCGAACGGTGACTCATTTCCATTACAGACAGGCCGCGACCGCGCCAATCCAGCAATTCTTCTTTCGCCTGACTCAGTACCGCTTCGGGAATCGCCGCCGGTCCCGCGCAAAAATTATACACACGCGCCATGTTTCACTTCGCTCCAACAAGTCTTTAAAAAATTTAGCCTGCGGTTATTCTGCGGCCGGGCTATCACCGCTTTCTGCGGTATCGGTATCAGCCGCAACAACTTCACCCTCAATGGGCTCATCGCTCTCCTCAACCGCGCTGTCGACATCCTGTTCAGCGACACGCTGTACACCAACCAGCTGCTCGTCATCGCGCAGGCGAATGACCTTAACCCCTTGGGTATTGCGGCTAAGCAGTGAGATTTCATCCGTGCGCGTGCGCACCAAGGTGCCCTGATCCGAGATCAGCATCAAATCATCACCTTCAAATACCTGCACCGCACCTACCAGTGATCCATTGCGATCACTCATCGTCATGGCGATAACCCCACGGTTACCGCGCCCCTTGCAGGGGAAGTCATCGACGTCAGTGCGCTTGCCGTAGCCATTTTCAGACACCGTCAACACCCGCCCCTCTGGCTTGGGAATGATCATTGCAATGACCTGCTGACCTTCGTCCATACGCACACCGCGCACACCGCGCGCCGTCCGGCCCATTGCCCGCACATCGCCCTCGGCAAAACGCGCCGCCTTGCCGCCGCTGGTCAACAACATGACATCGTTGCTGCCGTCGGTAATTTCCGTGCCGATCAGCACATCGCCCTCATCGAGCGCCAGGGCAATCAAGCCCACACTGCGCGGCCGCGAGAAGGCCTCCAGCGGCGTCTTCTTTACGGTACCATTGGCGGTAGCCATAAAGATGAAGTAACCCTCGGTGTATTCGTGCACCGGCAAAATCGAGGTAATACGCTCGCCCTCGCCCAGCGGCAGCAGGTTCACCATCGGCCGGCCGCGAGAATTGCGGCCCGCCACCGGGATTTGGTAAACCTTGAGCCAATAGACCTTGCCAATATTACTGAAGCAGAGAATCGT
>JBFKEA010000106.1:0-8020 GCA_041619375.1 Spongiibacter sp. | reverse complement strand
CGCCGAAAATGCCGCTCGTAGGCGGCGCGATCTTCTTTTACCAGCTGGCGCAGCTCGGCTATTTCACCCAGGCCCTTCACCGCCCGCACTGCTGAAATATCAAAGGCCGCGTTGCCGCTGCCTTCGACAATAAAAGCGTCGGTTATTTCCCCGGTTGGCAGGGTTTGAATTTCAACCACCGCCGACATGCCGTTTCGCGCACTCGGCGGCCGCGACCAATTGTTCTGTACCAATACCGCAATGAGCTGCTCGTAGCTACTCACTTGCTCGGCATCGCTAATAAACTCATCTTCCGAGGCCAGCGCAGCGGCGAGCTCGGCCTCCTGCTGCTGGCGGATCTGCTCTTGCAGGGCGCGCTGCTTGGCTTCTTCGCGCGCCTTGGCAGCGGCTTTTTCGGCGGCTTTGCGGCGCTGAATCTCTTCCGGTGTCGGGCCTTTTTTCGGCTCGGGCTTGGCGGCCGGCTTGGGCTCGGGCTTTGGCGCCGGTTTGGGCTGCGGTTTGGGCTGCGGTTTGGCCACCGGCTTGGGGGCCGGCTTGGCACGAACCGGTGGCACCTTGTCGACCACCAGTTTTGCCTGAATCACCACCGGTTGCGGCCGTATTTCACGGCTGTCGCTGATACCCGGCAGGCCGACAATCAGTATTGCCGCCACCACACCGTGCAGCAGCAGAGTGACCATGGCCGGAATAAGACGAAAACCGGACATGCCTATTTGCGCCCCTTGGCTGGCGGCTCTTCGGTAATGAGTCCCACCGAGGGCGCTCCCGCCCCCTGCAACACGGCCATGGCCGCGATCACCGCGCCGTATTCCACCGCCGCGTCACCGCGCACCATGACTGGTGTTTTCGGCTTGTTGCGCAGTATCTTGCTGAGCTTGTCGCCAATATCGGCCAGCGGCAGTGGCTCGCCCTGTTTGTCGGGGTCGCCCAGGCTGACGTAATAGCGCCCCTGCTTGTCCACCGAAACGATAATCGGGTCATCGTCGGTGGGCGACACCGGCTGGGTGGAGGCTTTGGGCAGGTCGACCTGTACGCCCTGCACGAGCATGGGCGCGGTAACCATAAAAACTATCAGCAGCACCAACATCACGTCGATATAGGGCACGACGTTGATGTCGGACATGGCCTTGCGCTTGTTGCGACGACTCATGGCAATTCTCCTTAGCGCACGTGTACCTGGCGGTGCAAAATGCTGGAGAACTCATCGGCAAAAGTGTCGTACTTAGCCATAAAAGAATCGAGCTTGGACGAGAAGCGGTTGTAGGACACCACCGCCGGAATCGCCGCGATCAAGCCCATTGCGGTGGCCACCAGCGCTTCGGAAATACCCGGCGCAACGGTGGCCAGCGTGGCCTGCTGAACCTGCGCGAGACCGTGGAAGGAGCCCATAATGCCCCACACCGTACCGAGCAGGCCGACATAGGGACTGGTGGAGCCGACCGTGGCCAGAAACGGCAGGCTTTTTTCCATTTGCTCTTCTTCGCGCGACAGCGCCACCCGCATCGCCCGCTGGCAACCTTCCATCACTGCGTCGGAGTCGATATTGCGCTGCGCCATGCGTCGAAACTCTTTAAAGCCCGCGCGAAACACGCTCTCCATGCCCACTGGCAGGCTCTGGCTGCTGGCGCCCTGCTCGTAGAGGCTGTTGAGGTCGGTACCCGACCAAAACTGCGCCTCGAAGCGTTTCATTTCGCGCGCGGCCATATTGAAGTACATCACCCGCTGGGCAATGAGGTACCACGACAGCAGCGACGCCAATACCAGAATGGCCATAATGGCCTGCACAAAGAGACTGGCCTGACTGACCAGAGTAATGATGGACAGGTCTTGCTCCACAGCGACTCCCTACCTTTTATAGTGTTATGACACGTTGTTTGGTTACACGTTTTGTTAAGCGCGGCCGCGATCAGCTAGCGGCGGCCAGCACCTGATATATCTGCGTTGGTATACGCCGCGCCCGCCCCACAGCGGGGTCGACACAGGCAACTTGCACCGTAGCCTCGCACAGCAAATGCTGGTCGCGATAGACACACTGTTTAAAATTTAGTGCCGTGGCGCGCAAAGAATCGACGGCGGCGGTGACCCGCAGCTCATCGTCGAGGCGCGCCGAGGCGTGGTAGCGCGCCTGCACGTCACGCACCACCAGCAGCAGGCCGTCGTCGGCGACCGCTGTTTTGGCAAAACCCAGCGCGCGCATGTATTCGGTGCGCGCTCGCTCCATATACTTTAAATAATTCACGTAATAGACAATGCCGCCGGCATCGGTATCTTCGATATAGACCCGCAGCGGCAGCGAGAATTCGCTCACTGGCCACCCTCCTCGCGGGGGTGTTTCAAACCGAAGTGCTGATAGGCATGCTCGGTGACCACACGGCCGCGCGGCGTGCGCATAATATAACCCTGCTGAATCAAGTAGGGCTCCAGCACATCTTCGATGGTGCCGCGCTCTTCACTGATCGCCGCCGCCAGACTCTCTATGCCCACCGGGCCGCCGCCAAATTTTTCGATCATCGCCAGTAGCAGGCGGCGGTCTAGGTGGTCGAAGCCGCGACTGTCGACATTGAGCATGGTCAGCGCGGCGTCGGCCACTTCGGCGGTCACCCGGCCGTCGGCACGCACTTCAGCGTAGTCGCGCACTCGCCGCAGCAGGCGGTTGGCGATGCGCGGCGTACCCCGCGAGCGCATGGCGATCTCGCGCGCGCCGGCGGCGTCCAACTCCATGCCCAAAATGGCCGCCGAGCGGCCGACTATGGTCGATAGGTCGGCCACACCATAAAACTCCAGCCGCTGTACAATGCCAAAGCGGTCGCGCAGCGGCGAAGTTAGCAAGCCGGCCCGCGTGGTCGCCCCCACCAACGTAAAGGGCGGCAGATCGAGTTTGATGGAACGCGCCGCCGGGCCCTCTCCGATCATAATATCGAGCTGGTAGTCTTCCATCGCCGGGTAGAGTATTTCTTCGATATTTGGGCTGAGGCGGTGGATCTCGTCGATAAACAGCACGTCGCCTTCATCGAGGTTGGTCATCAGCGCCGCTAGGTCGCCGGCTTTTTCCAGCACTGGCCCGGAGGTGGTGCGCAGCGACACGCCCATTTCGTTGGCCAGGATATTGGCCAGCGTGGTTTTACCCAGCCCCGGCGGGCCAAAAATCAGCGTGTGGTCCAGCGGCTCGCTGCGCTGACGGGCAGCGCTGACGAAGATATCCATCTGCTCACGCACCGCCTGCTGGCCGATGTAGTCGTCCAGCGATTTGGGGCGGATGGCGCGATCAAAACGCTCTTCCGCGCTCTCCACGGGTTCGGCGGCAACAAGGCGATCGACTTCTATCATAGTGACTCCCAGTCAGCTCAGCTGACCATACTCTTAAGGGCGGCGCGAATCAGTGCTTCGCTGCTCTGCCCCTCGCTGTCTTGGGCCTTAATCGCCCGCGCGGCCTCCTGGGGCTTGTAACCCAGCGCCACCAGCGCCGCTTCGGCCTCGGCCAGATTTGCTGACGCCGAGGGCACTGCCACTAAAGTCGAGGGCGACACTGCCGGCGCCCAGCTTTCCAGCCGGTCGCGCATTTCCATAATCAGCCGCTCGGCGGTTTTCTTGCCCACCCCCGGCAGGCGCACCAACGCGGCAGTGTCGCCGTCTTGCACGCAGCGTACAAAATCGTCGCTGTCGATGCCCGACATGACGGTCAGCGCCAGTTTGGGACCCACGCCGTTCACCTTGATCAGGTCGCGAAACAACTGGCGGGCGCGGCTGTCGCTAAAGCCAAACAATAACTGGGCATCTTCGCGCACAATAAACTGGGTGAACAGTGACACTTCTTCGCCCAGCGGCGGCAAGTTGTACAGCGTGGTCATCGGCACCAGAACTTCGTAGCCGAGGCCATTTACATCGACGACAATTTCCGGCGCCTGTTTTTCGATCAGGACACCGCGCAGGCGAGCAATCATGGGGTTACCTTAGAGCTGAGTCGACCGCGACGCAGGCGCGCCTCGGTGAGGGGTTCAGACATATTGTGCAGGCCCTCGCGGGCATGGGCGTGGCAAATGGCTGCCGCCAACGCATCGGCGGCATCTTCTTGCGGCGCCGCCGGCAATTTGAGTAGCACTCTTACCATGTGTTGAATCTGTTGTTTATTGGCCGCGCCGGTACCGACCACCGCCTTTTTTATTTGTCTTGCCGTGTATTCGGCGACCACCACATCGGCGCTCACGCAGGCCACTACCGCCGCGCCCCGCGCCTGCCCCAGCTTTAAGGCCGAACCGGCGCTTTTGGCCATAAACACTTCTTCCACCGCGGCCTCGGCCGGCTGGTATTCTTCAATCAGGGATTTCAGGCTGCGATAGATAACGTTCAAGCGCTCCGGCAGCGGCCCCTTGGGCAGGCGAATCACGCCACTGCTGATATAGCGGTGCTGGCGACCGTCGACGGCGATCAGTCCAAAGCCGGTTTTTTGTGAACCGGGGTCAATGCCTAAAATGATTGTCATAGAGCGTCACTGCCTGAAACTGTGCCTATTATGCACAGATCAGCCAGCGAAAAGATAATGAGCGCCACTCATTCCAGCTCGTCGAGGATGGCATCGGCGATGTCGGCATTGGTGTAGACATTTTGCACATCGTCGAGGTCTTCGAGCATATCGATCAGGCCGAGAATGGTTTCCGCACCACTGCGGTCCAGCGCCACCGTTGTCGACGGCTGCATGATCACCTCGGCGCTGTCGTGCTCCAGCCCCGCCGCCTGCATCGCCTCCTTGACCGCCAAGAAATCTTCCCAGGGGGTAAGGACTTCGATACTGCCGTCATCTTGGCTCAGCACGTCGTCGGCACCGGCCTCCAGCGCCGCCTCCATCACCCGCTCTTCGCTGGCACCCGGCGCGTAGATAATTTGCCCGAGGCGGTTGAACAGGTAGGCAACCGAGCCGTCGGTGCCGAGGTTGCCACCGCGTTTGCTAAAGGCGTGGCGGACATCGGCCACCGTGCGATTGCGGTTGTCGGTCATGCACTCGACCAGCACCGCCACACCGCCGGCACCGTAGCCCTCGTAGCTGACTTCTTCGTAATTGTCGCCTTCGGCATTGCCGGCGCCACGGGCGATGGCCTTGTCGATGGTGTCGCGCTTCATGTTGGCGCCCAGCGCCTTGTCGACAGCCGCGCGCAGGCGCGGATTGTCCTCGGGAAGCGGGCCGCCAGCGCGCGCGGCAACTACCAGCTCGCGAATCAGCTTGGTAAAGATTTTGCCGCGCTTGGCATCTTGGGCGGCTTTGCGGTGTTTAATATTGGCCCACTTGCTGTGACCCGCCATAACAACCTCGCTTGGCGGCGCGACCGCGCCGCCCGACTCCTTACTCTTCGTTTTTACGCAGACGAATGCTCAGCTCGCTGAGCTGGCGGGTTTCCACTGCACCCGGCGCATCGGTCATCACACAGGCCGCGGTTTGGGTTTTCGGGAAGGCGATCACGTCGCGGATCGATTTGGCGTCGGTCATCAGCATCACCAGACGGTCTAGGCCGAAGGCCAGGCCGCCGTGCGGGGGTGCACCGTACTTCAGTGCGTCGAGCAGGAAGCCGAACTTCTCACTGGCTTCTTCATCGCTAATGCCCAGCACGCGGAATACCGCCTCTTGCATCGCCAAGCGATGAATACGCACCGAGCCACCGCCGAGTTCCGTGCCGTTAAGCACCATGTCGTAGGCAATGGACAGGGCTTCGCCGGGCGCGCTTTCCAGCTCTTCAGGGCTGCAGGACGGCGCGGTGAAGGGGTGGTGCAGGCTGGTCCAGCCACCCTTGTCGTCTTCTTCGAACATCGGGAAGTCGACCACCCACAGCGGCGCCCACTCGGCGGTGTACAGGTCCAGGTCTTCACCCAACTTGCAGCGCAGCGCACCCAGGGCCTCGTTCACCACCTTGGCACTGTCAGCACCAAAGAAGATCAGGTCGCCGTTATCCGCGTCGACACGCTCCAGAATGGCGGCGCGCACCGGCTCGGGCAGGAACTTGACGATGGGCGACTGCAGGCCGCCTTCGAGGTCAGACTTGTCGTTGACCTTGATGTAGGCCAAGCCCTTGGCGCCGTAAATACCGACAAACTTGGTGTACTCGTCGATCTGCTTGCGGCTGAGCTTGTCGTTGCCACCGGGCACTTTCAGTGCCGCCACGCGGCCTTTGGGGTTGGTTGCCGGGCCGGAGAACACTTTGAACTCCACCTCGGCCATCAGGTCGCCAACGTCGACCAGCTCCAGCGGAATGCGCAGATCCGGCTTGTCGCTGCCGTAGCGGTGCATGGCCTCGGCGTAGGGCATTTGCGGGAAGTCGCCCAGGTCTACGCCCTGTACTTCTTTAAACAGGTCGCGAATCATGCCCTCGGCCACTGCCATGATCTGCTTGTCGTCCATAAAGGACGTTTCAATATCGATCTGGGTGAATTCCGGCTGGCGGTCGGCACGCAGGTCTTCGTCGCGGAAACACTTGGCAATTTGGTAGTAGCGGTCAAAACCCGACACCATCAACAACTGCTTAAACAGCTGTGGCGACTGCGGCAGGGCGAAGAACTTGCCGCCGTGGGTGCGACTGGGCACCAGGTAGTCGCGGGCGCCCTCAGGGGTAGCGCGGGTCAGGATGGGCGTTTCGATATCCAAAAAGCCCTGCTCGTCCATATAGCGGCGCAGCACCGAGGTGACTTTGGCGCGCAGGCGCAGCTTGTCGGCGATCTGCGGGCGGCGCAGGTCCAGGTAGCGATAGCGCAGGCGCACGTCTTCGCCCACCTCGGTGTGGTCGTCGAGCTGGAACGGCGGCGTTTCCGACTCGTTGAGGATCTCGATTTCCTTGCCGAGAATTTCGATGGCGCCGGTCTTCATATTCGGATTGACGGTCGCCTCGGCACGGGCGCGAACCCGGCCGCGAATTTTCAGCACGTACTCGCTGCGCACGCG
The DNA here is from genome assembly GCA_041619375.1 of Spongiibacter sp. Taxonomy (GTDB): domain Bacteria; phylum Pseudomonadota; class Gammaproteobacteria; order Pseudomonadales; family Spongiibacteraceae; genus Spongiibacter. Next base: position 1,098 of record JBFKEA010000106.1, on the reverse strand, counting down.
GTCTGCAGTGGCGAAATGCTGCTCGGTATCGGGGTCAAACACCACCTGCACGATGCCTTCACGGTCGCGCATATCCAGAAAGATAACCCCGCCGTGGTCGCGGCGACGGTCCACCCATCCGCAGATCGTGACGTCTTGGTCGATGTGCTCGCTACCGAGGCTCCCGCAAAAATCGCTGCGCATTGATTCTTTCCTGCTCTGAAAACTGATAAACGGGCCGCGTCGACGCGGCCCCTGAATTTAGCTGCCTGAACCCGACGATGTGCCGCTGTCGCCGGCCAGGTTTTTCTTCTTGCCGCCAGATTTAAAGTCGGTCTCGTACCAACCACCGCCCTTCAGGCGAAAACCCGCAGCCGAAATCTTCTTCACTAACTTATCCGCCTGGCACTCTGGACAGGTGCTTAAAGCCGGATCACTCATCTTTTGTAGTGCTTCCAGCTCGTGCTGACAGGCCTGACACTGATATTCATAAATGGGCATTGGAATCCCCTCCCAATACAAATAATGAAAACGTGACCTTCTGGTAAAACCGTCGGGCACAACCACGGGTAGAAAAGGAGCGGGATTATAACGCAAAGCGGGGCCGGCGATAAACGCGGCAGAAGAGGAATATGACCATGCGGGCCAAAAAGCCCTTACAGACGACGTATCGGCGCGGCCAAAGCCCGGCCGCCGACACGCCCAGCCAGCAATTTAGGCTGCGAAGTCCTTGAGCTTTTTCAGTGGACGCACTTTCACCGCCACACTGGCCGGCTTGGCTTTGAAGGTTGTCTCTTCACCGGTAAAGGGGTTTATGCCTTTGCGCGCCTTAGTGGCGGGCTTTTTCACGGTGGTAATTTTCATCAGACCGGGAATGGTGAATTCACCCAGCGCGCGCTTCTTGATACTGCGCTCAATCAGCAGTTCCAGCTCATCCAGCACGCTTGCCACCTGCTTGCGGCTGAGCTCGGTATTTTCAGCAATTTCATTGAGAATTTGAGTTTTAGTCATCTTCTCGCTGATTGCCGTGGTCTTGCGCTTGGGTGCAGCTTTGGCCTTGGCAGGGGCCTTTTTGGGAGCAGCTTTCTTTGTCGCCATAGGAAATCGTCCTGTTCACGT
>JBFKEA010000105.1:0-8186 GCA_041619375.1 Spongiibacter sp. | reverse complement strand
GTGCCGATGCTCAGCGGCGTGGTCGCCTGAATTTCAATAGGGAAAGTTTATGAATGGCCTGAGTGGCGGCGTATTCCTGCGCGGTATTGCGATGGGAGCTGCTGATATTGTGCCCGGTGTGTCTGGCGGGACCATTGCTTTTATTACCGGGATCTATGACCAACTTATCGACAGTCTGAAGGCCTGCAATTTGCACGCCTTGAGGCTGTTGTTTAATGAAGGTCCTGCCGCGGCTTGGCGCTATGTTAACGGCAGTTTTTTGCTCAGCTTGCTGTTGGGAATTGCCCTAAGTGTGCTGTCTTTGGCTAGAGCAATTTCGTGGGCCTTGCACGAGCATCCCGTGCTGTTGGCGGCGTTCTTTTTCGGCCTGATTCTCGCGTCGGCCCTGCTGGTTTACAGGCAGGTTCCAGGGGAGGGGAGACGCTGGATATTTGTTGTGCTGGGCCTGCTGTTTGCATTGGCGATCTCCGCTTTGCGTCCAGCCGATATGCCGGTCAATATGGTGACGGTGTTCTGCTCTGGGGCGTTGGCGATCTGTGCGATGATTTTACCGGGGATTTCCGGTAGTTTTATTTTATTGTTGCTGGGCATGTACGAGCCGGTGATTGCCGCGATCAAAGTGATGGATATCGGTTTGATCGCGATATTTATGCTCGGCTGCGTGAGCGGTTTGATGTTGTTTGTGCGCTTACTCAGCTACCTAATGCACCGACATCGCGGGCCACTGCTGGCCAGTTTAACGGGCGTTTTGCTGGGCTCATTGGCGATCATTTGGCCGTGGAAGCTTGCCGCCGACGGAACCCTGCCCAGCGTTGACCACAGTGTGGACTGGCACAATGTTTGGCCGGCGCAATATGCTGAACAGGCGGATTCGCAATGGCTGGTTTGTGTGTTTCTGATGCTGCTGGGCCTGACTCTGGTGTATCTAATCGAGCGATTTGCTCGCAAAAGCTAAGTTTTCTTAAGATTATTTTTATCTAAAATAAAGGCTTTAAGTTACGGCAAATAATAAAAAGTGAGATTTTGAGTAAATGACTAGTGCAATCTTGGCTTGGTCGAGAGCCTTTTTTTGAGGTTTTGATCACACTTTTGTTAACGGAGTAGATTTGCATGCAGGCGTTGGCGCAGTGAGTGAAAAACTACACGGCATGCTAATTTTTGCCTTGTTGTTATGCCTGTCCGCGTGCGCTGGCGGCCACCGCCCCGCGCCAGTTTACGACCGCTATAATCCTCCTGAAAAGACACCTCCTTATTATATTGTCAGCTCTGGTGACACCCTGTTTTCCATTGCTTGGCGTTACGGGTTCGATGCTCAACGGTTAGCAAACGCTAACGGAATTGTTTCGCCATATACCATTTTTCCCGGCCAGGCGATTTTGCTCAAAGAGCAGTCTTCGCCGCCGCCACAACCGCCATCGACGACGCCGGTGACGGCGAAAGGTGTGTCAGTAAAACCCCCTACGGCGGCGGTTAAGCCGCCTAGGAAAGCCGCGGTGCGTCACTCTAAAAACTCCGCAAGCGGCGTGGAAGCATCTTGGCGCTGGCCGGTTGAGGGGCCGGTGTCGCGAAAATTTACCTCCAGTGGTCAGCCACATAAGGGGATTGATATCAAGGGGGAAATGGGTGAGCCTGTAAGGGCATCTCGTGGAGGGATTGTGGTCTACGCTGGCAGCGGTTTGGTCGGCTATGGCAATTTGTTGATTTTGAAGCACTCGGAGCGGTATTTGAGTGCCTATGGGCATAATCGTCGGTTGTTAGTCAGGGAGGGACAACAGGTCAATGCCGGAGATACGCTTGCCGAACTTGGTGACAGCGGAACGGATTCGGCGAAATTGCACTTTGAAGTTAGGGTAAATGGTAAGCCGGTTGATCCCCTGACTCTGCTTCCTCGGCGTTGATGAGGAACGTGTAGAGGAAAAAGGGGCATCACCCAAGTCGACACAATAACAATTGCAAATAAAGGGATTCGACGATGCGGGTAAATGAATCGAGCGAGAAAAAATCGCAGCCACCAAAGGTATTGGTCACTTCAGATATTAGCGAAAAAAAAGTTGAGCCGGAAAAAAGTATCAGTCGCCTTAAGCGTAGCAAGCGACACAGTACCGAACTGGATGTAACTCAGCTTTACCTTAATGAAATTGGTTATTCACCGCTGCTGACCGCCGAGGAGGAGGTGCATTTTGCCCGCTTGGCCCGAAAAGGCGACGATGCCGGCCGAAAGCGGATGATCGAAAGCAATTTGCGCTTGGTGGTAAAAATTGCCCGGCGTTATCTTAATCGCGGGCTCAGCCTTCTCGATTTGGTGGAGGAGGGCAATCTCGGTCTGATTCGCGCCGTGGAAAAATTTGATCCCGAGCGGGGCTTTCGCTTTTCGACCTATGCCACCTGGTGGATACGTCAGACGATTGAGCGGGCGATAATGAATCAGACGCGAACCATTCGCCTGCCTATTCACGTAGTTAAAGATCTCAATAGTTATTTGCGTGCCGAGCGGGAGCTGAGCCAGAAGCTCGATCACATGCCGTCACCCGAAGAGATGGCGAGGGAGTTGGACCGCCCGGTTGCCGAAGCCAAGCGACTGTGCAGTTTGAAAGAGCGCGTGGGTTCAGTGGATGTGCCGTTGGCACAGGATTCTGACCAGGTTTTGCTGGATACCATTGCCGATAACAATGCACTGAATCCCAGTCAGATACTGCAAAACGAAGATCTTTCGCACAGTATCGACCACTGGCTAGATGAGCTTAGTGACAAGCAGCGCGAGGTGGTTGTCCGTCGCTTTGGGCTGCGTGGTCACGAAGCCGCGACACTGGAAGAAGTGGGGCGCGAGATCGGCCTGACGCGAGAACGTGTTCGGCAGATTCAGGTGGAAGCGCTGAAAAGCTTGCGCGTGATGTTTGAAAGCAACGGTTTAAACGCCGGTGCATTATTCTCTGATGAGCGCGACTGACCGCAGCGTTGTTTACTCGGTAACCGGAAAGCACTCCTGCAGAGTGTAGCGTTTTAAGCCCTTGCCATCGCGCAGGCTGCATTGGCGCATGGCTCTGGCTAATTCTGCCCCGCTGATGGGGCGGAATTTTCGCAGTGGGGGCAGTTTGCATAATGCGCCCATAAGCGGTGCCGATAAATCTTCCATGGTTCGCTTTTGAGCTCGCTGGCCGGTCAGCAGCGAGGGCTGGAAGATGCTCGTGCGCGCAAAGCCCAATAAAGTCACTTGTTCCTCTAGTTCACCCTTCATTTTCATATAGGCGTTGGCGCTGTGTTGTGAGGCGCCCATCGCTGATACCAGCAGGTAGTGGCTGACACCCAGTTGTTTTGCAAGCCGCGCGGCGGTGAGCTGGTAGTCGAGATCGACGCGGCGCTGTGCTGCGATTGAGCCGGCTTGCTTGCGGGTGGTGCCGAGGCAGGAGAACAGGCAATCGCCGCGAAACTTTTCGGCGACGCTGTCCAGGGCCTCAAAGTCGACAACCGTGTTGTGTAATTTATCGTGCTTTAATGCCAGCGGTTGACGCGTAATGCAGGTCACGCGTGAAAACGCCGGGTGCGCAAGTAGTTCGTCGACGAGCGCCCCGCCGACCAGTCCGCTGGCTCCAATTACAATGGCGGTTTTGCTCATAGATTTACCTGTTGCGTTTTATCTGTCTCGTCCTGATAACTTATTTCAGCACGGGACAATCGAATGAAAAAAGGCGACCGATAGGTCGCCTTTTCGGGGTTAGCGCAAATGCTTTAGGGAAGCAGGTGCTTAACGCCGTCGCGCTCTTCGGCGAGTTCTTGCTCAGTGGCCTGCATTTTCGCACGGCTGAAGTCGTTGACCTCAACGCCTTGTACGATTTCCCATTGGCCATTGCTGCAGCGGCAGGGGAAGGAGTAAATCAGACCTTCTTGGATATCGTAGCTGCCATCGCTGTATACACCCATGGAAACCCAGTCGTCACCGCTGGTGCCCAGTGCCCAGCTGCGCATGTGGTCGATTGCCGCGTTCGCTGCCGAAGCCGCAGAGGAAGCGCCACGGGCTTTGATGATGGCGGCACCGCGCTGTTGCACAGTCGGGATGAAGTCATTTTCCAGCCACTCTTGGTCAACCAGGTCGGCAGCGGTTTGGCCGGCGACTTTGGTGTTGAACAAGTCCGGGTACTGGGTTGCCGAGTGGTTGCCCCAGATGGTCATGTTGGTGACGTCGTTGACGGTCTTGCCAGTCTTCTGAGCGATTTGCGTCATGGCGCGGTTGTGATCCAGGCGGGTCATCGCAGTGAAGTTGCGCGGGTCGATAGACGGCGCGTTGCGCTGAGTGATCAGTGCATTGGTATTAGCGGGGTTGCCAACGACCAGCACTTTGATGTTTTTGCTGGCGTTCTCGTCAATGGCCTTGCCTTGCACAGAGAAGATTGCCGCATTGGCTTCCAGCAAGTCTTTGCGCTCCATGCCTGGACCGCGAGGGCGGGCGCCGACAAGCAGGGCGTAGTCGCTGTCTTTAAAGCCGACGTTTGGATCGTCAGTGCACACTACACCGCTAAGCAGCGGGAAGGCGCAATCTTCAAGTTCCATCTTGACGCCTTGCAGTGCGTCCAGAGCGGGAGTGATGTCCAGCAGTTGCAGAATGACGGGCTGATCGTCGCCCAGCATTGCGCCGGAAGCGATGCGGAAAAGCAGTGCATAGCCGATCTGGCCTGCTGCACCGGTAACGGTGACACGAACGGGTTGTTTCATGGAGCGTTCCCTTTCTGGTGAATGATCTGGTCTTAAGCCGGTTGTGAGCGGGTGCGACCGGACGTGGATTACACAATCCGGCATGCACCCGTGCCGGGGTCTGGCCGTGCAAAAAAACACCTCATGCCAGCAGATTTTGGCGGGCTAATGATAGACATCTGGGCGGCGGATTACCAGTGAGAGCGGCGGATGCGCGGCGTTATCGGCAAATTTTTATCGCCAGTGGCTGATATTTAGCCAACTCTATATAATGCGGCGCTCTTTCTCACCGACTGTAGTGCAGGTAGGCGTTATGATTTCCGCTTCTAACCGTTCAGCTTCCGAAACCCCTGTAATGCCCAAGCTTGAATTCAACAAGTTGCAGAAACGCCTGCGTCGCCACACCGGTCAGGCGATCGAAGACTACCGGATGATTGAGGACGGTGATCGCGTGATGGTTTGCCTATCTGGCGGAAAAGATAGTTACACCATGCTCGATATTCTGATGAATTTGCAGAAAAGTGCGCCGATCAGCTTTGAGTTGGTCGCGGTGAATATGGACCAGAAGCAACCGGGCTTTCCCGAGCAGGTGTTGCCAGACTACTTAGAGTCGCTGGGCATAGAGTATTATATTGTCAATAAAGACACCTATTCGATCGTTAAAGAAAAGGTGCCTGAGGGAAAGACAACCTGCGGCCTTTGCTCACGTCTGCGCCGCGGCACTCTATACGGTTTTGCCGAACAAATTGGCGCCAATAAGATTGCCCTAGGTCACCATAAAGATGACATTGTGCAGACGCTGTTCTTGAATATGTTTTACGGCGCAAGGATGGCGGCTATGCCCCCCAAGCTGCTATCCGATGACAAGCGCAACATTATTATCCGCCCGCTGGCGTACTGCCGGGAGGCCGATATCGAGAAGTTTTCGACTTATAAAGCCTTCCCGATCATTCCCTGTAATCTCTGTGGCTCGCAAGAGAATCTGCAGCGTCAAAATATTCGCAAGATGTTGCTCGACTGGGAGAAGCAGGACGGGAGCCGTATCGAGAAAATATTTTCCGCAATGCAAAACATCGCGCCCTCGCAAATGGCGGACACTGAGCTGTTTGACTTTGCCAACCTGCAAATTGATCGCAGTACCGAGCGCGAAGCGCATCCCTTTGATGCCTCGCAAACCGTTGATGGCGGTGGCCCCCAGTCCCTGCCTTTTGTCGAGCTGCGCCTGTAGCTCGGCCGGTCAGCGCTTCGGCGTGTTGGCCTGAATCCTGCTAAACCTTAGTCAGTGTTTGCTGATAGTGCCCTCCAGCCCCTGAAATGCGGGGCGCAGAGGTATTGAGCTGTGTCAAATTAATGACGAATAATGGGTTTGGTTGTGGTTTTCATCTTGACTGTCAAAATGTTGACGATTGTCGCCTGGGGGCGGTGTGAATAGCGCAGTGGTGAGATGGCCCCAGGTTTTGCAGTTGTTGCTGCTGCTGGGTTTGTTGTTCACTGCTGCGGTATGCGCGCTGCTCCAGTTGTCCCCCGCCTTGAGTGCCGGTCTGATGGCCGCCGGTGCAAGCTTGGCGCTCGCTCTTGTTATTCAGATACTCGCCGGCGAAACCGCTGTCTCGCAGGCGTCGCAGCTGCTTGTCGACGGTTTGCAGTCGGACTATCGCCAGCAATTGCGCTTGTTGCGAGACAGTGCCAACGAAGAGCCGGCACGGGTGGCGGCGGTACTGGATGACTGGCTGGAAGATCGCGGCGGAAATATTGGCGGTGGCCAGCTCAGCAATGCAGAACAGGCGGCCGCGGTGTTGATGGCCCTAGAACCTGCCACAGCGGCGGCGGTGCTGCGTGAACTGCGGCCACTGCGAGTGCAGCAGTTGGCGGACCAAATGTCGCAAAATACCAGTGCTGATGCCCAGCAACTTGAGCAGTTGTTGGTAAGGTTCAATGAAGCGGTAATACATTTCTCGCTGGTGCGCCCCAGTCAGGCGGACCATGTGCGCAATTTGTTAGAGGCTGCGCTAGGCGAGGAACACGCTTCACTGGTAAAGGGGCGGCTGGCGCTGCACGGGCAGTCGCGGCAAATCGGCAAACTCAAGTGGCTGGCGGCCGAGACTATCGCCGATATGCTGGAACGCGAGCACCCGCAAATTCAGGCGGTGCTGATCGCGTGTTTGGAATCGGCACAGGCGGCTGAGGTGTTGCAGTGCTTTGAGTTGGGGCGGCGGCGCGAGCTGCTTGCCCGACTGGCGGCGTTGGAGTCATTGTCGCCGGCGGCGCTGTCCGAGCTGGACTGGCTTGTGGAGCAGTATCTGGGTGATATCGGTCACAGCGCGGGTCGCCATATGACCGGAGAGGCACTTGCGGCGGCGTTATTGAATGAGCTGGATATTGCCGATGAAAGCGCGCTGCTGGAAGGCCTGCGCGAGCGCAGGCCGGGTTTGGCGGAACGCGTGGAAGATCGCATGTTTGGTTTCGAGCAATTGCAAAGGCTGTCCGATGGCGACCTCAATATACTGGTCGCCCAGCTCAACCCATTGACGATTCAGCGAGCCTTGCAGGGCGCAGGCGGGGAGTTGCGCAGCCGTTTGCGCGCGGTGCTGGAGGTACAGCACCCCTCGCTGGCCGACATTGAGCCGCTGGGAGCGTCGGAGGTGGAGCTGGCTCGGCAGGAATTGGTGACGGTGGCCAAGCGCTTGGCAGGTGTTGGGGAAATTGTACTCGATGCCCGCCGCCTCAGTATGCCGCGCTGAGGCGGTGATAGCGCTGTGGCTATACTTAAAGAGTTTGGCGGTGCAGAGCCTGGGAGGCGGCGATGATTGATGTTCCTCTACTTGAAGAATTGCGCACGGTGATGGGTGATGACATGGCGGTGCTGTTGCAGGGCTTTGAGCGCGACAGTGTGCAGCGCTTTGATGAGCTCGAGGCGGCGATTCGCTGCGCCGATGCCGAGACGCTGAGGCGCACCGCGCATACGATGAAGGGCGGCGCGCTGGGAGTGGGGGCAACCCAATTTGCTGCCCGCTGCAAAGAGCTGGAAGACTGCGCCAAACACGGTGATATCGGCGCTGCGGAGCGTGTCTTGGCGCCGGCGCGCCAAGCGTTGAGTGAGACTATGGCGGCCCTGGGTGCGTGGCTGTGACGGGCTGTCGAAATATTGACAGCGGTGGCGTCGGCGCCAATGTTGGCGAAGGAGTGAAGCAGTGAAGAATTTGCTTTCGCAGGCGGAGATTGATGCCCTGCTTGCCGCGGTGCAGGACGACAGCGCCGCGCCTGTCAGCGAAGCTGCGGTGCCGGTGGCGAGTTTCGATCTCGCTAGTCGGCGACAGCCGCGGGCCGCCCGCCTGCCGGGCTTGGAGCAGCTAAGCAAGCGTTTCGCCGAGCATTTTCGCTTTAGTTTGGCCGAAGTGCTGGGGCAGGATGTCGATATCGGCTTGTTGGAGCTACAGTTTTCGCCCTATGCCGAATACCTGCACTCGCTCTACCTGCCAACCAGTCTTAATTTAATGCGC
>JBFKEA010000104.1:0-8296 GCA_041619375.1 Spongiibacter sp. | reverse complement strand
GATGGAGATGGTGACAAGTGTTGAACCGCAGTCGCTGGTCGATGTCCAAACTGCCGATGCGCAGGCGCGTGAGCGCGCTGCGACGTTGATCAGAGAATTCAGAAGCTAAGGGATACGCCGTGTTAGGCTTTCTGCAAACCATACTGATTACCGTGGTCACACTGGGTGTGCTGGTTTCGATTCACGAATTTGGCCATTTCTGGGTGGCGCGGCGCTGTGGTGTGAAAGTGCTGCGGTTTTCTGTGGGCTTTGGCAAGCCGCTGCTCAGCTGGCGCGATAAATCGGGCACCGAGTATGTCGTTGCGGGCATCCCGCTGGGCGGCTATGTGAAAATGCTCGACGAGCGCGAGGGCGAGGTGCCGTCTGAGCAGTTGCATATGACCTTTAATCGCGCCACGCCGGCGCGGCGCATTGCCATTGCCGCAGCCGGACCGCTGGCCAATTTTGTATTGGCCATATTTGTCTACTGGTTGGTGTTCCTCAATGGCGTTAGCGGCGTCGCGCCGATTGTTGCAGAGGTGTTGCCGGGGTCGTTGGCCGAGCGCGCGGGGCTTGAGCAGGGGCAGGAAATTGTTGCTGTCGACGGTGTCGCCACACCGACCTGGGAGGCCCTGCAGTTACAGTTGCTGGAGCGCATTGGCGAAAGCGGTGAGCTGACAATCGATGTTAAAACTGCCGATTCGGCCCTGCAGTACGAAAACAGCGTGTATATCGACCGCTGGATGCAGGATGTGGACGAACCCCGGCCGCTGGATGAATTGGGTGTGACGCTGTTTGTGCCGGAGCTGTTGCCGATTATCGGCGAGCTAGTGGCCGGCGGTGCGGCTGAGCGGGCGGGCCTAAAAGTGGGTGACCGTATTGTTGCCGCCGATGGTGAGGCGCTGCCAGATTGGCAGAGTTGGGTGCGCATGGTGCGCGCCAGTCCGGGGCAGGCGATGAATATTGCCGTTGAGCGCGCCGGCGCGCCGTTGCAGCTGGTTATAACGCCCGAGCGCAAGCTGGAAGACTCCGGCATGGCGGTGGGTTTTGTGGGTGTTGCGGTAGCGCCGCCGCAGTGGCCTGAGCATATGCGCCGAGAGGTGAGCTACGGCCCTCTGGCGGCACTGGCGGCGGCGGGCGACAAGACTTGGCGCATGAGCGTCTTTACGCTTGAGTCAATAAAAAAAATGATCACTGGCTTGCTGTCACCGAAAAACTTGAGTGGCCCGATAACGATTGCTAAAGTGGCCGGCTCTTCCGCACAGTACGGCTTTTATTCGTGGCTGAGCTTTTTAGGACTGTTGAGCATCAGTTTGGCGGTATTGAATTTGTTGCCGATTCCAATTCTGGATGGCGGTCATATCGTCTATGCGCTGATTGAAGCGCCCAGTGGCCGGCCGGTGACGGAACAGATACAGGCATGGGCTAATCAGCTGGGTTTGGCGCTGGTGGTCTGTGTGATGTTTTTTGCTTTATATAACGACGTATTGCGCCTCTAGTTTTTGGGCTTCGCGATATATTTTACCCAGTGGCGCTGCCCGTATTAATGTCGGGCAGCGCCCTAGCCGTGGTTGCTGGTTTTTGATGAAACGCTTTTTTCTGTACGCAATATTTATTTGTCTGGCGAGCCCTCTGGCATTGGCGCAGACCCGAATCAATGATATTCGGGTTGAGGGTTTGCAGCGCATCGCCGCTGAAACGGTGTTTTCCGCGCTGCCTATTAACGTCGGCGACGTAATGACGCCGCAGGCGGTCGCAAAATCATCGCGGGCACTGTTTGCCACGGGTAACTTCGACGATATACGCATTGGCTTGGACGACGATGTGCTGGTTGTGCATGTGGTCGAACGCCCGGCAATTAGCAAAATTAATATTGAAGGCAATAAGGCGCTGGCTACCGATGCGCTATTGGATGGTTTGAAGGGGGCAGGGCTTGCCGAGGGGCAGGTGTTCAAGCGCGCCACGCTGGAAAACATGCGCATGGAATTGACGCGCCAATATGTTTCCCAAGGCCGCTACGATGCCGGCATTGAAACCGACGTAGTGGCAGAGCCGCGCAACCGGGTGTCGATCTCTATCAATATCGACGAGGGCAGTACTGCTTCGATCAAGCACATTAATATCGTTGGCAATAGCGTCTTTGATGACGAAACGCTACTCGATGAGTTTGAACTTAAGCCCAGCGGATTTTTCTCCTTCTTTAGCAGTAGCGACAAGTACGCGAGGGAGAAACTGAAGGGCGATCTGGAAAAACTTAACTCCTATTATTTGGACCGCGGCTACCTGCGGTTTAACACCGACTCCATCCAGGTGTCGATCAGTCCTGACCGCAAGTCGGTGTATATCACCATCAACGTTACCGAGGGAGATAAGTACACCGTCAGTGGCGCAGAGCTATCGGGAGATTTGGTGCTGCCCGAAGATGACCTCAAGCGCTTTGTTTTGGTTCGTGAAGGACAGGTGTTTTCGCAAGCGCTGGTGACGAGTACCGAGGAGTTTTTGGTAAAACGCCTGGGTAATGAAGGCTATAACTTTGCCAAAGTGCGCGGTATTCCGGAAGTCGAAGAAGAACAGGGGACAGTGGCATTGAAGTTCTTTGTCGACCCCGGCAAGCGTACCTATGTGCGGCGTATCAGCTTTGAGGGCAATGCCCGTACTGCCGATGAAGTGCTGCGCCGCGAGATGCGGCAAATGGAAGCGGCGCCAGCTTCGGCAGATAAAATTGAGCTGTCGCGGGTTCGCCTAGAGCGTCTTGGCTATTTTAAAGAAGCGAAAGTCGATACTTTGGAAGTGCCGGGCAGTGATGACCTGATTGATCTGACCTATACCGTGGAAGAGCAGAGTTCCGGTAGCTTGGGCGCGAGTGTGGGCTTCTCCCAAGATAGCGGTTTGTTGCTCAGTGCCAATATCCAGCAGAATAACTTTTTGGGTACCGGTAAGCAGGTAGGCTTTGGGGTATCGCGCAGCGACTTCTTGACCAGTGCCAGCTTTAATTATCTCGACCCGTATTTTACCGAAGATGGTGTCAGCCGCGGTTTTTCGGTTTTCTATCGCGCCACCGACTTTGAAGAAGTTAACGTGGCCAGCTACACCACGGATACCTATGGCACGAGTGTCAATTTCGGCTACCCGATCTCTGAGACTGAGCGACTGGGTTTTGAATTCGGCTACAGCCTGACCTCGATAGAGGCCGGCGTGCGTGCGGTAAAAGAAATTAAAACTAGCCCGCGTATTTTTGACGCGGTCGACCACTATTTTGTCAGTACCCGCGACCCTGAAAGCGGTCGCTATACGGTTGCCGAAGTGCTGGAAGATATCGCCAATCTGCCCGATGACGCACTGACTGAAAGTAATGAACCAGGGTTTTTGGATGAGTACGGCGATGAATTCGGCAATTTCACCGCCGGTTTGTCATGGCGTCAGTCGACCCTTAATCGCGGCCTGCTAGCCACGCGCGGTGCCTCACAATCGCTGTCGCTGGAGGCATCAATTCCCGGCTCCGATCTGGAATATTACCGATTGACCTACAATGGCCAGCTGTATGTGCCGTTGAGCAATAACTTCACGCTGCGCTTTAAGACCGAGTTAGGTTATGGCGACGGCTATGGCAACTTAGACAAACTGCCATTTTATGAGCACTTTTATGCCGGCGGCTTTAGTTCGGTGCGGGGCTTCCGCAGCAATACACTGGGGCCGCGCAGCTCACCGGCGGATATTTACCGAATTAGCCAAGCGGCCACGGCGGTGGATGACAGTGGTAATGCCACTGCGCTGTCGGCGCAGGCAGCGTATGTTCTGGATCCGATAACCGGTAAGCTGACCGTCGATACCGCCTCGTCACTGGGCGATGAAGCTGACCCTTTTGGCGGCAATGTGCTTATGGAGGGCAGTATTGAGTTGCTGTTCCCACTGCCGTTCGTCAAGGATCAGCGCTCGGTGCGCAGCGGCTTATTCCTCGACGCGGGGAATGTGTTTAGTACCAGTTGTAGTTCTACTCAGGTTAACTGCTCGTCGCCGGACGCGGATGAATTGCGTTACTCCGTCGGTTTTGGGGTTACCTGGATCACCGGCTTCGGGCCTTTAACGTTCAGCCTGGGGCGCGCCCTCAACGACGAAAAAATTGATGAAACCGAGATTTTCCAGTTCTCACTCGGTCGCACTTTTTAATCCACTTAGAATAATGTTTGGGAGTTTTACATGAAGCTGTTTAAGTTTGCGCTAGTGTTGGTCGCCACCTTGTGGGGCTCTGTGGCAATGGCAGAGGGGCGCATTGCAGTATTTGATTTGGAAGCGGCTGTACTCAATACCGATGTTGCCAAGCAGCGCTTGAATGCATTGCGCAACCAAAAAGAATTTAAGAGTAATCTGTCTCAGCTCGAAACTGTGCGCAAGGATTATGAGAAGCTGGTTGAGAAACTTCAAAAAGACATAGAAATTCTCAGCGCCGAGCAACGCCAGCTGGCCAAGAACAAAATTGATTCGAAGCGCGCTGACGGCGAGCACTTGGCGCGTAAAATTGAGGCGGCTCAGCAGCAGGAAGTGCAGACCATCATGAAAGAAATTGGTCCCAAACTGCAAAAACTGCTGCCTGAAATCATCAAGGACGAAAATATCGGTTTGTTGTTGCCGGCCAAGGCGGTTATGCATGCCGATGCCAGCTATAACATTACTGCCAAGGTTGCCGATAAACTCAATCAGGCCAAGTAATGGCGGTACAAAAATCCCTGCGTCTAGCCGATGTAGCCGGGTTGCTTGAGCTGCCGCTGCGCGGCGATGGCAGCATGTGGTTGCAGGGCTTGGCGGCGCTGGACAGCGCTGGCCCGCAACAGTTAAGTTTTTTAGCCAATGCGAAATATCGCCGCCAGCTGGCTGACAGTGCAGCTGGCGCGGTGATATTGCACCCGGACATGGTTGGCGATGCCTTGGCGGCACGCCCCGACATGGGGGTGATCGTTGCCGATAATCCCTATCTTGCCTATGCCCGGGCCAGCGCCCTTTTTGACCCTACGGAAAAACCGCGTGCCGGGGTTCACCCCAGTGCGGTGTTGGTTTCAGATCAAGTGCACCCTACAGCCAGTATTGGTGCTAACTGCGTGATTGAAATGGGCGCGGTCATAGGCGAGGGCACAGTTATAGGTGCGGGCACGGTAGTCGGGCGCAATAGCCGCATTGGCAAGCACTGCCTGATTCACGCCAATGTCAGCATTTATCACGGTGTCACCATAGGCGACGACTGTATTCTTCACTCGGGTGTAGTGATCGGCGGTGATGGTTTCGGCTTTGCGCCGTCTGCTGAGGGCTGGGTGAAAATTCATCAGCTCGGTGGTGTGCGCATAGGCAGTCGCGTTGAAGTCGGTGCCAATTCCTGTATCGATCGCGGTGCGCTTAATGACACGGTGATTGGCGACGGTGTAATTATGGATGACTTCACCATGATTGGTCACAATGTCCAGGTCGGTGATGACAGTGCGATGGCGGCCTGTTCTCAGATTGCCGGCAGCGCGGTGATTGGCAAGCGCTGCACTTTGGCGGGCAATATCGGTGTGGTTGGACATATTCATATTGCCGATGGTGTGCACCTGACCGCGCGAAGTCTGGTGACCAAGTCTATTAGCGAGGCCGGTTCCTATTCCAGTGGCGGCAGCCCGTTGATGGAATCAACTCAGTGGCGTAAGAACACTGCCCGTCTAGCGAAACTCGATGATTTGTATCGCCGGGTTCAGGCGATGGAAAAACAATTGAGAACACTTCACGAGGAAGAGAAATAGACATGGTTATGGACATTAATGAGGTAAAGGAATACTTGCCTCATCGCTACCCGTTCCTATTGGTTGATAAAGTTATTGAACTAAATCTTGGTGAGTCGATAGTTGCGGTAAAGAACGTGACCGGCAATGAAAACCATTTTAATGGTCACTTCCCGGGATTGCCGATTATGCCCGGTGTGCTGATTATTGAGGCCATGGCTCAGGCGGCGGGGATTCTCGGCTTTAAGACACTGGACAAAAAACCCGCTGACGGCTCGATTTATATGTTTGCGGGCGTCGACAATGCCAGGTTCAAGAAGCAAGTTGTGCCGGGCGATCAGTTGATTTTGAAAGCGCAGTACGTCTCGGATCGCAAGGGTTTGTGGAAGTTTCAATGTCAGGCTTTTGTCGATGATGTATTGGCCTGCTCCGCTACTATTTTGTGCATCGACCGGAAAAAATAATGTCAGGTTTTATTGATCCAAGTGCTGAGATAGACCCGCGGGCGATTATTGACCCCACTGCGGTGATCGGTGCAGATGTAAAAATTGGTCCGTGGACGATTGTAGGTGCTGGCGTCGAATTGGGCGAGGGCTGCGATGTGCGCTCGCATGTTGTGCTGAAGGGCCCTAGCCGTATTGGCAAACACAACACCATCTACCAGTTTTCCAGTGTCGGTGAGGATACCCCCGATTTGAAATACCGTGGCGAACCGACCGAGTTGATTGTCGGTGACCACAATGTCATCCGCGAAGGCGTCACTATCCACCGCGGCACTGTGCAGGATCAGGGCAAGACGATAATCGGCAATCGCAATCTGATAATGGCCTATGCGCATATCGGTCATGACTCAATTATTGGCGACCACTGCATCCTAGTTAACAATGCCTCGCTGGCGGGTCATGTGGTGGTGGGCGATTGGGCAATTCTCAGTGGTTATTCCCTAGTGCACCAGTTTTGCGCCATTGGCGCGCATAGCTTTTCCGGCTTTGGCTGCCACATCAGCAAAGATGTGCCGGCGTATGTCACCGTGAGTGGCAGCCCTGCTGAGGCCAAGACGATCAACGTCGAAGGGCTCAAACGTCGCGGTTTTAGCGGCGAGGCGATTGCCGCGATTCGCCGGGCCTACAAAATTATTTATCGTCAGGGGCTGACCGTCGAAGAGGCGCTGGCGGCACTGCGCCCGCTCATTGACGAGTTCCCTGAAGTGCAGCTGATGGAAGCGTCCCTACAACAATCACAGCGCGGTATCGTCCGTTAGCGCCGCCAACCTTGGGCCGGTTTTGCCGGTATTGACTGCGATATGGCTTCTTTGAAAATCGGCATCATTGCCGGTGAGGCGTCGGGAGATATTCTCGGCGCCGATTTGATCAGGGCAATCCGCCTGCGCTTTCCAGATGCGCAATTTGAGGGAATTGGCGGCCCATTGATGATTGCCCAGGGCTTTCACAGCATTTGTGATATGGATAGGCTGTCGGTGATGGGGCTGACCGAGCCGCTTAAGCGACTGCCGGAATTATTGCGCATTCGCCGTCACCTCAAGCGCCATTTGTCGAACTGGCAACCCAATGTCGTCGTGGGTATTGATTCGCCCGATTTTACCCTCAATGTTGAGCGCTATATGCGCCAGCGCGGTGTGCGCACTGTGCACTATGTCAGTCCATCGGTGTGGGCCTGGCGCCAGGGGCGTATCAAGACCATCGCTAAAGCGGTGGATCATATGCTCACATTGTTTCCCTTTGAAGAAGCGTTTTATCGCGAGCACGGCGTACCGGTAAGTTGTGTGGGCCATCCGCTGGCGGATCAAATCGCCATGCAAGACCAGCGCGACTCAGCGCGAGCCGAGTTGGAAATGGATAGCGATCACCCGGTGGTTGCGCTGCTGCCGGGCAGTCGCGCCGGCGAGGTGTCGCAGCTCATCGGCGCATTCCTAGAGAGTGCGCAATGGTTGCGGCGGGCACTGCCAAATATTGAGTTTATTATCCCCGCCGCCAACGAAGACCGTCGGCGGCAAATTCTGGCGGCGATTGCTGATCAGACCGCGGATCTCCCGGTGCGGGTGATGTTGGGCGAGTCTCGCAAAGCGATGGCGGCGTCTGACGCGGTATTGATGGCATCTGGCACCACTAGCTTGGAGGCGCTGCTGTTACAGCGGCCAATGGTGGTGTGTTACCGTTTTAGCAAGCTCAGCTACGCGTTGCTGTCGCGGCTGATTAAAACCCCCTTTTTTTCCCTGCCGAACTTACTGGCGCAGCGGGCTCTGGTGCCGGAATTATTGCAGGATGAAGTGTCTGCAGAGGTGATCGGGCCGTTAATTCTTGAGCAATTAAGCAATGCAAATCACCGCGAAGCGCTGTTGTCGGATTTTCGAGCCATTCATCAGGATCTGGCCAGGAAAGCCAGTGAACAGGCCGCCGAGCAGGTGTTGAGACAGGCGGCAGTGAATTCCCCGGGTGGCGCATATGACTGAGCTGTTTGCCAGTGCCGACTATCCGCGCTTAACGGCGGGTGTTGATGAAGTGGGACGCGGTCCACTGTGCGGCGATGTGGTCGCCGCAGCGGTGGTGCTC
>JBFKEA010000103.1:0-8308 GCA_041619375.1 Spongiibacter sp. | reverse complement strand
TGGTCGGTGCCGGCGGCGGTGGGGGTAGGTTACCCCTACCCCTCGGGGGCCACGATGACGGGGCAGGCGGCAGAATTTCTAATGATGCCGGGCTCGGTGCGTGACGCTCACAATGGCAAGCTGCTTTACCCACTGCCGGGGCAGGCGCTGCCGCAGGCCATCGATGTCAACGAACTCGCCGCATTCCGCTGGGATGAGGGAGCTGGGCAATTTGTCGAGATTCCCCTGCAGGTGGACGAGAAAGCGCCGTATTTTCTCGCCAATGCCAATTCCGATTTCTCGTTCTATTCCGGCACTGACCCCGAGATCAGCTATGTCTGGGACAACGGCGATGCGCGGACCTGGGGCACCGAAAACTGGATGATGATCGACGGTCAGTGTCAGCGCCGCTATCCCGATGGACAGTCGGCGGTGCCCGACCCGATCGCCGGTCTGGATGATGATGACGAAGTAGTGTTTATGATCAGTGATGCCGGCGGGGTGTATCAGGACATCGAGTTTCCCGCCCAATGGCTGGCCGCCAAAATGCTAACTATCGTCGACCCCTTGATGCCCAGTGCGGCGCGCTATGTGTACCTTGTGCGCAAAGCGGGCGGATCGTCTTTTAATGTCGACAATGGCTATGTGCACTACCAGCGCCACGCTAATGCCGACGAATGGATTGATCGCAATATCTATAGCGATGATGACCCGGAGCAACTGGGCACCAGCAATACCGGCTATGGGGCCAATTTGCGCGGCACTATTTGTGTGGCGAGTCTGGATAACTACTTTGGCGACAAGAGCAAATGTTCCCGCACCTCGGACGACCAGCCTTATGTTTGTGAATCCTCTGATCGCTTCCCTCGCGATGGCGTCACCGTGACCACCGAACAGTACCGCTTTGAAGCCACTGGCCGCTGGATGCTGCGCGATATTCGCCTGCGTGCCCCCGGCGACGACAGCGGCGCGGCCGACTATTGGGCGAGTCGCCCAGACCTGATCGACCGCTGGAAGGGCCGGGCCTTTCAGCAGAGCCCGGACTCGGTGTTGTCACTGGTGGGTTTTGAAGATGAGCAGGTGAATTGGGAGGCCAACAGCTCGCTGATCGGTGAGCGCTGCGGCTCGGTGCGCTGTATCCGCGAGGTTTGGGGGGCAGATTCGGGCACCAATGTCACCAAAACCGAATCGTTTTATCGCGACGCCATCAGCTATCAGTACCGGGTGCGGGTCCACCCCATTCCCGCCGATGGCTTGTACACATCTTGGGATTACAATCGCTCCGCCATGGTGCCCAGTGAGGCAGAGCGGGCTGAGGGGGTTGAGGCGGGGCGTTACTTCACCATGCTGCGGCCGCAGGGCGTGCCGATTGACGGGGTTAACGACGATCTCGGCAATGTCGACGGCTATGCGCCGCTGCCGGGGCTGCAGTGCATCGGTGACGGCGGCCCGCAGGCGCCGGCCGATAATGGCAGCTGTCCGGCCTTCTTCGACGCGGCTGACCCCACCTTCAATTTGCCGCTGGCCTACAACAACTGGGAGCAGGTGGCAGGCAAGGGCAATAGCGGCTCCATGGTGTATACCTTTGAGCTGGTCGGTTTAACCTCTGCGGCCAATCCCTTAGTCGTGCCGTATTACCGCGACGATGCCTGTCTGGACGATGGCACGGGTGACGATCCGGTGGCGAGGCCACTGCCCGGCGAAAGTTATGACTGGAATGGTGGCAAGGTGCGTCAGGCCTACGATGCCCAGGCGGGCTATCCGTTGGATTACAGTGGCAGTCGCCGCGAAGATTGCCTGCAACGCCAGGGCGCTCACGGCAGTCACGGTATTCACTTCTTCGTGACCCACGATTCGGACAACGCCTTTACGCCGACCACTAGCACTGAGATTGATGCGCGCCAGTGGCAATTTATGGTGCCCACCTCCCGTCCGGAAAACATCGCCGAGCCCTATGCCAACAATATTCGCTTGCCGGTATCGGTCGTGGCTAGCGATGTCGCACTGGCTGCGCCCTAGCTCGGCCGCTGGGCGGTGATCAGCAGATTGCGCGGGCTCAGCTCGCTTGGGCAGAAGGCCTGCAGTTGTACCTGGTAGCCCTGTTCGCGAAGAAACAGCGCGCTGTCGAGCACGCAACGCAGTTCCAGCAGGCGGCGAAACATCATTGCGGCCAGCCCTCGCTGTTCATCTTGCAGCTGTTGCTCGGCCGCCCGCTGTAGGGCGGCCTCGGCGCGGTCTAGCGACAGGCCGGGCAGGGCGCTGGCGGCGCATTGCTGGGCGACAAAGTGCTCGAAACCGAGCTTGGCGGCGCTGTGCGGCAGGCTGCGATAGTGCTGAAACTTCACATCCTGCTCGGCGGCTAATTGACGGCAGGCCAGCCACCAGCGCTGCAATTGCCGGCGCGCCAGGGTTTCGCCGCGCCGCGCGGTTTTGGTTTGCCGCACCGCCAGTCGCAGGTCGTCATTGCTGAGCTGCAGGGCGGATTGGCTGGCGGCGTTGGACAGCGTTTGGTAGCGCTCGCTAAAGCGGTGATAGCAGCAGGGGGCCAGGGCAACTGCCGCTGCTTGACGCTGCGTGCTCAGCGTCAGCATGCGTTGATGCAGGCCGCCGCAGGCGTGCAGGCCGAGGACACTGCTGTGCTGATGAATAAACGCTTCGGCGGCATCGCTGAAGACGTCGCAGGCTTCGCTGCGCCGCGGCTGCAGCAGCCGCTGCGCCCGCTGATTGCCAGCGGTGACCAGTGTCGGGTCAACCTCCAGCGCAGTAATGGCCTGTGGCGCGTGCGCCCTGTGTTGGCAGAGGGCCTCGCCCAGATAGCCCTTGCCGGCACACCACTCGATGACCTCCCCGGATAACCTTGGCTGCGCGGCGCAAAAGGCCTGCAGCTGTTGCCACTTGCGACCAGGCACCCCTGCTGGCGGCTCGTGTTGCGGCGCCGCGGCGGGGGCGGGGAACAAGGAAATAATGTCGCTAATGGCCGCGGCGTCGGCAAATGCCGGGCTGAGCGCCAGCAGCAGTTGCGGGTCGTCGCCCTGCAGCTGCGCAATCTCACTGGTGCTGTATTGGCTTAAATGGGCGTACAACGGCTGGTAGCGGGTATCGGCCGGGGGCTGGCTGTTGCTGCGCCACAGCTGTTGGTGACGCAGCAGCAGTCGGTCGATGTCTCGTAGCCACTGAAGGCCGTCGGCGAGTGAAAAGGGGTGTTCAGTCATCGCGCAATTATACGCGCGGTGGCTGTTTAGCTCCCATGCCTTTCTAGGAGTGAGTTGCTGTGTTGTCCGAGGTATTCGCTAAAGCTGTCGCACAGTTGCAGCCAGCGCTGATTCAGCAGAGGGTAGAGGTGGTGGATTTCTTGCCAGTTTACGGCGCGGGCCGCCTGCTCCAATGCGGTTGCGGTGTCGCGTAGCAATTGGCCTTGCAGTTGGCTACAGCTGATTTTCAAGGTGCTGCAGACCTGGGCGATAGCGGCGGCGTCACCAGCCGTAACGGCATTGTGCAGGACTTGTTGCTGCAGCCGGCTGCGCTCATTGAACTGCCGCAACAGGGTGTTGAGGGTGCGCTGCTGGCCCATCACCGCTTCCAGTGCGCGGTCGGCACTCCAGAGCTTCTGCGGGTACTCGCCGCCGACCTCGGTGGCCGCTTGCTCGCGGCTCTGCAGCCAGCTGCGCAGCTTGTCGTGAAGTCGATCGGGGTCAATGGGTTTGCTCAGGTAGTCATCCATTCCGGCGGCGCTGCATTTTTCTTTGTCGCCGCTCAGGGCATTGGCGGTCAGCGCGATAATGGGCAGTTCGCGGGCGGCATCGCCGGCCAGGCCGGCGCGTATCTGGCGGGTGCATTCGTAGCCATCCATTTCGGGCATTTGGCAGTCCATCAAGATGGCCGAAAAAGGCATTTCGATGTTGCTCTGGCGCTTCAACTCGGCGAGGGCTCGCACCCCGTTGGTCGCAATGCTGACCTGCAGGCCGAAGTCGTCGAGCAGGCAGCGGACGACTTCCTGATTTACCGCGTTGTCTTCAACGAGCAGAATGCGCTGCCCCTGCAGTTTGGAATCGCGACCGCTTGCCACACTTCGGCGGTTGACTGCGGTCGCGGCGGCAGCGTTTTGTGGGTCGAATGTGAGCAGTTCGCGCAGGTTGCTGGTGCTTAGCGGTTTGGGGTACCAGGCATCAAAACCCAGCGCCCGGAAGTGGGTGTTGGTCCCCTGGCTACTGATATTGCACAGCAGGGCGATGGGCAGGGTGCGCAAGTTGTCTTCCTGGCGTAAGAACTGCACCAGCTCCGTGCCATCTAGGCCGTCCATATAGCGATCAATAATCACTAGGTCGAGATCCGCCAGAGGAATGCTGCAGTTGTCAGCGGCCTGCAGCGCCTCTTCACTGGACTGCGAGCAGTAGACCTGTGCGCCCCAGCGCTGCAATTGGCGGCGCAGGCTGTCGCAAGTGCTGGCGTTGTCCTCGATCAGCCATATGTGTCGGCCGTGGGCGAAGGCGTCGTCGCAGGCGGCGTCGGGGTCTTTGCCCAGTGGAATGTCGATGCTGAAACAGCTGCCCCGATGTTGCTGGCTGTGGGCGCTGATACTGCCGCCCATGGCTTGGCAGATTTTATGGCTTATCGACAGACCCAGTCCCGAGCCGCCGTATTTCCGCGTGGTGCTGGCATCGGCCTGGGTGAAGGCGTTGAACAAGGTGTCCAGCTGGTGTTCGGCGATGCCGATACCGGTGTCTATGACAGAGCAGTGAAACTGCCAGTGGTCGTCGGCGTCGATCAGCTTGGCGCGCAAAATCACTTCACCGTTCTCGGTGAATTTCAGTGCGTTGCCGAGTAGGTTGGTCAGTACTTGGCGCAGTCGCGCGACGTCGCCGAGAACGCTGTCAACGCAAATGTCCGACAGGTCAACGACCAACTCCAAGCCCTTTTCCTGAGCGCGCAGCGACATGCTTACGGTAATTTCCTCAATCGCTTCCCGCAGCGCAAAGCGGGCGTTCTCCAACGACATTTTGCCGGCGTCGATGCGGGAAAAATCCAGCACGTCGTCGATCAGCGACAGCAGGGCGTGGGCGCTGCTGCGGGCAATGCTGACGCGGCGTTCCTGCTCAAAATCCAGTTGCGAGTTAGCCAGCAGGTTGAGCATGCCCAATACGCCGTTCATCGGCGTGCGAATTTCGTGGCTCATGGTGGCGAGGAATTCGCTTTTTGAGCGAGCGGCTTGCTGGGCTTCGTCGCGGGCTAATATCATCGCTTCAGTCGCGCATTTCTGTTCGTTGATGTCTTGGAAGGAGCCAAAGATACGTGTGCATCGGCCGTGGTGAAACTCGGGCTGCCCGGTAACTTGCAGCCATATTTGTTCACCGTTGGCAGTAATGACTTTGAGCTCTTCACTGAAGACCTCTCCGCTGTGAATGGCCTGGCGAATATTCTGTGTTAAGCATTCCCACATGGTGTTGTCGGGGTAGTATTTGCGCATATTCTCGGCATTGGGGTCGAAGTTGGTGTCGACACCGAATATTTCGCGGGTGGTGGCCGACCAGCTTACTTTGCCGGTGTCGACTTCCAGCTCCCAGGCGCCGATGCGGGCTTGCCGACTCATTGAGTTCAGCATCTCTTGCTGTCGGGCCATGGCGGTTTCGGCGTGTTTGCGTTCACTAATATCTTCGACCATTGACCATATCAGTGCCCGACCGCGGACATCGCGAAAGAGAATGCTGTGGGTTTCAATGGCGAGCTGGCTGCCATCGGCGGCAATTAATAGCTTTTCGTAGGGGCCGATGCGGCCGGTGTTACGAAGTTTTTCGAGAGCGTGCTGGTCGCTGTCACGGAATTGCGCGGGGGTGAGTTGCTGGTAATTGAGCTGTTGCAGTTGGTGCAGGGTGTAGCCGAGGCGCTCGCGCAATGCCGAGTTGGCGGTGATAAAACGACCTGTTTCGAACTCGTTGAGCGCAATCCCAATAGGCGATAGTTCAAACAATTGTTCGAGCAATTGATTGCTCTCGTAGCGCTTGTTTAGCAGCCAGGAAATGAGCACTACGGCGGTGAAAATCAGCAGTGAAATGACGGCGACCAGCAGTCGAAAAGGGGTGAACACCCCACCGTTGTTCCAGCCGTCTTTCGGTATCGCGGCCAATTGCCAACGCTGGCCGTAGGGCAGTGCGATATCGCTGATTACCGAGCGGCTGTCAGCGTGAAAGAGTTGCGCGTCACCAAAGACGTGCAGGCCGGGATTGCCGTGGCTGGCGAGCTTGCGCAGGGCAATATTGAGTGGTTGGCCGCTGTTGTTGATACCGCTGCCGTTTAACAGCGTGTGAATGTCGATCACCGCCGACACGGTGAAGGGCTGCTCATCGCCGGAGGAGCCCGCCGGCAGCCGGGCAATGAGCGCGCGCCCACCCTGCACTAATTCCACTGGGCCGGACAGTCGTGGTGTGCCGCTGCTGTGCACCTGCTCGAGGTCGTGGAGTTGGTCGGGATGGTGGCGAATATCTAGACTCATGACCGCTTCGTTGCCGGCGAGGGGATAGACGTAGGCGCCCAAATAACCGCGTATCACCGCGATGCTGCGCAGCCGGCTCTCGCCGTCGAGCAGGGTGGCCGCGTAGGCATCGAGAAATTCTGGGTTGAGGTCGGGGTATTGTCTAACGGCGGCAATTAGTGCCTTGGCGGCCTGGATGTCGCCTTTCAAATTGCTTTCCAGGCGGGCGCTGACCATGCCTAAGTCACGCCGCACCGCATCGCGGTGGTGCAGGGCCAAATTGCGCTGGGAGAGCTGGTCGACATAGAAAGCGGCGCCGAGAATCAGCAGAAAGCTGCCCAGCACGGCCAAGTGCTGTAGCCAGTGCCGTGAGAGATCGTAGTTAGTCTTTATATCCGCGGGAAGGCGATTTTTGTGTTGGCCTAGGCTCGAGCCCATGACTGCTCCGGTAGCAGGGTATTGTGAAAGCCTGGGCGCGGCTATAACAGCAGCCCGAGGGAGAGCAAGGCCGCGTCTGATCCGAGGCGTTAGTGCGAGTTATGCTAAATAGCATCGTTAGGCGGTGTAATGCGTACTTTCCACTTGTCTGCGCAGGCAGCGCTGGGGGCGATGACTGCTTATGGCTGGCGGAAGGCTGGGCAGGCCGCTGTGCCGGTCGTCAGGCGATCAGTCGTTAGCGGGATGTGAGGGCAGGCAGTGACTTGCGCAGCGACTTTGGCCAGTCAGTAGCCGGGAAAAACGGTAGCGATGCCGCGCGAATAGGCGGTAGGCGATATCGGCCAGCGGGCGGATGATTGGCCAGCGCAGTGCGGCCATCCAGCGGTGATGGCCGACCAGTTGCCAGGCGCGGCAGCTGACGTCCAGGCCGAATAGCAGATTCTGGTTTTCGTCCCAGCCGTGCAGCACACGGTTGGCGTGAAGCGGGTCGATAGCGGGGTAGCGCGCACTGAAGTCGGCGGCATTGATGTCCTCAAAAGCCAGCTGACGCCGTTGGTCTAGTTTTGCTAGGCGGCTCATTTCCGCCACACACAGTGGGCAGCGGCCATCGTAAAACAGCGTCAGTCGCGTCATAATTTCATCCGTCGGCAGTCGTTTATCGATTATACGCTGGGCTGCGGCAAAGTGATGGCGCCGGCCATATTGAACATCAGAGGAATCGCGTGCAATGAAAGTCTGGGTTGATGCTGACGCCTGTCCGGTCGTGGTGAGGGATATGTTGTTCAAAGCCTCAGAGCGCACCGGCGTGCCGCTGATTTTGGTGGCCAATCAAATGCTGCGGGTGCCGCCCCTGCCACAAATAACCGCAGTACAGGTGAGTGCGGGTTTCGACGTGGCTGACAATGAGATTGTGCGCCGTTGCAGCGCCGGGGACCTGGTGATTACCGCTGATATTCCGCTCGCCGCCGAAGTCATCGAAAAAGGCGCAATGGCCTTGAATCCCCGTGGTGAGCGCTATACTGCGGAAAATATTCGCGGCCGCTTGAATATGCGCGATTTTATGGAAACCCTGCGCGCCTCCGGCATACAAAGCGGCGGCCAAAGCAGCTATGGCCAGCGGGAGAAGCAGGCCTTTGCCAATCAGCTCGACCGTATCCTGGCGGCCGCCACGCGAAAGTCGCGGTAGCGAAAACCACAATTGCCATGCGCCGTATAAGGGCGTGACGCGGTGATACTTTGGGAGTGCATTATCTTGAATCAGTGGCTGGCGTTGGCGGGAGGGCTGGGGCTGTTCTTACTCGGCGTTATTTTAATGACAGATGGTTTGAAGGCGTTGGCCGGCGACGCCCTGCACCGGGCGCTGTCGCGCTTTACTCGCAGCCCGAGCTCTGGTGCGCTCACCGGCGCGCTAACCACGGCAGTCCT
>JBFKEA010000102.1:0-8502 GCA_041619375.1 Spongiibacter sp. | reverse complement strand
TGCGCTGCACCGCCAAAACCCGCTACCGTCAAAGTGACCAGCCCTGCAAGCTAGTCGCCACCGAATCCGGCTATGAAGTCATTTTCGACCAAGCGCAACGCGCAATCACGCCCGGCCAGTCGGCGGTATTTTATCTCGGCGATCAGTGCCTGGGTGGCGGCATTATTGAATCAGGAAGCCAACGCCAATGATATTCCCTCCCAGCCCGGAGCAACTTCGCCAACAAACCCTGTCGCTGGCCGCACTATTGCAAGCCGTGACCCTTGTCGACCAGCTGGCGCGCAGCGGCCAGGCGGAACCCCCGGCAATGGAGGTCGCGCTGGCCAGCCTGTTTGATTTTAACGGTCAGACCGCCGAGCAGGTTTACGGCGGTCCGCAATCGCTGGAACTGGGACTGCGCGCCCTGCGCGATCTGCTCAGCGGCAATGACTACGGCGAACGCAGCGCGATCACCCGCTACTGCATGGGCGTGTTGTTTTTACAAAACAAACTGCGCCGTGACGATGATGCCAGCAGTATCCTGCGCAACCGCCTAGAGCACTGCGCTAAGCAGCGCGAATTCGGCAGCGAACTCGGCGATTTAGCGCCCGCACTAGCCGATATATACCGCGACACCCTGTCAAAATACCGCTTTCGAATTAAAGTCAGTGGCAATGCTCAGCAGCTGCAAAATCCCACTAATGCCGCGCGCGTGCGCAGCCTGTTGCTGGCGGCCATCCGCGCCGCCTATCTGTGGCGCAGCGCCGACGGCAATCGCCTTAAGCTATTGCTGTATAGAAATCGGCTTTTTACCGAAGCCCGCAAGCTGCTGAGCACTGAAATCCAGCACTGAGCAGTGTATGATTGCGCCCCATAATTTGCCCTCCCCGCATCTAGAAAGGTAACCCGATGATGGATTTGTCCGCGCTCTCCGCTATTTCTCCGGTCGACGGCCGCTACGGCAGCAAAACCGCTGCACTGCGCCCGGTATTCAGTGAATATGGCCTGATCAAAAGCCGCCTGATCGTAGAGCTGCGCTGGCTGGCGCAACTGGCCGCCAACCCTGGCATTGAAGAAGTGCCTGCGCTGTCCGCGCGCGCAGCCGACGTACTGGAAGCAATGATCGTCAACTTTGGTGAAAGTCAGGCAAGCCGCGTTAAAGAAATCGAGGCCACTACCAATCACGACGTAAAAGCTATTGAGTACTTCATCAAGGAAAGTATCGCCGATGATGCCGAACTCGCCGCCGTCAGTGAGTTTGTGCATTTTGCCTGTACCTCAGAAGACATCAACAACCTGTCCCACGCACTGATGCTGCGCGAGGGCCGCGAGGTCTTGTTGCAAGACATCGACAGCATTATCGGCAAGCTGGCCGAGCAGGCTCGTGAGTTTGCCGAAGTCCCCATGCTGTCGCGCACCCACGGACAAACCGCCAGCCCCACCACCATGGGCAAGGAGCTGGCCAACGTCGTTGCTCGCCTGCGCCGCCAGCGCCAGTGCATCGCCGAAGTGGCCCTGCTGGGTAAAATCAACGGCGCAGTGGGCAATTACAACGCCCACATCAGCGCCTACGCCGACGTCGACTGGGAAGCCAATGCCAAGAGCTTTGTCGAAAGCCTGGGCTTGGGCTGGAACCCCTACACCACTCAGATTGAGCCCCACGACTACATCGCTGAGCTGTTTGATGCCATCGCCCGTTTCAACACGATATTGATTGATTTGGACCGCGACATCTGGGGTTACATTTCACTGGGTTACTTCAAGCAGCGCACCATCGCCGGCGAAGTGGGCTCATCCACCATGCCGCACAAAGTTAACCCCATCGACTTTGAAAACTCCGAGGGCAACCTCGGCATTGCCAACGCGGTGCTGCAACACCTGGCCGCCAAACTGCCGGTATCGCGCTGGCAGCGCGACCTCACCGACTCCACCGTGCTGCGTAACATGGGCGTGGGCATGGCCTACAGCATGATTGCCTACCAAGCCACACTGAAAGGCCTGGGCAAGCTGCAGCTCAATCCCGAGCGTCTGGCCGCAGACCTCGACGACGCCTGGGAAGTACTGGCCGAGCCCATTCAGACGGTAATGCGCCGTTACGGCGTGGCCGAGCCCTACGAAAAACTCAAGGCGCTGACCCGCGGCCAACGCATTAACCGCGACACCCTGGCCAGCTTTATCGAAACGCTAGAAATTCCGGAATCGGCCAAGGCAGAATTGCGTGAACTCAGCCCTGCCAGCTATATCGGCAACGCCATCGCCCAAGCCAAGCGGATTTAAGCCGTGGCACTGCAGGACTTCGACGCCCAGCAGTTCCTCGACCACGACTGGCAACAACGGCCGCGCTTATTGCGCGGCGCCTTGGCGGATTTTGACTGCCCGGTAGACGGTAATGACCTCGCCGGGCTGGCCTGCGAGGACGGTATCGATTCGCGGCTGATTTGCCAGCAGGGCGACAATTGGTTGCTGCGCCACGGGCCACTTAGCGAAAGCGATTTTGCCGAGTTGCCGTCCAGCCACTGGACCTTGTTGGTGCAATCGGTCGACCAATGGATCCCCGAAGTCGCCGCCCTGTTGCAACTATTCCGCTTTCTGCCGCGCTGGCGCATTGACGACATTATGGTCAGTTACGCCGCCGACGGCGGCAGTGTTGGCCCCCACTATGACCAGTACGACGTTTTTCTAATTCAGGGAAGTGGCCGTCGCCACTGGCAGCTGGGGCAGCGCTGCGACAGCCAAAGTGAGCTGCTCGGCCACCCTGATCTGCGCCTGCTGAAACATTTTGACTGCGCCGAAGAGCACACCCTAAATCCCGGCGACATTCTCTATATTCCCCCCGGAGTCGCCCACTGGGGCAGCGCCGTCGGCGATGACTGCATTACCCTGTCGGTGGGCTTTCGCGCCCCGGCCAACAGCGAGTTATTGAACAACTGGTGTATCGAGCGCGAATCACAGCTCAGTGAAGACCAGCGCTACCGCGACCACAAGCTCGACGCCCAACAACCCTGCGGGTGGATACCAGAGGAAGTCATCACGCAGCTGCGCCAGCGTCTGAGCGAGGGGCTGGACGACGACCGGCAACTGTCCCGCTGGTTCGGACAAATGATGAGCCACGTCGATGACGAGCAGAGATTCTGCAACCCGGAGCTCAGCGAACAGGCCTTTTTAACGCGCGAGCGCCACTGCGCGCTGTTGTTGCGGCCCGGTGCGCGCCTGGCTTTCGACAGCCACTATTTGTTTGCCGACGGCGCGGCCTACCCCTACCCGGCACACGCCCGCGATGACGTAGCCGCGTTCTGCTCACTCGAAAATGGCGACGTGGTCAGCGGCCTAGCGGATACGCTACGCTACAACCTGTATCAAACGGGAACGGTGTATTTCGATGACGATGTTGAAGATTGATCAGGTTCACTGGTCTCAGCACTGGCGGGAACTGACTGAAATCCGCCGCAGAGTATTTATCGAAGAACAGAAAGTCCCGGTTGAACTGGAATTAGACGAGCACGACTTTACCGCCCGCCACTGGCTGGCCTGGTATGGCGCCGAGCCCGTCGGCACGGTGCGGCTGCTCGACGACGGGCATATCGGCCGGCTGGCTGTCGCCGCCAGCTATCGTGAACGCGGTATTGGCCAGGCATTGCTGCATCGCGCGCTCGAAGGGGCACTGGAAATGGGCTTGGAACAGGTTGAACTGGCCGCTCAGGAACACGCCATTGCCTTTTACCGCAAGGAGGGCTTTAAACCGGTTGGCGGCTTATTTATGGACGCCGGTATCCCCCACCAAACCATGCAGCGCGTTCTGCGCAACGAGCGCCGTCTCGGTGAAGACGGCCGACGCTTCCATATCGACAATCTCGACGAGGCAGTGCTGGCGGTATCGAGTCTGGCGCGCCGGCAGCTGCGCATTTTTTGCCACAGCCTGGAAGCGGAACACTACGCCCAACCGCGCTTACTGGAAATCATTTCAGAGTTGGCCCGCAAGCATCGCGACAGCGAGGTACGGGTGATCATTTGTGACGACCGCCCACTGCGAGAAATTCGCCATCCGCTAGTCGACCTCAGCCAGCGCTTAAGCAGCAGTGTGCAGATACGGATTTGCCGCCCCGAGCACTATGCAGACTTTCGCGAGTATTTTCTGGTTGCAGACAAAGAGGCCATCATTGCCTACGGTATGAATCGCTCAGGGCGTGGCTGGGGTGGATTTAACGAGCGCGCCAAGGCCAAGGAACACAGCGAGCAATTCGACCGCCTGTGGCATCTCTCCAAGCCCTCCGCGTGGCTGAAAAAGCTCTTCTAGCCGCCCAGCATTACGCCCACTTCATTGTCGCGATATACCAGCTCGTAACAGCGTAAATTGCGACAGGGTTCTTCGCTGGCAAAACGCAGCTCGCCACTGCGTATATCAAAACGGTAGTGGTGCTGAGGGCAAACCAGCTCGAAGCCTTCCACATCGGAGGTACTGAGTGGCCAGGCCCGGTGCGGACAAAAGCTTTCGATCAAATAGCGCTGACCGTCGATTTGCAGCAGCATCAGATGTGCACTATCGATTTTAAAAACCTGCCGATAGCCATCGTAGAGATTGATCAACTTATCTAAACTGTAATAACGCATACACCGCTATCATAAAAACTTTCGAGCATCTTAACTGCTGCCGCCTGAAGCCGCCAGCGCAGACAAAAAAGCCCGGCCCACCACGTGGTGAGCCGGGCCCGCGCACGATGCACTACAAAGTCTTTAGCCTTTCAGTTTTTCCGCTAGGAACAACCAAGTTTCCAGCACCGAATCCGGGTTCAGTGACACGCTATCGATACCCTGCTCCATCAACCACTGGGCGAAATCAGGGTGATCCGACGGGCCCTGACCGCAAATACCAATGTATTTACCCTGGGCCTTGCAGGCTTTAATAGCATTGGACAACAACACCTTCACCGCTTCGTTGCGCTCGTCAAACAAGTGAGCGATCAAACCCGAATCGCGGTCGAGCCCCAGTGTCAGCTGAGTCAAGTCATTGGAGCCAATCGAGAAGCCATCGAAGTGCTCGAGGAACTGTTCTGCCAGCAGGGCATTCGCCGGCAGCTCGCACATCATAATAACCTTCAG
Organism: Spongiibacter sp.; assembly: GCA_041619375.1. GTDB lineage: Bacteria > Pseudomonadota > Gammaproteobacteria > Pseudomonadales > Spongiibacteraceae > Spongiibacter. The sequence continues at coordinate 3,426 of JBFKEA010000102.1, read as the reverse complement.
ACCATTTTCGCCGCGCTTCAGGCCATTTTCCGCCAGCAGCTCAATAACCTGCTTGGCTTCACCCACCGTGCGGACAAAGGGCACCATGATCTCGACATTTTGCAGATCCATTTCTTCACGCACTTTCTTCAGTGCCCGGCACTCTAGGTCGAAACACTCGCGGAAGGAGTCGGAAATATAGCGCGACGCGCCGCGGAAACCCAGCATGGGGTTTTCTTCCGAGGGCTCGTACAAACTGCCGCCGATCAGGTGAGCGTACTCATTGGACTTAAAGTCGGACATGCGCACAATGACCCGCTCGGGGTAAAAGGCACTGGCAATGCTGGAGATACCCTCGACCAACTTCTCTACGTAGAACTCAACGGGATCGGCATAGCCGGCAATGCGGCGCTTCACCGCCTGTTGAACGTCGCGCGGCAATGTGTCGTAGTTGATCAGCGCCTTGGGGTGCACACCGATCATGCGGTTGATAATAAACTCCAGCCGCGCCAAGCCAACACCGGCATTAGGGTAGGCCTGGAAGTCAAAGGCGCGATCGGGGTTGCCGACGTTCATCATAATTTTGAACGGCAGCTCGGGCATGGCATCGAGCTTATTGCGGCTAATATCAAAATTCAGCTGCCCGGCGTAAACCATGCCGGTGTCGCCTTCGGCGCAGGACACTGTGACGTCCTGGCCGGTGTGCAGTCGTTCAGTGGCATCGCCGCAGCCGACCACGGCAGGGATACCCAGTTCACGGGCGATAATGGCCGCGTGGCAAGTACGACCGCCGCGGTTGGTGACAATCGCCGAGGCGCGCTTCATCACCGGCTCCCAGTCGGGATCGGTCATGTCGGTAACCAGTACGTCGCCCTGCTGCACCTGATCCATCTCGGCCAGATTGTCGATCACCCGCACCGGGCCCGCGCCGATGCGCTGGCCAATAGAGCGGCCCTCGCACAATACTTCGCCCTTTTCCTTGAGCAGGTAGCGCTCCATCATATTGGCCGACTCGCGGCTTTTTACGGTTTCGGGACGCGCCTGAACGATATACAACTTGCCGTCATCGCCATCGCGGGCCCACTCAATATCCATCGGGCGGCCGTAGTGCTTCTCGATAATTAAAGCTTGTCGCGCCAGTGACATCACCTCTTCGTCGGTAATACAGAACTGGCTGCGATCGTCTTCGGGCACCTCAACGGTTTCCACTGACTTACCGGCTGAGGCCTCGCTGCCGTATACCATTTTAATCAATTTGCTACCCAGATTACGGCGCAGCACAGCGTGGCGGTTTTTCTCCAGCGTCGCTTTGTGGACATAAAATTCATCGGGGTTCACCGCGCCCTGCACCACGGTTTCGCCGAGGCCGTAGCTGGCAGTGATAAAGACCACGCCGTCAAAGCCCGACTCGGTGTCCATGCTGAACATGACGCCGGCAGCGCCGGTTTCAGAGCGCACCATGCGCTGAATACCAGCTGACAATGCCACGTCGGCGTGTTCAAAGCCTTGGTGAACCCGGTAGGCAATGGCGCGGTCGTTGTACAAAGAGGCGAAGACCTCTTTGATAGCAATCATAATATTGTCGAGGCCGTTAATATTCAGGAAGGTTTCCTGCTGGCCGGCAAACGAGGCATCGGGCAGGTCTTCAGCCGTGGCCGATGAGCGCACCGCGCAGGCCATTGCCGGATTACCGTCAATCATCTTGGCGTAGGCGGTACTGATCGCCTCATTCAGCGGCGCCGGGAACGGCGTGTCGACGACCGCTTGGCGAATCTGTTTGCCCACCTCGGCCAATTTTTTCACATCATCGATATCCAGATCTTTCAACATGTCCTGAATGCGCTGATTGAGGCCGCTCTGATCGAGAAAGTCACGGTAGGCTTGAGCGGTGGTGGCAAAACCGTCGGGCACCGACACACCGGCGTTGGAGAGCTGACTGATCATTTCGCCCAGAGAGGCATTTTTGCCCCCGACGCGCTCGACATCGTTCATGCCCAAGTCTCTGAACCAAATCACATAATCAGTCATGCGGTAACTCTCCTTGTTGCTATGCCTTCGTTACATAGCGAATAAGCGGAAAAAAAAGCGACGAACGCATACTAAAACAGCTATTCTGAAAATTCCCGTCGAAAACATCGCAGCATTCGGTAAAAAAACTACATGATGAGAACTGTATTCTATATTTCGGACAGCACTGGCATTACCGCCGAGACCCTCGGCAGCAGTCTTTTATCACAATTTGAGCAACTGGAATTTGATCACGTGGTATTGCCCTACGTTGACTCGGTAGAAAAAGCCCGGGCCGTGGTCGATAAAATTGACCGACGCGCAGAACAAACCGGCTACCAGCCGATTATCTTCGATACCTTGGTTAATCAGGAGATTCGCGCAGTCATCGCCACTAGCCAGGGCTTTATCATCGACGTCCTGGACACCTTCCTCAGCCAGCTGGAAACCGCCTTAGGCGCAAAACCCTCAAGCACCGTAGGCCGGGTACAGAACGCCGACCGCGATGCCCGCTACAAGAATCGCATCGACGCGGTGAACTTTGCCCTAGATAACGACGACGGCGCCCGCATCAACCGCTACGACCAGGCGCAAGTGATTTTAATCGGGGTGTCGCGCAGTGGTAAAACGCCAACCTGCCTCTATCTCGCCATGCAGGCCGGCATTTTTGTCGCCAACTACCCTCTAACCGAGGAAGACCTGGAAGAACGACGCCTGCCCAAGCCCTTGGCCGAACACCGCGACCGCCTGTTCGGCCTGACGATTGAGCCCGCCAGGCTTGCCGCCATACGCAGTGAACGCCGTCGCGATAGCACCTATGCCAGCCTGAGACGCTGTGAAGATGAGGTACGCGACGCCGAGGCTCTGTTCAGTCGTTTCGGCATCCCGTATCTCAATACCACCCATGCTTCGGTAGAGGAAATCGCCACGCGAGTGCTGGTGGAAACCGGCTTGCGCGGCCAGCGGCCTTAGGAAATTGCCATGTCCAGTCCCGATACCCAAGCCTGCCACGCTAACACCGGGCTGATCCTGCCCGGCGGCGGTGCTCGCGCGGCCTATCAAATTGGCGTACTGAAGGCCATTGCCGAAATTCATCGCGATCGCCACAGCAATCCTTTTCCGATCCTCGCCGGCACCTCCGCCGGCGCCATCAACGCGGCCTCGCTCGCCGCCGGCGCCCACCATTTCAGCGGTACCGTGGCCACCTTGGAAATGATGTGGAAAGAGTTGTCAACCGAGCGAATCTACCGCGCGGATGTTATCGCGGTTATCGGCAACGCCATTCGCCTAGGCCTGTCGCTATTTAATGCCGGGATGGCCGCCGGCCGCCCAGTGGCGCTGCTGGACAACAGCCCGTTACGAGAACTCCTGCAACAACATATTCGCTTTGAATCGATCGGCCTGAACATCCTCAATGGCGACTTGGACGCACTGTCGTTA
>JBFKEA010000101.1:0-8504 GCA_041619375.1 Spongiibacter sp. | reverse complement strand
TGGGCGTGGCCGGCTTGTTAACGGCGCTGCTGTGGCGCTATTTCGGCCTGCACGGCATGGTCTATGAGGGCTTGCCGGGTATCTTTGCCGGGGTGGCGGTGTATCTTCTGTCTCGCGGTCTGCCCGTTTTCGGCTCGGCGCGCAGGGTGTCGTCGCCGTAATCTTGTTCCACTGCCCTCCTCACCTAGATGGCGGAGTGCTGTCGGCATAGATTGCTCTATGGTTATCGTACTTCAGTGACCGGCGAGGGTGGGCGTGATGAGTGATAGCAATAGCGCATGGCAGTTGGCAAATGACTATGTGCAACGGGTCGATCAGCGCCAGTTCACTGCGATGACGGATATTCTGTGGCCGGAGTTTCAACAGCGCGGGCCGGGCTTTGCCAGCGCCTCGGCGGCGGAGTTTATTGCCGGTTTAGAGCTGCTGCGGCGCTACGACCGCACCTTTCATCAGCTCGGCTCCCAGTTTGGCCGCTGGCGGGCGGATCGCTATGAGGGGGAGAGTTACTGCGTGGCCTCGCATTTTTATCGCGATGACAGCGCTGAACGGCGCATGGATATGGGCATTCGCTACCTCGATGTGATCGAGCGCCGCGACGGCGTGGTCAAATATCTCAGCCGCGACATCGTATTGGTGTGGAGTGAAGATCGCCCCTACCAGCCGGCCTTTTAAGCGCTGGCCGATACCGCGGCATACAGGCCCAGAATACTGATCACCAGCAGAATGGCTCCCACCACCCGGAAAAACACCGGTGTTTCGGCGCGCAGCAGGCGGTCGTGGGCGCGCAGGCCAATGACGTGGCCGATCGCCGCGCAGGGTAATAGCCACAGATGATGGATCAGCTGCAGGTCGACGCCCGCCCAGATAAACGCTGCCATCTTGATCGTCACCAGAATAAACCACAACGCAAACAGGGTGTCGCGCAGCTGATGCTTAGCTACATGCTGGGCGACGACGGCGATGATCAGTGGCGCGCCAATCAGCGAGGTGCCACTGATATAGCCCCCAGCGATTAAAAACAGCGTATCGACCGCGCGATTGTTGCTGCGAAATGGTTTGTTGAGGATATAGCCGAGGGCATAGACCGCGACAATGCTGAAAATAATGGCGCTCAAAATGTCGTTGGGCAGGGTGATCAAGCCCAGTACGCCGACAAGTTTGGGCACGATCATAATGGCGAGGATTTTCCACAGATAGCGCCAGTCCACGGTGCTGGCTTGGCCGCTGTCGCCGCCGAGCCGGCGGCGGTTGTTAACGGCAATCGTCAGTGAGGAAAACACCAACAGGTGTACCGAAATCAGTGGTAGGAAGACCAGCGGCTGGTTGTGCACCAACAGCAGAAAGGGCAGCGACAGTACCGCGCCGCCAAAGCCCAGACCCGAGCGGACAAAGCCACTCCAGATAAAAACCAGCGCGATGAGTATATATTGATAAAGGGCGAGTTCGTTCATGGTCGGTGGTGTGTCTGGTGGCCTGCAGTTGGGCAATTTTCGCCGCAGCGGCTAGGCTGAGTAAGGGCGAGCGAGCAATTCGCTGGCCCCGTGTCGGAGGTGGTGGCGATGATACAGTTTTCTCGACAGGAACGCGATGCGATGAGCGACGCGCTAAAGGCCTATTTCAGCGACGAGTTGGATCGCGAATTGGGGCAGTTTGAGGCAGAGTTTTTACTCGATTTTATCGGCCGCGAGTTGGGCGCGTATTTCTATAATCGCGGCCTCTATGACGCCCAGGCCCTGCTGGCTGGTCGCATCGACGAACTCGGCGATGCGATTTTGGAGTTGGAACAATCCCCTGGTGTGGCCGACTAGTGATGGTCGACCGCACGGCGATCGTCGAGCGCTTGCAGCAACTGCTCTAATGGCTGAGGGCGGGAAATAAAAAAGCCCTGGGCGGCATCACACTGCCACTGTTTAAGCAGTGACAGTTGGTTGGCGAGCTCAACGCCCTCGGCGACCACGGCAATATCTAATGCCTGGGCCATCTCAATAATAATTTTGACGACGGCGCGCTGTTTGGGCTGCTCGAGCATGCCAGCGACAAAATTTCGGTCGATTTTCAGGGTGTCGATGTGCAGGTCGGCAAGATACTGCAGCGAGGAGTAGCCGGTACCGAAGTCATCCAGCGCAATTTTGACTCCCAAGTCAGAGATTTTTTGCAGTGTCGCGCGCACCTGGTCGCTGTCGAGCATCATCATGCTCTCGGTAATTTCGATTTCCAAGCTGCGGTGCGGCGGCAGTTGGGCAACGGCTGCGGTCAAACTGTCGATCAGCCGGTCGCTGGTAAATTGTTCCATCGACACATTCACCGCAATGCTGAATGGGCTCTCACCGGGTATGCGCAGCAGGCCGTCCACGGCTTGTTGTATAACCCAGTCGCCAATATCCAAAATCGTTCCGCTCTGTTCGGCAATGGCGATAAACTCATCGGGCGTTACCGTGCCTAATTCCGGGTGTTGCCAGCGCAGCAGGGCCTCGGCGCCGGCGATATCGCCCTCCTCGGTGAGCGACTGTTTAATTTGATAATGCAGGCTGAGTTCGCCATACAGCTCCGGGCGTCGCAATGCCGAGCGAATATAGATGTCGCGCTGCAATTGATCCCAGAGCTCCGGGTGGTAGGGCACCACACTGTTATCGGGGCGGGCGGTTGCCGCAGCCAGTTGAGCTTGGCGCAGTGCGGTTTCGGCAGTTAGACCGGCGACATTGGACAGGCCAAGGCCACAGTCCAGCGCTATCAGGTGCTCTCCCCAGCTCAGCTGGCTGCCTATCTGGCGCAGTAGCTGCTGTGCCTTGCTGCGCCACTGCTGGGGGTGTGGCGTAGGCAGCATCAGGGCAAACTCATTGTCGCTGATTCTACTGGCCAGCTGCTGCTGTTCGCTGATATAGCGCAGGCTGTTAGCGCAGTGCTGCAGCGCGGCGTTGCCGGCGGCATTGCCGAAGGCGTCGCATATCGCGCTGTAATTCTGCAGGCGGCAAACCAGCAGACCGTTGCTGGCGATATCGCTGCGAGTTAACAAGGTCAGGCATTCTCTGCGGTTGAGCAGGCCGGTCAGCCGGTCTTTCTTTTCAGCGTCGAGATGGCGCAGGGCTTCAATGCGCGCGCGAATCAGCAGGGTGATGGTACATAGTAGCAACAGCAGGCCGGCAAATAGCAATTGCCATGCGAAGCCCGAATGCAGGCTGAATACGGCCACTAATGGCAGGGCGGTTGCCAGGATATTCAGGCAGAACAAGGGGAAAAAGCGCGATAGTAGCGGTACCGACATGCTCAGCAGCACGAACAACAGTAGCAATACCAAAATTTGTTGCCAGAGATTGAGGTAGTCGCCAAAGGTGAGGCTCAGGCAGCCCCAAATAAAGGTGCCCAGTGCACTGAACAGACTGTAGCTGGCCAGCCAGTAATGGGGGTTGTCTTTGCAGCCGTGGCGACGAAAGCCACTGGCAATGGCGGTGAGCAGCAGTTGTACACAGAATAACGCCGAGAACCAGTTGGTTATGAAGTTCAGGGGAAGATCTTGCCAGAGAATGGCCATCAGTGCGGCGGCAGCGGCGCTGGCCAAAATGTGGATATAGCGGACGTCGGTCAGCAAGCTACTGGCGGCAGCTGGAGAGTAGTAGTCGCGGATAAAGCGGCGCAATAACATAAACTTGTCTCTGCAATTGCCGGCCCTGGCACGCGATTTCCTTATTGAACGTCAGGCATTGTATGTAATCTTTGTGCCCGCTGTCATATTTGTATGCGCAGAGCCTCCGTTGCCCTTTTTGGAGGGTGGTTTAGACTGGCCTATTTAACTTATAGGATAGCTAGAAATGATGCGAGTTGCCGATGCGGTTAAAGTCCGCCGCTCTATCCGCGGTTTTAAACCGGACCCGGTCCCCGATGCACTGCTGCGGGAGATCCTCGAAGCGGCCCGCCACGCGCCCTCTAATTGCAATACCCAGCCCTGGCACCTCACTGTAGTGTCGGGCGAGGCGCGCCAGCGGCTTGAAGAGGCAATGATTGGTGAAATTCTTGGCGGCAAGGCGCCGTCGCCGGCGTTTAAGCCGGGCGATGCCGAGTTGACAGGGGTCTATAAAGAGCGCCAGTACGCCTGCGCCATGGGCTATTACGGCACTATGGGTATCGAGCGCCACGAAAAGGACAAGCGCCAAGCACTGATGCTAAAAAACTGGGAGTTCTTCGGTGCCCCCCATGTGGCATTCTTGTCGATGCCGGCCAGCATGGGCGTGGTGAATGCGGTGGACATCGGCATTTATCTGCAGACCCTGATGCTGCTGTTGGTGGACTACGGCTTAGCCAGTATTCCCCAGGGCGCGCTGGCCTTCTACCCCGATCCGCTGCTGGAAATTGCCCAATTGCCTGAGGGTCATGCGATTATCTGCGGCCTGTCGTTTGGCTACGAAGCGCCCGATGAGCAGATCAATAAAGTGACGATGGACCGCGCACCGTTGGAAGATACGGTGAGTTTTGTCAGCTGACGGCTGCCGATAACTGAAGGTCGTGTCGCCGGTGGGCTGGTCGTTACCGGCCCACCGTCGATGTTGGCGTTTCTGCGCCGCAGCATGACGGCCTGCGGCTTAGCTATGTGGTTAGTGCTGGCGCTGACCTTCCTTGAATTACCAAAATAGATTCGTTATAAATGGTCGCTGCAGCACCTTAAATAATAATAGCGATGGTGATCGCCAAAGAGGTGTTGTTGGCATTTGATCTGAGGAAATGGATGCTCGGATCGCGGTAATTGCTGCATAAAATCAGGGAGGGTTCCGTTATATCCCCTTTGGTGAATTCGTTTCTTGTTGTCAGCTCCGGCAGGGTTTCTGCTGGCTGTCATGCAAGGGCTTTTGATTATTGTGGAGAACAAGATGAATAAAAATTGGATTTTGTCATCGGCGGTGGCCACTGTGCTGGCCGCTTGCGGCGGGGGCAGCAGTAGTGGCGGCGGCAGTGACGCCAGCAGTGTTAACGGCGGCGCCTCAAAGGGCATTATTATTGGCGGCGTGGTGAATGCCTACGCCATCGACGACAGCGGTCAGGTGGATCGAAGCCAAACCCTGGCTGAGCCAGCGACCACGGCGGATGATGGCAGCTACAGCCTGACGCTTAACAGCAATTACAGCGGCGGCGCACTGTGGGTTGAGATCACTACTGCCGAGGGCACGGTGATGCGCTGCGATCTGGCGGTGTGTCAGCGCGACGGCAATGGGGCGCCAACGGTCAGTTTTGGCGAGGACTACCCGCTGGCGAGCGACTTCAGCCTGAGTGCGGTGCTGCCCGAGGCCTCCGGTAGTGTGTCGGCCAGTATCACGCCGCTGACCAGCACGGCGGCGGCATTGGCGATTAACAAAGTGGCTGCCGGCGCGCGTCCAGCCGATGCCGCCGCGGCCGCTAATGCGCAGGTTGCCAGCCGCTTTGGCTTGGCGAGTAACGACCTGACGGCGCAGCCGATTATCGATATTACCAGCGCCGCGGCGGTGAATGGCGCGAGTAAAGAGCAGCTGGACTACAACCTGAAAGCGGCGGCGGCCGTCGCGGCGGCACTGGGCAATGGCGAGACGGTAGAGCAGGCTCTCGGTCAATTTGTTGAGCAGTATAAAAATGCCGGTGTTGCCGACTATGAAGCAACGGCCGACGACAATGCGGCGAGCATCGAGGAAATCCTGCAGCAGGCGCAAGTGCTGTTGGACAAGGTGAAGGAACTGGATGGCGTAGACAACGACGCCGTTGCTGAGGCCGATACCGAGCTGGAGGCGGAAACGGCCCAGGCGCGCAACGATGGTTCGGACCAGCCCAGTCAGGGCGAGGTGCCCGACGATGTCGGTTCCGAGGGCCTGCGCGCGAGCAAGCAGTTTGTTGCCCAGCTGCGCGACTTGGCCAGCGCCGGTTTGATGGAAGATGACAGCGGTGCGCGGGCGTTTGGCGAGCAGCTGGAGATGGCCGGCGAAGTAATGTCAGTCGATGCCGAGGTCGTGGTGGAAGGCCTGGCCAGGGCCTTAAATGCCATTTCCTATGCGCATGAAGCCTATGCTGCGGCGGCGGAAGGGGGTGAGCCGGCACCGACCTCCTATTCCCATGAGGACGGTATTCAGGTCACTATTGCAGAGACAGGCGCTGGCGTTCAATACAGCGTCAAGCAGCCTGTGCAGGTGGCTGAGACGTCGGTCGATGTTGATGTGGTGGCCGCTGACGAAGTGGCTGGCGAATTCACCGAGACACAAACCCTTGTTGGCGACACCGAGACCACCGAGTCAGAGGGCAGTATTTCTGGTAGCTTTACCCTCAATGGCTCGGCTGCCAGCAGCACCGTCAGACTGGCTATTGCCGAGGACTCGGGGTTTTCCGCGACACTGCATGGCGAGTCGAGGTTTGAAGATACCGAAGTCGAGTCGGAGAGCGGCTACAGCGATGATGAAGTCCGTCACGAAGAACTTACCGTTAACGATCTCGCGATCTCGCTGGGTATGACCCTTTCCCAGCTGACCGGGGACAATCCAGTGAGTTTTGAGGGCTTGATGTCGATCGACATTGAAGACTTCACATCGGTGTCGGATGAAACCTATCACGACAGCTATGACCGCGACGCGGGCTACGACTTCAGCATCGATCAGACTACGACCTCCCGCCTGGGCGGTTTTGAATGGATGCTGTCCGGTCGCGCTTTCGATCAAGGTGGCAGTGAGCTATCTGCCAGTATCGCGCTGCAGGCCGACAACTTCTCGATGACATGTACCGATCAGCGTTCATCCTCTTCCACTAGCCCATATCAAGTTGAAGGCGAGTGCTCGCTGGATGAGACCGCCGAGAGCTATGGCGCAGCTAGCGTCACCGTCAGCTTCGGTTTGGAGATCGCCGGTGTGGCCGATAAAATTGCGGTTACCGCCAGTGGTACGCGCTCTGGCCTAAAAGAAGCGGAGTTGGATCTCGAGTTGCGCTACGGTGGCAAGTCGCTGACATTGGCGCACGTGGCCGACCTCTCTGAAGAGGCAGCTGAGGGTGGCAGCGTGACGGTGAGCAACCACAACGATGTGGTCATGACGCTGAACGAAGATGTCGATGGCGTACTCAGCGGTGTGATCGAGCAGGATGGTGTGCAGTATGCGGTCATCGATGAAGATGCCGGTGCACCGATGGTGACCTACAGCGACGGCGAGTTCGAAACCCTGTAAAACGCGGTTTCGCTAGTCCGCTAATTCCGGGGAGGCATTTGCCTCCCTTTTTTATTCAGGCAACTGTTGCCGGAGAACGGTGTCCTTTATGAAAGCAGCGAGCTTTTGCTTATTCCTTGTGCTGGCCCCTTGTGCGGCCCATGCCGACAGTGAACCCCGCTACCTCTACACGGCGCTAGCGTCCGACTCCTACAGTGAAATCGCGCCAATCAAACAGCTGTTAGACGATCTTGAAGGGCCTAAATTTGACCGCGGCGATTTGGCGTTTAGCCACAACTGGCTGGAGCTGGGTGAGCGCCGCGGCGCGTGGGAGGTAGGGGTTTTTGCCCGCTATGATTATTTTTTGGAATTCAATAATGATACGGCGGAGCTTGCCTACGCCGATAAAAATAATATCGAATTAGAAAAAAATCGCCGCTACCAGGTGTATTTGCAGCCCAATACCCTGCGCGCTCGGGGCGTGGGTGTCGGTTATTATTTCGCTCCTTCTGCGGCGTTTTCCCTGCGCTTGCGCGGCAATTATTTGCGCGCTTCGCAACTGAGCGATGGCAAACTGGCGGGCGAGCTGCTGGCGTTGGAAGACAGCGTTGAAGCCAACCTGCAATTGGATTACAACTACTCCCGCGACGCGCTGCTCAAGCGCGAGGAAGAGCGGGTGCGGGGCAATGGTCTGAGTCTCGATGTCGACCTGCAGTGGCAAATCGCATCGCGCTGGCGCCTGGATTTTCGCAGCCGCGACCTGCTGTCGGCGATATGGTGGCGGGATGTCACCTACACCCGCGCGACGGCGATTAGCGACACCATCAGTTATGACGACGACGGCAGCATCAATGCCCGGCCGGCGGTTTCGGGGGTGGAGTCCTACCGCGACCATCGCCAGACCTTGCCCCGGCAGTTGTCGATGGGCGTCCACTACCAGTGGCGCGAGCCAGTGTCGGCAAGCGTGACGCTGCAAAGCCACGACAAATACCTGTTCCCGCAATTGGCGGTGCAGTGGCAGGCGGCGGCCAGTGTTTGGCAGGCCAGTTATGATATTGAGCGGCGCGCGTTGGGGCTGTCTTTGCAACGCGGCAATGTGGCGCTGCAGCTGCGCGCCGATGCTGTAGCGCCGGACAAGGCCAAGGCCTTTAGCCTGGCGCTGAACTACCGCATCCCGCTGTATTCCTCACTATGGTAGGCGAGGCGGCCGGCTCAGAGCAGTACTTCTGCCTCGTCGCCGTTGCGCTCCAGCCACTGCTTGCGGTCGGCGGCGCGCTTTTTCCCGAGCAGCATATCCATCAGGCCGTCGGTGTCGTCGCCCGGCTCAACGCTTAGCCGCACCAGTCGGCGGGTGTCGGGGTCCAT
>JBFKEA010000100.1:0-8509 GCA_041619375.1 Spongiibacter sp. | reverse complement strand
TGCCAGCGCAGTGTTTCAGTGGCGCGCAGCGGGCGCATCTGGTCGTCGCCCAAGGGTAGGCTGGCCGGCGCTTGCCAGTCGCTTTTTTGCAGGGTAATAGTGTCGCTGTTGCGCGGCAGTCCGTAAAAGTCTGGACCGTAGAAGCTGGCAAAGGCCTCGAGTTTATCCAGTGCGGCGGCAGCTTCGAAGGCTTCGGCGTAGAGCTCGATTGCTGCGTAAGCGGTATAGCAGCCGGCGCAGCCGCAGTCTGCCTCCTTGCGGTGGCGGGCGTGGGGAGCCGAATCGGTGCCGAGGAAAAACTTGGGGCTGCCTGAGGTGGCTGCGGTAATTAGCGCCTGTTGGTGGCGGTTGCGCTTGAGAATCGGCAGGCAGTAATAATGTGGGCGAATACCCCCGGCCAGCATGTCATTGCGGTTGTACAGCAAGTGGTGGGCGGTAATGGTGGCGGCAACATTACTGGGTGCATTGGCAACAAACTCGGCTGCGTCGGCAGTGGTGATATGTTCCAGCACCACTTTTAGCTGCGGGAAGGCGGCGACTAGGCGCTTGAGGTGGCGGTCTATAAACTCGGCTTCGCGGTCGAAAATATCGATTTCAGCGTCGGTAACTTCGCCGTGCACCAGCAGGGGCAGCCCCTGTTTTTCCATCTCGGCCAATACCGGCCACAGGGCGTCAAGATCGGTGACGCCGGCGTCGGAGTTGGTGGTTGCGCCAGCGGGGTAGAGCTTGGCTGCGTACACTAGACCTGAGGCCTTGGCTTCGGCGATGTCTGCCGGCTGGGTGCGGTCGGTGAGGTAGAGCACCATCAGCGGTGTAAAGTGATTGCGGCCCTCAGGCAGGGCGGCACGAATGCGCTGCTCGTAGGCGCGGGCCTCGGCCACGTTGCGCACCGGTGGCGTCAGGTTGGGCATCACGATGGCGCGGCCGAAATAGCGGCTGGCGTCGTCGACGGTTTGTTTTAAGGCATCGCCATCGCGTAGGTGGATATGCCAGTCATCGGGGCGGGTAATTTGCAGGGTTTGCATGCTTTTGCCTGTGGTGTCTAAGCGCGGAATCCTACAGGATTCGGGGCCTTGATTAAAGTCGGCGCGGCGGCGGCGAACGTTTTTGCTTTGCCTGCACTTTGTTCTCTGTGGCACTCTAGGCGGCTTTCCACTGCGGCTAAAAGAGGGGTGCGGTGACAGACTTTATCAGCCTTATCGGTATGCCAGCCTGTGGTAAGTCGACGCTGGGCCGGCAGTTGGCGGCGCGTTTAGGCCGCCGTTATATCGACGGTGACCAGTTGATCGAGCGCCGCGAGGGAAGCAGCCTAGCGGCCATTTTGGCCAGTCGCGGCTATCTGGCGCTGCGCGAGGCTGAACAACAGGCGCTGTTGGCGGCGGATTTTTCCGGTGCGGTGCTCGCAACGGGCGGAAGCGCCGTATACAGCTCGGCGGTGGTGGCTAAGTTGCGAGCGGGCGGTCCGCTGGTGTTTATAGATGTGCCGTTGCGCCAATTGCAGCAGCGGCTCGGAGACTTTGCCCAGCGCGGGGTAGCCTGCGCGCCGGGTACCGATCTGGCGGCGCTGTACGCCGAGCGCCAGCCGCTGTACGAGGCCGCCGCAGATATCCGTATCGATGCCGCAGGGCGCAGTGAGGCGGATGTGCTGGCCGACATGTTGAAGGCGCTGGCCGACTGGCCGGGTAGATAACCATGACGCGGCGGGCGCCGCAGAGGGAGGGGCGAATGCCCATTGAGCGAAACACCTGCATTGAGATCAGCAAAGAAGACCTGAAGTTTTCCGCTGCGCATTTCACTATTTTTTCTGCGACTGAGCGCGAGCGCCTGCACGGCCACAATTTCCGCGTCAGTTTGGCGCTGGTCGCGGCGGTGGGCGATGACGGCATGTGTTTCAGTTATGTTGAAATTAAAAAACGTCTGCGCGCGCTCTGCGCGAGCTTGGACGAATACACCCTGCTGCCGGCCCAGTCGCCGCATATGCCGGTGAGTGAGCAGGGCAATTACTATCGCGCCGATTTTAACGGCGAGGAGCTGTTGTTTTTGCGGGCTGACACCTTGCTGCTGCCGCTGCGCAATACCACGGTTGAGGAGTTTGCCCGCTACCTGTTGGAGAAGCTGCTGGACGATGCGCCGTTTATCGACGGCAATGAGATTGTCGAGCTGACGATGAAAGTTTCGTCCGGACCCGGACAGTGGGGCTCGGCACACTGGTGCCGCGCATAGTTACGCCGGCGGCGATTGAGTAAAGCAAAGAGAAATTTATGAGCAAGTTGTTGATTATTACCGGTGGCAGTCAGGGCATCGGTCGCGCCACGGCGCAACGTTTTGTTGACGAGGGTTATCGGGTGATCAATCTGTCTCGCCGCGCGATCGATGTCGTCGGCGCTGAACAGCTGGTGGCCGATATGAGCCAGCCGCAGTGGCTGGATCAGTGTGCTGAGGCCCTGCGGGCGGCCGCCGAAGACGCGCAGCAGGTGGTATTGATTCACAATGCCGCCCGCCAGGAGGGCGATACCGTTGCCAACCTGGATGGTGAGACTTTTCGCGCGGTGCTGCAGGTCAACCTAGTGGCGCCACAACAGTTGAATGCCCTGTTGATCCCGCTGATGAAGCCCGGTTCCGCGATTCTATACGTCGGCTCGACACTGGCTGAAAAGGCGGTGTCTGGCTGCGCCTCGTATATTGCCAGCAAACACGGTCTGGTGGGGCTGATGCGGGCCACGGTGCAAGATCTCGTCGGCAGTGGCATTCACAGCGCCTGCATCTGCCCGGGGTTTACCGATACCGATATGCTGCGCGGGCATATCAATAATGACCCGGAGGTCATTGCCGCGATCACCGCAAATGTCTCGGCCGGGCGTCTGATTGCGCCGTCAGAAATTGCCGACACCCTGTACTTTTGTGCGCAGTCGCCGGTCATCAGTGGCGCGGTGATTCACGCCAATCTCGGGCAGGTTGAGCACTGAGTAATGCCCTTGTGCGAATAAAAAGGCAGTAATGGCATTTGCGCCGGGGTTTCAATCCGAGAACAATTTTTCCGTCTAAACTGTATACACCGGGAGTCGCTGCCGGTTGCGTCCGAGGCGCAACTACCTGCTGGAAATTCGGAAAACGCGTAGATGATTTTTGCGAATCGAAGTAGATGGGCTCACCGTAAGGGAGTAGAGTAAATTGGCACACACCTAAAACTGTAGTCGCAACTTGCCGCGTTTGGACTAGCAGAAAAGTGGCGTTACAGCACCAAAGGAGATTGCATTAATGGGTATCCTTGATAACGTCCGTGAGCAATACCTGAAAGGCCAAGACGAGGAGATGTCGCTGACCGACTACCTCGATCTCTGCCGCAGTGACCCCCTTGCCTATGCCACTCCCGCAGAGCGCATGTTAGCCGCGATTGGTGAGCCTGAATTGGTCGATACGCGCAGTGACCCGCGATTGTCCCGCATCTTTTCCAACCGCCTTATTGCCCGCTACCCTGCCTTTGAAGAGTTTTATGGCATGGAAGATGTGATCTCGCAGATCGTCGCCTTCTTTAAACATGCCGCTCAGGGGCTCGAAGAACGCAAACAGGTGCTGTATTTACTCGGTCCGGTGGGCGGCGGTAAGTCGTCGATTGCCGAACGCCTGAAGAAGCTGATGGAGTCTTACCCGATTTACGCCCTCAAGGGCTCGCCAATCAATGAATCGCCGCTGGGTTTGTTTGAGCCCGGGCGCGATGGCAGTCAGCTTGAAGAGGAATATGGGATTCCGCGTCGCTACCTCACTGGTCTGGCATCGCCTTGGGCGATCAAGCGGCTTGATGAGTACCAGGGTGATCTAGGCCAATTCCGCGTAGTGCGGGTACAGCCCTCGGTGCTAAAGCAGGTGGCGATCAGTAAGACTGAGCCGGGTGATGAGAACAACCAGGATATCTCCACACTGGTGGGCAAGGTGGATATTCGCAAGCTGGAGTCATATGCCCAGGACGACCCCGATGCCTATTCTTATTCCGGTGGCCTGTGTCTGGCCAATCAAGGCTTGTTGGAATTTGTCGAGATGTTCAAGGCGCCCATCAAGATGTTACACCCCCTGTTGACCGCTACGCAGGAGTGTAACTACAAGGGCACCGAGGGTTTTTCGGCGATCCCCTTCCAGGGCATTATTCTCGCCCACTCCAATGAGTCGGAGTGGCAGAGTTTTCGCAATAATAAACACAATGAAGCCTTTTTGGACCGGGTGTATATCGTCAAAGTGCCCTATTGCCTGCAGGTTTCCGAAGAGCTGAAAATCTACCAGAAATTACTGCGCAACAGCTCCCTGGCCGAAGCGCCTTGCGCGCCGGGCACGCTGGAAATGCTCGCGCAGTTTTCGGTGTTAACCCGGCTTAAGGAGCCGGAAAATTCCAGCATTTACTCAAAAATGCGTGTCTATGACGGCGAATCGCTGAAAGACACTGACCCGGCGGCTAAGTCTTACCAGGAATATCGCGACTATGCCGGCATTGACGAGGGCATGACGGGGATGTCGACCCGCTTTGCCTTTAAGGTGCTGTCGGCGGTGTTCAATTACGACAATTCCGAAATTGCCGCCAACCCCGTGCATCTGATGTATGTGTTGGAG
The DNA here is from genome assembly GCA_041619375.1 of Spongiibacter sp. Taxonomy (GTDB): domain Bacteria; phylum Pseudomonadota; class Gammaproteobacteria; order Pseudomonadales; family Spongiibacteraceae; genus Spongiibacter. The sequence continues at coordinate 3,910 of JBFKEA010000100.1, read as the reverse complement.
CAGCGCATTATGCGCGAGCAGTTGCCCGACGATGTGCAGCGCAGCTATTTGGAATTTATTAAGGGCTGGCTGGCGGTGCGTTACGCCGAGTATGTGGGCAAGGAAATTCAAACCGCTTATCTGGAGTCCTATTCAGAGTACGGTCAGAATATTTTCGATCGCTACGTGACCTTTGCCGATTACTGGATTCAGGATGAAGATTATCGCGACCCGGAAACCGGCGCGATTTTCGATCGGGCGACGTTGAATAGCGAACTGGAGAAAATCGAGAAGCCGGCGGGGATTGCCAATCCCAAAGATTTTCGCAACGAGATCGTCAATTTTGTACTGCGCGCCAGAGCGCAGAACGAGGGTCGCAACCCGAACTGGACGAGCTACGAAAAACTGCGTGAAGTCATTGAGAAGAAAATGTTCTCCAGTACGGAGGAGCTGCTGCCGGTGATTTCCTTCAATGCCAAGGCCTCGGAGGAAGATCGCAATAAACACGAGAACTTCGTCACTCGTATGGTCGAAAAAGGTTACACCCCGAAACAAGTGCGCCTGCTCTCGGAATGGTATTTGCGCGTGCGCAAGGCCGGCTAACGGCACAGCATCCCAATAAGGGTAAGGGGCGAATATGTCGATGATTATTGATCGACGCCTGAACGACCGTAATAAGAATGCGACTAATCGCGCGCGGTTTATCAGGCGCTATAAATCCCAGCTGAAACGCTCTGTGGCGGATTTGGCGGCGGAGCGCTCTATCACCGATATGGGCCGCGGCGGCGAAGTTGGTATTCCGGTTAAAGACATTTCCGAGCCGAAATTTCGCATTGGCCCCGGGGGTGATCGCGAAGTCGTCCACCCCGGTAATCACAGCTTTTCACCCGGCGATAAGATCGCCAAGCCCAAGGGCGGCGGCGCCGGCGAGGGTGAGGGCGGTGGCGACGGTCAGGGCGAGGGCGGCGACGGTCAGGACAATTTTATGTTCACTCTCTCCAGAGAGGAGTTCATGAATCTGTTCTTTGACGACCTGGAGTTGCCGCGACTAGCGCGCAATATGCTCGGTGATGCCAAGCAGTTCACCTTTCGCCGCGCGGGCTATACCCCCAGCGGCGTGCCGGCCAATCTGTCGATCCGCCGCTCATTGGAAAATGCCATGGCGCGCAAAATTGCCCTGACCGGGCCGCTGCGCAAGGAACTGCGGGCACTGGAAGAGGCGGGCGGTGACGCCGACGAGATCCAGCAGTTGAAAGATCGGATTGACCGAGTGCCGTTTCTCGATGAGTACGACCTGCGCTTTCGCCACAAGGTCAAAGAACCCAAGCCGATCAGTCGCGCGGTAATGTTCTGCCTGATGGATGTGTCGGCGTCGATGTCGGAGCAGAAAAAGGACCTCGCCAAACGTTTTTTTACCCTGCTATACCTGTTCCTCAGTCGTAAATACGAGCACGTCGAGTTGCTTTTTATTCGCCATACCTCCAACGCAGAAGAAGTTGACGAGGAGGCCTTTTTTCACGACCCCCAAACCGGCGGTACGGTGGTGATGTCGGCTCTTAAGCTGATGCTGGACATTATTGAGGAGCGCTATGCCCGCGAAGAGTGGAATATCTATGGCGCGCAGGTTTCCGACGGCGATGCCTTTGGCAGTGACCCGCAGCGCAGCGCGGCCAAGTTAAGCAATGAAATTCTGCCCCACTGTCGTTATTTTGCCTACGTTGAAGTGCCCGACAGCGCGACGGCGGTGACACCCCTGGCGGCGGCCTACAGTCAAATTCACGATGACAATTTCGCAACAGCGCGGGTGATGGGGCGCGGCGACGTCTATCCGGTATTGCGTGAGTTGTTTCAGCGGGAGGCGGTGTGAGTATGGTCGATAAGGAAGAGCGAGTATTGTCGCGGGGGGGCGACTGGGATTTTGATTTACTGCGCACTTACGACCGGGAAATTTCGAAAATCGCCGCAGAGTTCGGTTTAGATACTTACCCCAATCAAATCGAGGTGATCGCTTCGGAGCAGATGCTCGACGCCTACGCCTCGGTAGGGTTGCCTATCAGCTACACCCACTGGAGCTACGGCAAGGAGTTTATTCGCAACGAAGAGGCCTATCGCCGGGGCATGCGCGGCCTCGCCTATGAGCTGGTAATTAACTCCGACCCCTGCATCGCCTATTTAATGGAAGACAATAGCATGCCGATGCAGGCCTTGGTGATCGCCCACGCCTGCTATGGCCACAACTCCTTTTTCAAGGGCAACTACCTTTTTAAGCAGTGGACCAGTGCCGATGCCATCGTTGATTACATGGTGTTTGCGCGCAAATATATTTTCGAATGCGAACAGAAGTACGGCATTGATCGCGTCGAAGAGACGCTCGATGCCTGCCACGCGCTGATGGACCACGGGGTCGATCGCTTTCACCGGCCCTCGCCGTTGTCGGCCCAGGACGAATTGCGCCGCCAGCACGAACGCGCTGAGCACGCGCGCAAGCAATTTGATGATATCTGGCGGACACTGCCGCGCAAGCGCAAGAAAGCCAAGCAGGAAACGGAGGAAGAGCGGGATGTTTTTCCACCGGAGCCGCAGGAAAATCTGCTGTATTTTATTGAAAAGTATTCGCCGACACTGGAGACTTGGCAGCGTGAGATCGTGCGGATTGTGCGCAAGCTCGCCCAGTATTTTTACCCTCAGGGCATGACCAAGGTGATGAACGAGGGCTGGGCGACTTTCTGGCATTACACCCTTCTCAATAGCCTCTATGACCGCGGTTTGGTTGACGAGGGCTTTATGTTTGAAATTCTGCAGTCGCACACCAATGTGGTGATGCAGCCCGGCTTCGACCACCCGGCGTACAGCGGCATCAACCCCTACGCGCTGGGCTTTGCCATGTTCCGCGACCTGCGCCGAATTTGCGAGCAGCCCGACGATGAAGACCGGGCGTTTTTTCCAGATATCGTCGACAAGAACTGGCGGGAAGTGCTGGATTTCGCTATGCGCAATTACAAGGATGAGTCCTTTATCGGCCAGTACCTATCACCCAAGCTGATACGCGAATTTCATCTGTTTGCCATTGCTGATAAGCACAGCGAGGACTTCGTGGAGGTCGCGGCCATTCACAATGAAGACGGCTATCGCGAGGTGCGGCGGCTGCTGTCCAAGCAGTATAACCGCGATGTGCTGGTGCCGGATATCCAGGTGATACGCTACGAGCATATGGGGGATCGTTCGCTGTTGCTGCGTTATACCCGCCTGCGAGATCGACCGCTTACCGGTGAGGCCAAAGAGGTGCTTAAGCACCTCAGTCGCCTGTGGGGGTTTAAGGTTGGCATGGAAGTGTTTGACGACAAAGAGGGCGTGGTCGACCGCATTGAGGTCGAGCCGTCGCGCGGCTAGCGGCCGCGGTACTGGCCGGGGCTTTTGTCGAAAAACGCCTGGATAGCTGTCATATGGTCTTCGGTGGCGTGGCACTGAGCTTGGGTGTCAGCGCAGACGTCGAGAAAGTCGTGCAGCTCTTGACGCTGTGCCAGTTTCATCAGTCGCTTGGTGTGGCGCAGGGTAATGGGCGGTTTTGCTGCGTAATCGGCGGCGTAGCGTTCGGCGCAGGGCAATAATTCTTTATTGCCTACCTTCTCCAGCAACAATCCCAGCGACAGAGCTTCGTCGGCGTCGATAATACGGCCGCTAAAGGTTAACTCGGCCGCACGCTGGTAGCCCACTAGGCGTTGTAGAAACCAGGCGCCACCGTCCCCGGGAATAATGCCAAGGTTGATAAAGGTTTCGCCAAAGCGCGTATTGTCGCAGCCGATGCGCAGGTCACACATACAGCACAGGTCAAAGCCCGCGCCCACTGCGGCGCCGTTTACCGCGGCGATGGTGACGATTTCGGCGCTGTGCATGGCGCGGGAGATACGCTGGATGCCGTGTCGATAATTGG
>JBFKEA010000099.1:0-8586 GCA_041619375.1 Spongiibacter sp. | reverse complement strand
TCGGTATCGAGAAAATCTGCACAGCGCCCGGCGTCGACCTTGCCCGAGGCATACAGGTGATTGAGCATGGCCAACAGCAGCAACACATCGCTGCCGGGGCGAATAAAATGATGCTCATTAGCCAGCTCGGCGGTCTGGCTGCGACGCGGATCGATCACCACCACTTTGCCGCGCTGCTTCACCGCCTTGAGCCGGCCGCGCACATCCGCCACGCTCATAATGCTGCCGTTGGAGGCCAGCGGATTCGCGCCGATAGCAACAAAGTAATCGCTGCGGTCAATATCCGGCACCGGGATGCGCAGCTGGTGACCAAACATCTGCCAGGCCACAATATGGTGGGGCAATTGATCCACCGAGGTCGCCGAAAATTTATTGCGGGTTTTCAAGGCCCGTAAAAACCCGCCATTGAGCAGCGTGCCGCCCATATTGTGCACATTAGGGTTGCCCAAATAGACACCCAGCGCGTCCTTGCCGTGTTGCTGCTGGAGGGCGCGCATGCGCTCGGCCACGCGATCCAACGCCTCATCCCAGTCCAGCTCATGCCACTGGCCGTCGCGCTTTTCCATGGGCTTGCGCAGGCGCTCGGGATCTTCGTAAAGATCTTTCAGTGCCAGGGCCTTGGGACAGATGTGACCGAGACTGAAGGGGTCCTGTTGATCGCCCTTGATCGAAATGATCTGTTCATCTTGCAGCTCAATGGCAACGCCACACATCGCCTCGCAGAGATTACAGGTTCGGTAAAACGTCCCAGATCGCGCCATCGTCCACCTCGCTTATTATCGTTGTATTAGCCACTGGCTCTGATAGAGCCCAATGTAATCAGCGAATACACTCTATCAGCAAGTGCGGCGCCCTGCACTCAGCCGCCGGCAAACGACAAATCCTGTTGCAGGCTCAGCGCGCGCGAGGATTCGCCCAGAGCAAAGCGGTAGTTGCCCGGCGCTCGCTGCCATGCGCCGCTAAGCGGCTCCCAGTAACTGAGCGCGCGAGCGTCCAGCTCGTAGCGCAAACTGACCGACTCCCCGGGCCGCAGCCAGTGCTTGGAAAAGGCCTTCAAAGCCCAGGGCGGCTGGGGCAGATCGGCGGCGGCACTGGGCAGGCCAACATACAATTGCGGCACCGCCCAGCCCGACCTGCCGCCGGTATTGCGCAGCTGCGCCGTCACCAGCGCGCCGCCATCGCCGTGCTGTTTGACCGCGAGGTTGCTCAAGACAAAATCGGTGTAGGACAGGCCGTGGCCAAAGGCATAGGCCGGCTCTCGCTGCTGTTGATCAAACCAACGGTAGCCGATAAACACCCCCTCGGAATGCGCCGCCTGATTGGCCACACCGGGGTAGCGCTGGGGGTCGCCCGCCACTGGGGTATCCGTTTCTTTATCGGGAAAGCTCAGCGGCAGACGGCCGCCGGGGTCGCTATCGCCAAACAGCAGACGTGCTATCGCCTCGCCGCCCTCCTGCCCCGGATACCAGACCTGAAGAATGGCATCCACCTGCTCGCGCCAGGGGGTCAGCACCGCGCCGGAGTTTTGCAACAGCACCACACTGGCCGGGTTGACCGCCGCTACCGCTGCGATTAAGGCGTCTTGATTGTCGTGCGACAGGGGCAGCAGCGGCGCGCCCAGCAGAATCGGCGCAAAGGCTTGATCCAGCACCTCGCGAATTGGCGAGCTGGCAAACACCGGATCTAACAACTGATCGAGAAAATCCGGCGCGCCATTTTGCAGGCTGTTCAATAGCAGCGAGTCCGGCGCATCGGCCAGAGTGCAATCCAGCGACAGGCAGTAGCGATCGCTGCCCTCAGTGGCAATATTGCTGGCGAATACCACAGTAACATCGGCCTGCGCCGCCAGCGCAGCGGCGGCGGCCAGGTCGCTGCCATCGGCATACTGCACATCAACATCAGGACCCGCCCGTCGGCGTATCGCCTCAAGTGGGGTCTGAAAGCGAAACGGTGTGACAAACGACGAGCCGCCGCCGCTCGGCCTCTGCTCTGCGGACTTACCGATTACCGCCAAGGTTTTTACTTCCTCGGTAAGCGGCAGCACCCCAGCATTGCGCAGCAGCACCGCGCCCTGCTCGGCCACGTCGCGAGCCAATAGCGCATGCGCCGCCTGGTCAATTAGCTCATCGTTGCGCTCATAGCTTTGGCGATCAAAGAAATTAAAACGAAACAAGCTGCGGAAAATTTGCCGGAGGTTGGCATCCAAGGTTTGCTCTTCCACCGCAGAGGATTGCACAGCGGCCTGCAACAGCGGCTGGGAGAAAAAGACGCCGTAGGGCATTTCGATAAGCGCCGAGGTATTGGCGCTTTGTACGGTATCTTTTTGGGCAAAAAAATAGTCGGTTACCACAAAGCCATCAAAGCCCCACTCGTCGCGCAACACCCCTTGCAGCAACTGCGGGCTGGAACAGGCGGGCTCGCCGTTAACGTAATTGTAGGCGCACATCACCGAGGCCACGTCGGCGTCTTTCACTGCCGCCTCGTAAGGCGGCAGATAGATTTCGCGCAGGCTGCGTTCATCGACGACGGCGTTAACCACCGAGCGCCCACCCACCACGGCGGCAATCGGCGGCACACTGACGACGCCCTCTTGGGTATTCATCAAATAGTGCTTCACATTGGCCATCACCCCTTCGGCCTGTGCACCGCGCACCCACTCGACCACCATTTGGCTGACCAGCAGTGGGTCTTCGCCAAAGGTTTCAAAACTGCGCCCCGCCAGCGGATTGCGGACAATATCCGCCACCGGCGCATGCACAAGATCATTGCCCTTGTGGCGCACCTCATTAGCAATGGCCGCGCCGACGCGCTGGGCCAGCTCGGGATTGAAACTGGCGCCCAGTGCCAAGGGGATGGGCATCGCCGTGGCGGGGCTGCCGCGCACACCGACCGGGCCATCGCTCATGCGCAGTGCCGGCAGGCCGAGTTCCGCAATGCCGTTAACCACACCGACGTAGGGATCACCAGTGGCCGAGGCCTGGGGGTCATCGCCGGCCAAGTAATCGATTTTTTGCTCCAGGCTCATCGCCGCCACCAGCAACTCGGCGCGTTCGGCGGCCGATTTGCTGGCATCGCACCAGGGGTGCTCGGTCAGCGTATTACAGCGCGACGCGGCCTCGGCCTGATCACTAGCTCCCGCCGGTGCGGCCGGCGAATCACTGCCGCAGCCGCTCAGCACACAGAGTGCGGCCGCCACAAGCCATAGTTTACAAGCCGACATACACCACCCTCTGCAATCGTGACATCACCACTAAATAAGGCAATTAAGGAAAACTGATGACTTGCTCTCCGGCGGGCATCGCCAACAGCACCGCGCCATCAGCAGCCGTCATTCGCTGGTCTGCGGCCGCAACCACTTCCCCATTTTCCAAGCCGGTTAAGCGCAGCTGATAGGGCCCGTCACTGGAGAGCTCGATGCGCTTATCATCGCGCCCGGCCAACCCCGCCTCGGCCAGGTTCAGTGTCAACGCCGCAACCTGCGTTAATTGCACGGTGAGCAGGCCCGAGGCTGCGGGCAGCTCACCGCGCTGCCAACTCTGACCGTCGCGCAGTGCCGGACTCAAGGTCTCGGCATCGGGAAAAATCGGCTCATTGCTGTAAGCCTGTGGCTCTATTGCGGCTTCCGGCAGGGCGGCGGAGCGGGCGCGAATTTCGGCAAACTCAACCTCCGCCGCCGCCTCGACCTCCTCCAGCCACCAAGCCCCGTGCGGTCCCAACCCCCAGTCCGCATTCACCTTATCCGGCTCCCAGCGGTAGACCAGCTCGCCGGGGGCGCCGCGGCGCGCGTCCTCGGCCTCCTGCCACTGCACCATCCACTGCGCGGCCTGCTCAAACGCGGAATAACCCACATCTTTCAGGGTCCAGACAATATGATCTTCAGCCAGGTAGTGATCAAAGGTGTAGCGGTAGCCAAAATCGCGCATGCCATCGGCGGTGGCGCGGGCATCAAAAAACGGCACCAGCTGGTCGAAACTGCCGTGGGCCTGGTAGTAGCCGTTCCACTTCAGGTTTTCCATCAGCTCCGGCCCCTTGGGCTCCACGCAGCCGTTATTGTCCAGCGAGCAGGGCAGCAGTTTGGCATTGGCGTGCGAGCCGGCCAGAATCACCCCGCCAAAAAACACCTCGGGGTACTTCACCATTAAGTTGATCGAGCCGATAGCGCCCATGGAATAGCCGGTGGTAAACACCCGCTCGCTGTCGAGATTGAAGTGGCTGGCGATATCGCGCCACACCTCCCAGAAATCCAGCTCTGCCGCGACCTCATAGTAGCCTGCCGGGCCGCGCCCGAGGGGGGTCGCACAAATCGACTGGCGCAGGGTTTCACAGGCGGCCAACAAATAGTTGGGCACACTGGCACTGTACTGGTTATGGTTCTGGGTAAAGCTGTGCAGCAGCCAGGTAAATAAACTCGGTGCGCTGTTGGCCGGGTCGTAGCTACTGGGAATATAAATACCGTAGGGTTGCACCGCATCGAAGTAAGCAGGAATCGACACCGTAGCACCTTCACTGCGATCCACCCCGGCGGCAAAGCTGCCGTCGCCGAGTTCGGTGCCCGACACCGAAGACAGATACCAGCGGTTGGTATAGCCGTAGTGAACCGTTTCAGGCTCGGTATCACCCATCCGCGACCAGTCAATCTGCGCGGCAAAAGCCGACACATCACCGCTGTTCAGCGCATTGGACTGGCTCTCGTCAAACCAAAAATTCGACAGCGCCGGCTCGTCGTCGTAGTCGCGAAACGCCATATTAAACACCGGCGGCTGGTGGGGCAGGCTGCGGAAGCCCGCCGGATCGTTTAAAAACCCACCCTCGCCATTGTTAATCCCCGACGCCAAGTACAGCGTCCAGGGCTCGGCGGTGGGCAAGGTATCGGCAGGCAGTACCGCCACAAAAGAGCGCGAGGCCATATCCACGGCCACCGGCGCCAGTGGCTGCGGGCCGTTGCCGTCCTTGCGGTCAATCAGCGCGCCGTCGGCCGACACGAACACCAGCGCATCGACACCGTCACTGCGCAGATTGGCGATGCCCGGCCACTCCGCGCTGCCGCCGGGCTGATAGTCGACGGCAAAAGCCGCCACCGGCACACTGGCATCAATCAGCGTCTGCCAGTCCACCCGCAAATAAATCTCGCCGTCTTTTTTGCCGACGCCGACAATAAAGATGTCGGCGCCATTGCCCGCCATATTGGCGTCGGGATAGTGCAGGCTGCCGCCAGTGGGGGTGCCAATGCGGTAAAACGGTACATTCGGCCCCTTGGCCCCCGAAGCGTCGTAGAGAAAGTCCGTCCAGTAATAGGCGCCGTGGGCATAGCGCCCGCTGCCCGAGGTGCGCGGCGCGCCCTCGGCAAACGGCCAGGCCGGTGGACTGGCCAGGGTCGGCGCCTCAGCCGTGGCCGCCGCAGGCGCGCCACTAGGCAGGCCGGCGCGGGGCAGCGGCGGCAGTGGACCGCCGCCATCATCGCCACCGTTAGTGGCATTACCCCCAGACGACGAACCGCCACCACAGGCGGCGAGAAAACACAGGGCGGCGGCGCAGGCCAGCGGGCGCAGGATCATGGGCAAAGTCCTTGTGACACATTATTGTTATAACTGTGATCTTACGCCGCGCATTGCCACACTGCCAAACCCAAATGGGTGAGTCGCTCAGCTGCTGATATGTCCCGCCTGCGGACGCAGCACAATTTCCTCGGTCACCACATTGCGATCCAGCTGATACAGGTCCCAAAAAGCCCGTGCCACATCCTCGGTGGGCATCAGCTGCTGGCGGTCCACTCCGCTGTCCTGCCAGGACGGCGACCAAGTTGGCCCCGGCAACACACAGCAGACGCGAATATCCTTGCCGCGCAGCTCTTCGCGCAGCGCCCGGCTAAAGCCCAGCACGCCGTGCTTGGCCGCGCAGTAGGCCGAAACCCCCGCGTAGCCCTCAATGCCGGCGGTGGAGGCCATATTGAAAATATCGCCGCGACCCTTGGCCAGCATGGCCGGCAAAAACGCCCGGCACATCAAAAACAGGCTGCGCAGATTGGCGGCAATAATGCGGTCAAAGTCCTCCACCGCCATCGTCTGCACCGGCTCACCGTGCCAGCTGCCGGCATTGTTAATCAGCACGTCAACATCGCCGACCTGGTCGACCAAGCACTGCACCGCGTCGGCGTCGCTGACATCGCAGGGATACACCGCCACCTCCGCCGCGCCCGCGCACTGCGCCGCCACCTCGGCCAGCTTGTCGGCATTTCGCGCCACCAGCGCCAGCCGTAGGGCGGGGTTTGCCTGGCTAAACTGGCGGGCAATCGCTGCACCGATTCCCTGCGAAGCACCGCTAATCAGTACCCGTGGCGGCTTGTTCTCACTATTGCTTCCTGTCATGTTATTTCCTGCTTGGCTGCCCGGCCCGGCATGGTCAATCCCACAGCGACGACAGGCCTTAAATGATCGACAATATTATCAATAACAAAGCTATCAAACTCTTCATTGTCATGGCGGGCTTTTTTGTCGCCAATGCCCTGATTGCCGAATTTATTGGCGTCAAGATTTTCTCGCTGGAGCAGACCCTCGGCCTGTCGCCGCTCTCACTGAGTCTGTTTGGCATCGACAATTTGTCGTTCAACCTCACCGCGGGGGTGCTGCTGTGGCCCTTTGTCTTCGTGCTCACCGATTTGATTAACGAGTATTACGGCCGCCGCGGGGTGCAGCTGCTGTCCTACCTCACCGCCGGCTTAATTCTCTACGCCTTCGCTATGTTCTATGCCGGCATCGAACTCAGCCCCGCCGATTTTTGGCCGCAGTCGCACATCAATCCGGCCCTGCCCGCCGCAGAGCAGATGGCCATTGCCGACAAGGTGGGCGACTACGACTATGCCTACCGGCTGGTCTTCGGCCAGGGGTTGTGGATTATCATCGGCTCGCTGGTCGCCTTTTTGATCGGCCAGATCATCGACGTCACCGTCTTTCACCGCATCAAGCAACTGACCGGAGAGCGCTATATCTGGCTACGCGCCACAGGCTCGACCTTAATCAGCCAATTTATCGACAGCTTTGTGGTGCTGTTTATTGCCTTTTACCTCGGCGCCGACTGGGGCTTGTCGCTGGTGCTGGCGATCGGCGTGGTCAACTACCTCTATAAATTCACTATGGCGATATTGCTCACCCCGGTGATCTATGCAGTTCACTACCTGATTGACCGCTACCTGGGTGAACCCCTAGCCAGCGAGATGAAAACCGCCGCCCTGCGCGGGCGCTGAACGGACAAACTTTAAATTACTGTTAGATTGGTGACAGTGACAACATACTATTGCACACTAATGACCATTCGAGGCGCCGCCGCCTCTCAATAAGCAGCACCGCACAGGGCCAGCAGGGCTGGCCAATAACGATTAGGTACGACGTATGAAGGCCAAATTCTCAGTTCTACTGCTCATTTCTACGGCTCTGCTGTCCGCCTGTGGCGGTTCGAGTTCATCCTCAACCAGCAGCCATAGCGATAACAGCAGTGTCAAAGGCGCGCCGCAAACCCGCTTTGCCATGGCCAATGGCTGCTACGCACTGCAATCCAGCGCCACCCAGCAATACGCGCAGATCGACGGAGACAGCCTGCTTATCAGCGCCGGCAAAGACAGTGCCGAGGGCTTTTTTATGCAGCCGGCTGCGTTGGGGCGCTATCTGTTATATAGCCGCAACCAGCGACTCGTCAGCGAAAACGGCGGCGCGGTGATCGCCGCCGCCGAACCCAGCGACAACGCCATCTGGACTGTCGAGCGCGACGCCACCAGCAAAACCTTCAGCCTGCAAAGCCACAGCGGTCAAACTCTGGTTGTCGACGCCGACGGCCAGTTGAGTACCGGTGACGCCAGCGGCGCCGCCAGCCAGTTCCGCTTTGTGCCGGCAAAAGACTGCAGCGACTACCCGGAAATGCCCACCGGTATTGCCGATGAAACCTATAAAGGCCGCGGCGTTGACCAGCCCATTGTCGGCTTTGCCGATGTGCACACCCATATGGGCATGAGCAGCGAAATGTCGCTGGCCGGTGACGTTGGCCCCTCGGCGGGCGGCGCGCTATACGGCGAGGTGGTTCACCGCTTTGGCGTTAGCCACGCCCTGAAAGACTGCGCAGATTTTCATGGGCCCAACGGCATCCGCGACGGTAACAATATAATCAGCGCTAACCCCACCGATAATCACGACACCCAGGGCTGGCCTAGCTTTGTCGACTGGCCGCGCCGCGACTACCTGACCCACCAAGTGATGTATTACAAATGGGTAGAGCGCGCCTGGAAGGCCGGCCTGCGCCTGATGGTCAACCACGGCACCAATATCGCCGCGCTGTGCCGCGTTGGTCAGATCAACGCCCTGCGCCCCGACGCCGACTGCGAAGACATGAGTGTTGCCGTTAAACAGGTCGAATACCTTTATGAGGTACAGGACTATGTCGACGCCCAGCACGGTGGCCCCGGCAAGGGCTGGTACCGCATTGTTAAAAGCCCGGCAGAAGCCCGCGAAGTGGCCAATGATGGCAAACTCGCCGTGGTACTGGGCGTGGAAGTCGCCCAGGTCTTTGACTGCGGCGTGACCATGCTGCCCGGCGGCCAGG
>JBFKEA010000098.1:0-8633 GCA_041619375.1 Spongiibacter sp. | reverse complement strand
TTGGCCTCGATACCAACGGCCTCAACCGTCTTTTGGCCATTGTGCACACGGATAGCCACGACCGAGGGCTCGTCGAGTACAATGCCCTGACCGCGAACATAGATAAGGGTGTTAGCTGTTCCCAAGTCGATCGACAGATCATTGGAGAACATGCCGCGAATACGTTTCAACATGTGCGATTATCACCTTGTACGGCGCTCAGTAGGCAGAGAGCCGGGCTGGCAGGACCAAAACACACCGCGATGCGGCAATAGCAGGCCCTAGATTAAAAACTTTGCCACTCTATCAACGCCGGGGATTCAGGGCAAGGCGCAAGTATGATAAGTTTACAGGCTTTCCCCAGCGGCAGCTGAGCGGCCAAAACCGCTCGCTCGGCGCGTGTTTTTGGCGTTTACTGCGCCGCCACTCCTACAGGGTGAATCATGAGTTTAGAACAGAGCGACATCGCCAAACTGGCACGACTGGCGCGCATTCGCATTAGCGATGAAAGCAGCGAAGAACTGCGCCAGCGCATCAGCGACATCCTCGGCATGATCGACACAATGCAGGCCGTTGATACCCGCAGTGTTGAACCGATGGCCAACCCCCACGACGCCTGTCAGCGCCTGCGCGCAGACATCGTTACCGAAACGGACCAGCGCGAGCACTTCCAGCGCATTGCCCCGGCCACCGAAAACGGTCTCTACCTCGTACCCAAGGTCATCGACTAAGCCACTCGCAGCGGACACAAGAGAGTAACTAACGCCATGCCCAGCCACACTGTTGCCGACCTTCTTCGCGGCCTCGCCGCCGGCGACTTCTCCAGCGAAGAAATCACCCGCCAGTACCTCGACGCCATCGCCGCACGCGACAGCCTGTACAACAGCTATATCAGCGTCACCGCCGAGCAAGCCCTGGCGCAGGCCCGCGCCGCCGACAGCGCACGCAAGAACGGCACTGCCGGCAGCCTTTGTGGACTGCCCATCGCTCACAAAGACATTTTTTGCACCCAGGGCGTGCGCACCAGTTGCGCCTCTAAAATGCTCGACAACTTTATTTCGCCCTATAACGCCACCGTGGTCGACAAACTGGCCGACGCCGGCGTGGTGATGCTTGGCAAAACCAATCTCGACGAATTTGCCATGGGCTCGTCAAACGAGACCAGTTTCTATGGCGCCGTGCGCAACCCCTGGAACCGCGAACGGGTACCCGGCGGCTCCTCCGGCGGCAGCGCCGCGGCGGTAGCGGCGGGCCTGGCGCCGGCCGCCACGGGCACCGACACCGGCGGCTCCATCCGCCAGCCGGCCGCCCTGTGCGGACTGACCGGCCTGAAGCCGACTTACGGCCGCGTGTCGCGCTACGGCATGATCGCCTTCGCCTCCAGCCTCGACCAGGCCGGACCGATGGCGCGCAGCGCCGAAGACTGCGCCCTGCTGCTACAGGCCATGGCCGGCTTCGACGAGCGCGACAGCACCAGCATGGAGGTCGAGGTACCCGACTACCAGGCCGCGCTGGACCAGGATCTGCGCGGGTTGAGAATCGGCCTGCCCAAGGAATATTTCAGCGCCGGCCTCGACCCCGCCATCGGCGATGCAGTGCACGCCGCACTGGCGGAATACCGCAAAATGGGCGCCGAAACAGTAGAAATCAGCCTGCCACACACCGAGCTGGCAGTGCCCTGCTACTACGTCATTGCCCCGGCCGAAGCCTCCACCAATCTGTCACGCTTTGACGGCGTGCGCTACGGCTACCGCTGTGAAAACCCGCAGGACCTAGACGACCTCTATACCCGCAGCCGCGAAGAGGGCTTTGGCGAAGAGGTAAAACGCCGCATTCTGGTGGGCACCTACGCCCTGTCCGCCGGCTTCTACGACGCCTACTATCGCAAAGCCCAGCAGATCCGCCGCCTGATCAAACAAGATTTTAGCGACGCCTTTAATCAGGTCGACCTGATTGCCGGCCCCACCACCCCCAACCCAGCCTTTGGCCTAGGGGAAAAGGTCAGCGACCCGGTGACCATGTACCTCGAAGACATCTACACCATCGCCGTCAATCTCGCCGGACTGCCAGCCCTGTCACTGCCGGTGGGCTTTGCCGGCGGACTGCCCGCCGGCATGCAGCTGATTGGCCGCGACTTTGACGAGGGCCGCCTGCTCGCCGCCGCCCACCAGTATCAGCAACGCAGCGACTGGCACCTGCGCAGCGCCCCCGACAGCGAGTAAGGAGAAGCCCCGATGCAATGGGAAGTTGTTATCGGGCTGGAAGTTCACGTCCAGCTCACCACCCAATCGAAAATTTTTTCCGGCGCCAGCACCGCCTTTGGCGCCGCCGCCAACAGTCAGGCCTGCGCAGTCGACCTGGCGCTACCCGGCACGTTGCCGGTACTGAATGAACAAGCGGTAAAAGACGCCATTATGTTCGGCCTGGCGATCGACGCCGACATCTGCCGCGACTCAGTATTCGACCGCAAAAACTACTTCTACCCCGACCTGCCCAAAGGCTATCAAACCAGCCAGATGGACAAGCCGATCGTCGGCCCCGGCGTGGTGGAAATACGCCTTGAGGATGGCAGCACCCGCAACATCCGTGTGCACCACGCCCACCTGGAAGAAGACGCCGGAAAATCACTACACGAAGATTTTCACGGCATGAGCGGCATCGACCTGAACCGCGCCGGCACCCCGCTGATCGAGATTGTCTCCGAGCCCGATATGCGCAGCGCCGAAGAGGCGGTGGCCTATCTGCGCAAGATTCACTCCATCGTTACCTACCTGGGCATTTCCGACGGCGATATGTCTCAGGGCTCGATGCGCTGCGACGCCAACGTGTCCGTGCGCCTGAAAGGCGAAGAAGAATACGGCACCCGCGCCGAGATTAAAAACATCAACTCCTTCCGCTTTGTCGAACGCGCCATCAAGGTTGAAACCCAGCGCCAGATCGACTTGATCGAGGACGGCGGCAAGGTGGTACAGGAAACTCGCCTCTACGACAGCGACAAAAATGAAACCCGCTCGATGCGCAGCAAGGAAGAGGCCAATGACTACCGCTACTTCCCCTGCCCCGACCTGCTGCCGGTACACATCGAACAGAGCCTGATCGACGAGCTGCAGTCACAGCTGCCCGAGCTGCCCGACGCCAAGCGCCAGCGCTTTGAAAGTGACTACGGCCTGTCCGCCTACGATGCCAGCCTACTCACCGCCGAGCGCAGCACCGCCGACTATTTTGAGACGGCCAGTAAGGCTGCCGGCGACGCCAAATTGGCGGCCAATTGGATCAACGGCGAGCTATCCGCCGCACTAAACCGCGACGGTCGCAGCCTGCAAGACAGCCCGGTTAGCGCCGAACAGCTGGGCGGGCTGATTTTGCGTATTCGCGACAACAGTATCTCGGGAAAAATCGCCAAGCAGGTCTTCGAAGCCCTGTGGAATGGCGAGGGCAACAGCGCCGACGCCATCATCGATGCTAAAGGTCTCAAGCAGGTTTCCGACAGCGGCGCTCTAGAGGCGATGATCGACGAAGTGATCGCCGCCAATACCGCCCAAGTGGAACAATACCGCGCCGCTGATGACGGCAAGCGCAAGAAGCTGATCGGCTTCTTCGTCGGCCAGATCATGAAAGCCTCTAAAGGCCAGGCCAACCCCGGCATGGTCAATCAATTACTCAGCAAAAAACTCGGCGGCTAAGGCCGCCGATCGCACAACGGGATTCAACATGAAAAAAGACAAAGAAAAGGTATTGGACGAGGTTTGGACCGAAGACCGCGTTCGCGAATTTTTGAGCGTGGAAGCCAAGGCCGGTGTCGACGCCGACTTTCACCGCCTGCTCAAGGCTTATCAAAGCATGCGCGCTGACGACTTCGAACTGTTTATCGGTATGTTTTTACAGGCCGGCGGCAATATCAACGCTCTGGACCAAGCGGGCCGCAGCGTACTGAGCTACGCCAAGGAACACCGCAACGCCGGCGATTATATCGCCGCGCTGGAAAAGCACGGCGCCAACATCTAGCGGGCGATTAACTGCGGCCGCGGCTCAAGCGGTCGCGGTTTTCCTGCTTCTTTCTCTCACTTTTGCGCAGCAAGACATACACCGCACCCGCCCCGCCATGCTGTGGCTGAGCGCTGCAAAGGGCTTGCACCTCATCCATTTGTGGCAGCCAGTGCGCAACATGGGATTTCAGCAGCGCAACACCGCTGTGATTACCCCGCCCATGAACAATAATCAGGCTGCGCAGATCCATCGCCGCGGCTTCGCGCACAAACTCAAACACCTGCTGGCGCGCCTGCTCGACGGTCATCTTGTGCAAATCCAATCGCGCCTCGGCGGCATAGCGGCCCTGCTTCAATTTGCGGTAGACACCGTGCTGCACGCCGTCGCGGCGAAATTCCACCACGTAGTAGGGGTCGAGGACGGGCACTTCACTGTCGGCGAGAAAATTGCGTGGCGCACGGCTGGCGACCGCCGCTTGGCGCCGGGCCGCCATGGCGATGTCATCGGCATTATTCTTTTTCAAGGCCACCCGCAACGCACTGCGCAGGGGCTTCACCCCTGACATTTCCTCGGCAAACAGCTTGTCGTCGTCGACCATCATCCACCCCCCAGCAAGCACCGCAATGACTATCGCGACTCAATCTGCGCTATTATCAACCGATGGACACCACGACCGCAAACCGCTCGTTCTGCCCCCTCTGTGAGGGCGACAACCAGTGCGCCATTGCCGGCGGCAAAAACGCCGCCGACTGCTGGTGCATGTCTACCCCCATCAGCCCAATAGCGCGGCAGGCCGCCGCCCAAGTCGACAATGCCGGGCAGCGCTGTCTCTGTCAGCACTGCGGACAAATACTTCTCAATAGCACTTCGCCGCCTCGCTAGGCCAGCAAGCGTCGTCGCCCGTTAAGCAGCCGACGACTCAGCTCTCTTCGGGCACCACACGAACCTTGAGCTTGCCACCGGCCACACGACCGACCACACGCGCATGCACAACCCAGGGGCCAGCCTCACTATCAACTAGGCTAACGGCCTGACCGCGCTGATAGCGATCACCGCCCGCGTCTACCGTAATCTCGTCACCGGGTACCAGCCCAGCCACCCCTTCGACTTTTATTGGTTTGCCGGCCAACGCCGTCAAAGCCATCAACAGCGGCAACACCACGACCATTTTTTTCATTACAGGACCTCCTGAAAGCCCCAAGCAACGGGACCCTTTGTGTATTTAACGGCGACTCGCCAGTAAGCACAATAAGCATCATTGCCGATGCCGACAGACAGTCCTTTGCAAGGCCCGCCGCGCCCCTTACCATAGACCTTTTTTCACAGGCGAACTGCATATGTCCACACAACTTCTCAGTGGCCCCCAGTATTTGCTGCGCGGATTCCAATTATTGCGCCTGCCCGGCATCCGCCTCTTTGCCCTGCTGCCAATCACCATTAACGTGGTGATTTTTGGCCTGCTCAGCTACCTGTGCATGTCGCGTTTTTCACAGTGGATAGACCGCCTGATGAACTGGCTGCCGAGTTGGCTGGGATTTCTGGAATGGCTGCTGTGGCCGCTGTCGGTGATTTTGCTGCTGGCGATAGTGATGTACTTCTTCAGCACCATTGCCAATCTGATCGCCGCGCCCTTCAACGGTCTGCTGGCGGAAAAGCTGGAAGAGCAGCTGAGCGGTGAGGAGGTCGCCGGGCGCGAAACCCTGCTCCAGGCACTGGCGAGCTTTCCCCGCAGCATTGGCCGCGAGGGCCGCAAGCTGCTTTACTACGCCGGCTTCGCCCTGCTGACACTGATCGCGAGCTTTGTGCTATCACCGCTGGCACCACTGCTGTGGTTTGCGATGAATGCCTGGATGATGGCCATCGAATACTGTGACTACCCGATGGACAATCACCGCCTGAGCTTTATCGAAGCTCGCCGCCGCATTGCCAGCCAACGCGGCACCAGCTTCAGCTTCGGCGCGCTGGTCATGCTGGGCACCATGGTGCCCATTTTAAACCTGTTTATCATGCCGGCCGCGGTCTGCGGTGGCACGCTGATGTGGGTAGAAAGGCTGAAAGGCGTGGAACAGCGACGCTGAAGCGTCGCTATTTCAACAGCTCGGCAGGGGGCTGCTCGCAGGGCAGCTTCATCGCCAGCTCAGCTTCGATATCTGGCAGCAAGAACGCGTCATCTTCGCAGGCGAAGCTGATAGAGGTTCCCGTGGCGCCCGCGCGGCCGGTGCGGCCAATACGGTGAACATAGTCATCGGGCTCTTCTGGCAGGGTGTAGTTCACCACGTGACTAATGCCCTTCACATGAATCCCGCGACCGGCAACATCAGTTGCCACCAGGCAATTGATTTCACCATCTTTGAACTGCTGCAGGGTACGCGAGCGCTTATTCTGTGGAATCTCACCCGACAAAATGCCGCAGCGAACCCCGGCCTTGCGCAGGCGCTCGTGCAAACGGCGGGTCTCATCGCGGCGATTGGCGAAAATAATCACACTGGTGACATCGTCCTGACGGACAATATTCAGCAACAGCCGAAACTTGTCGTGAGACTCAACCAGATAAACTTTTTGATCCACGCTGTCAGTGGCCACCGACTCGGGCTCAATTTCAATTTTCACCGGATCCTCTGTCCACTGCTCAGTGAGGCGAATGATATCGTCGGTAAATGTCGCACTGAATAACAGCGTCTGGCGGTGACTCTTTTTCGGCGTCAGGCGCACAATACGCTTAACTTGAGGAATAAAGCCCATGTCCAGCATGCGGTCGGCTTCATCGATCACCAACACTTCAACCTGATCCAGATAGAGGTCGCGGCGCCCGGAAAAATCCAGCAATCGCCCAGGAGTGGCCACCACAATATCGACCAAGTCATTATTCAGCCGCTCCAGCTGCTTCTGGTAGTCCATACCGCCAATCAGCGTCACCACATTCAGCCCGCAGTATTTACCCAGCTGCCGAGCGTCCTCGCCAATTTGCACCACCAGCTCCCGGGTCGGCGCAATGACCAAGGCCCGCGGCTCACCGGCAAAGCGCTCCTCCTCAACGGGGTTATTGAGCAGATCGTTAAAGATGGTGATCAAAAACGCCGCGGTTTTACCGGTGCCGGTCTGCGCCTTGCCGATTACGTCGTTGCCGCGCAAAGTGTGCGGCAATGACGCCGCCTGAATGGGCGAGCAGTACTGAAAACCGGAATCGGCAATGCCGCGCATTAGCCGCTGATCTAAGTCGAGGTCGTGAAAGCGGGTCTTGCCCTCCTCCTCCGGCACCTGAAATTGCTCCAGACTCCAGGCCGACGCCGCCTTGCCGCGCTTGTGCCGCGACCCGCCGTCATTGCGAGATGACTTAGCCGGCGTATCCACTGACTCAGCAGCGGTCACCCCGGTCGTTGATGTGTCCGCTGACTCAGCGGCAGATGGTGAAAAAAGCTTTCGTAGCAAAATGATCTCTTCTTCAAGGTAAGAATTGCACAATAATCGAGCATTCTAGCATCAATCAGCCGCCCGCAGGCCAATGCGGCGGCCATTTAAGCCGGCGCGCTGCCCGCGCTTCCCGCAGTCGCCTTTTCGTCGGCGGGCGGCTGCTCGCCGCCGCGCGACACCTCCGACCAATCCACTATCGGCGGCGCCACCGACAACTGCTGGTCACGGCGTACTTTATCGCGGGCCATGCTGGCGCGGCAATGACGATCTAGGTAGTAGTCAAAACTCACCCAGCGCCCCGCACCGGTAAACATCAGCGCCAACAGCATAATAAAATAGGTTGCCGCAAATTCGATACCGTTGTTGAGCACCACAAACTGCCCTTTAGCCGTTAGCCAGTCATAGTGACCGTAGTCCCGCAAAATATCCTGCGCCCGCGCCAAACGCCGCCCCACTTCCAAGCTGTTCTCCAGGCTGTCGCGCGCAGCAGCAATACCCACATCAGCCAAGGGCTTGGCCGTGCTACTCAGCGGGTCACCCGGGGCTATGGCAAACCAGCCGTTTGACCAGTGCACTGTCGCCGCCGCCACCGCCATGGTGATCATCAGCGGAATACAGACCCAGCGCAGCGCCAGACCGAACAGCAGACAAAACCCGCCGACCAGCTCAATCGCCACCACCAACTGCGCCATTAACAATGGCTCCGGTAGACCCAGCCCCTGACCAAACCACTGCGCCGTCTCGGGCAAATGGTGCAACTTGCTCAAACCCGCTGCGATCATTACCGGCGCGAGGTACAAACGCATCAGCAGCGGCGCGGTGAACGTCAGGTGCTTAAGCAGCCCGAACAGGCCGTCGTGTACAAAATAATAGGCGCGCAGCACAAGCATCATCGCCCTCCCCCCGTTTATCATTATTGTTATCCAAAGCGTCGCGGCACTATGCCATCATCGACCGGCACTGCAAACCGGGCAATGGGGGTCGCGCTGCAGACGCAACTGGCGTATATCCATGGTATCGGCGTCAATCAATAATAAGCGCCCGCACAGCGTCTCGCCAAATCCCGCCAGACACTTCAAGGCCTCGATCGCCTGCATGCTGCCGACCATACCAACCAGCGGCGCCAGCACTCCACTGTCGGCACAGTTCAATTCATCGCCCCCCTCCTGATACAAGCAGCGGTAGCAGGGACTGTCGTCGCGGCGAAAATCATAGACACTCAATTGACCCTCGCTGCGAATCGCCGCCCCCGACAC
>JBFKEA010000097.1:0-8650 GCA_041619375.1 Spongiibacter sp. | reverse complement strand
GGAGCGCTACATGCGCGAAGCGGTGAAGGTGTCGAATGAGTCGCCGGTGCTGCTGGACCACTTCCTGAATGCGGCGGTTGAGGTCGATCTCGATGCGGTGTCCGACGGCAAGCAGGTGGTGATCGGTGCCATTATGCAGCACATCGAACAAGCCGGCGTGCATTCGGGCGACTCGGCCTGCTCACTGCCACCGTACTCACTGGATGCCGACACCCAGGATAAGATGCGCGAAATGGTCAAGCGCATGGCTCTGGAGTTGGGCGTGGTCGGCTTGATGAATGTGCAGCTGGCGGTGCAGGATGGCGAGATCTATGTGATCGAGGTCAATCCTCGCGCGTCGCGCACCGTGCCCTTTGTGTCCAAGTGTATTGGCGTTTCGCTGGCTAAAGTGGTCGCACGCTGTATGGCGGGCACCAGTCTGGCGGATCAGAATTTCACTGTTGAGCGGGTTCCCGATTACTACTCGGTGAAAGAGGCGGTATTCCCGTTCAACAAGTTCCCCGGCGTCGACCCGATTCTCGGCCCCGAGATGAAGTCCACCGGCGAAGTGATGGGCTTGGGCGAGAGCTTTGCAGAGGCCTTTTCCAAGGCGGCACGCGGCGCGGGCGAGTTCTTTCCGACCGAGGGCACGGCATTTATTTCGGTGCGCGACCCGGACAAGCAGGGTGTGGTGGCAGTTGCCCAGCAGCTGTTGGAGCAGGGCTTTGAGCTTTGCGCCACGCGGGGTACCCACAAGGTGTTGACGGCGGCCGGCTTGAGCTGTCAGCGGGTGAACAAGGTGATGGAAGGTCGCCCCCATGTTGTTGATATGGTGAAGAACGGCGATATCGACCTGATTATCAATACGACAGAAGGCAAGCAGGCGATTGCTGACTCCTCGTTGATCCGGCGTTCGGCGCTGGCCAACAAGGTTAGCTACACCACCACTCTGGCGGGGGCCGAGGCAATTTGCCAGGCGCTGGCCTTTGGTGAGGAGCGCACAGTGCGTCGCCTGCAAGATGTGCACGAGGAGCTGGTAAAATGAGTCAGCAAACACCGATGACCGTGGCGGGCGAGCAGGCGCTGCGCGATGAATTGAAACGCTTAAAGACCGTTGATCGCCCGCGTATTACTCAGTCCATCGCCGAGGCGCGTGAGCACGGCGACTTGAAAGAAAATGCTGAATACCACGCTGCCCGCGAGCAGCAGGGCTTTTGCGAAGGTCGTATTCAGGAGATTGAGAGCAAGCTGTCTAATGTGCGGGTGATTGATATCACCAGCATCCCCTATACCGGCAAAGTGATTTTCGGCACCACGGTTACGCTGATTAACTGCGAGACTGACGAAGAGGTGACTTACCGCATCGTCGGTGAGGATGAGGCCGATGTGAAGTCGGGGAAAATCTCGGTGACTTCGCCGATTGCCCGTGCGTTGATTGGCAAGGAAGAGGGTGACGTCGCTGTGGTTGCTGCGCCCGGCGGTGATGTTGAATATGAACTCGACCAGGTGCAACACCTGGCGGAGTGATTTCCGGTTGCGTGGCCGCTTAGGCCCGCAATAGGTTTGACAGCCGGGGGTTGGGCTTTTTGGCGGCGCGATAGATCAGTGCTATTTTGCCAATCGCCTGCACCAGCTGGGCACCGCTGCCCTTGCAGAGCTGCTCAATCAGCTCTCGGCGCTCCCCAGGGTCGGCAATATTGACCTTCACTTTGATCAATTCGTGGTCCTCAAGGGCCCGCTCCAACTCCTGTTCCACGCCCTCGCTCAGGCCGCGGTCGCCGATCATCACGACTGGATTCAGTTTGTGGCCGATGCTGCGCAGTTGTTTTTTGTCGCTGGCGGTCAGTGATTTCATGGTTCTCGGACTATATAGGTTTGCGGGAGCAGTATTGTACGGGAAAGGTATACTGTTAGCGATATGCATGCGCGTCGCCGGGCCGGTTGGCGCCGGTGCGGTCGCAGAGAGAGGTTTAAGTTTTGGCAAAACGATCATCGTCCAGTGGTGCCTGGTTGAAAGAGCATTTTGACGACCACTATGTGAAGCGCTCCCAGAAAGAGGGTTATCGTTCGCGAGCCTGCTATAAGTTGTTGGAAATTCAGGAAAAAGATCGCCTGTTTAAGCCTGGAATGTGCGTTGTCGATCTCGGTTGTGCGCCGGGTAGCTGGTCGCAGGTCGCAGCTCAACTGGTGGGTGATCGCGGCCGGGTGCTGGCTTCCGATATCCTGGCAATGGATACCTTGGCGGGGGTGGAGTTTATCCAGGGCGATTTTACCGAGCAGTCGGTGTTCGATTCGCTACTTGCATCACTGGGTGATCAGCGTGCCGACCTTGTAATTTCCGATATGGCCCCCAATATGAGTGGGGTGAAGGATGTCGATCAGCCGCGCTCTATGTACCTCTGTGAGCTGGCGTTGGATATGGCCGCCCATGTGCTCCGTCCGGGTGGCGACTTCGTAACATAGATTTTTCAAGGCGAGGGTTTCGACGAGTATTTCCGGGAAATGCGTGGTCGCTTCGACAAAGTGATCACCCGCAAGCCCGCGGCGTCTCGGCCCCGCTCCCGTGAGGTTTATCTGCTGGGCCGCGGTTATCGCGGCTGAGCAGGGCCTGCCCGCTGCGCCATTTGTAAATGGAGGGCGCGGAATTTCTGTAGTAGAGTGGGGTCTAGGGCTGTGCGCTTGGCCGCAATCAGGCTCTGCGCAGTTTGCAATATGAGGATCGGTTTTTGAACGACATGGCTAAAAATTTACTGTTGTGGCTGGTAATTGCCGCGGTGCTGCTGACAGTTTTTAATAACTTCAGCGTGCAGTCGCCGACGGAGCAGCTCAACTACTCCCAGTTCATTTCTGAAGTTCAGAAAGAACGCGTGCGCAAAGTCGTGATCGACGGTTTGGTGATCAGTGGCGAGCGCAATGACAGCAGTCGCTTTGAAACCGTGCGACCATTGCTGGACGACCCCAAATTGATCGATGACCTGCTTGAGCACGAGGTTGTCGTTGAGGGTCGCAAGCCCGAGCAGCAGAGCCTGTGGACGCAGCTGTTGGTTGCCAGCTTCCCGATACTGATCATTCTCGCCATCTTCATGTTCTTTATGCGGCAGATGCAGGGCGGTGGCGGCGGCGGCAAAGGCGGCCCGATGGCCTTTGGTAAGAGCAAGGCGCGGCTGCTGAGTGAAGATCAGATTAAAACCACCTTTGCCGATGTCGCTGGTGTCGACGAGGCCAAAGAGGATGTGCAGGAGTTGGTGGAATTCTTGCGCGACCCCGGCAAGTTTCAGCGTCTGGGTGGCCGGATTCCCC
Source organism: Spongiibacter sp. (assembly GCA_041619375.1). Lineage (GTDB taxonomy): Bacteria > Pseudomonadota > Gammaproteobacteria > Pseudomonadales > Spongiibacteraceae > Spongiibacter. The sequence continues at coordinate 5,371 of JBFKEA010000097.1, read as the reverse complement.
GCGGCGTGCTGATGGTGGGGCCGCCGGGCACAGGTAAGACCTTGCTGGCCAAGGCGATTGCCGGCGAAGCCAAGGTGCCGTTTTTCTCAATTTCAGGTTCGGATTTTGTTGAGATGTTTGTCGGTGTTGGCGCCTCGCGGGTGCGTGACATGTTCGAGCAAGCCAAGAAGCAGGCGCCCTGCATTATTTTCATCGATGAAATCGACGCGGTAGGCCGTCATCGCGGCGCCGGTATGGGTGGCGGTCACGACGAGCGCGAACAGACCCTCAACCAGCTGTTGGTGGAGATGGACGGTTTTGAGGTGAATGACGGCGTAATCGTTATTGCCGCGACCAACCGTCCCGATGTCCTCGATCCTGCGCTGCTGCGCCCCGGTCGCTTCGATCGTCAGGTGGTGGTGGGCTTGCCTGATATTCGCGGTCGCGAGCAAATTTTGAAAGTGCATATGCGCAAACTGCCGCTGGGCGACGATGTCGATGCGGCGGTCATTGCACGCGGCACGCCGGGCTTTTCGGGTGCTGATTTGGCCAATCTGGCCAATGAGGCGGCGCTGTTCGCGGCGCGCGGCAATTCTCGCTTGGTAAGCATGGAGCAGTTTGATCTCGCCAAAGACAAAATCATGATGGGCGCCGAGCGCAAGTCGATGGTGATGTCGGAGAAGGAAAAGCTTAATACCGCCTATCACGAAGCGGGTCACGCTATTGTGGGGCGTGTGGTGCCGGAGCACGACCCAGTGTACAAAGTCAGTATTATTCCTCGCGGCCGCGCCCTTGGGGTGACCATGTTCCTGCCGGAAGAGGATCGCTACAGCCTCAGCCGCCGGCATATTATCAGTCAAATCTGTTCGCTGTTTGGCGGTCGCGTCGCAGAAGAGATGACCTTGGGCGTTGATGGGGTGACCACCGGTGCCTCGAATGATATTCAGCGCGCCACCGATATCGCCCGCAAAATGGTCACCAAGTGGGGTCTATCTGAAAAGATGGGGCCGCTGATGTACGACGATGCGGATGAAGAGGTGTTTTTGGGGCGCTCTGCTGCGCAGCCGGGCAAGGGTGTGTCGGGTGAAACGGCTCGCCAAATCGATGAAGAAGTGCGCCGCATTATCGACGAATGCTATGCCAAGGCGCAGGCGATTCTTGAAGAGAATCGCGGCAAGCTGGACCTGATGGCCGAGGCGTTGATGTTGTATGAGACAATCGATGCCAAGCAAATCGACGATATTATGGCTGGCCGCAAGCCGCGTCGCCCCGCCGGTTGGGATGACGACCAAAATCGCCGCGGTGGCCAATCGCGGCCGGTTGATGAGGCCGACGAGCAGCCGGATGTGCCGCCCAAGCGCGGCCCTGAGGATCCCTTTGTGGATTCGGTGAGCGACCACTAAAGCCTTATGGTTGTATCAGCTCCCCCGGTATCGCCACAGCTACGCTGTGGCGATCGCGTTTTAGACTTGTCTGCGCCGCAGCTTATGGCGGTGATCAATGTCACTCCCGACTCTTTTTCCGATGGCGGCCGCTTTCATAGTGATGGCCGCCCACAGCTTGATGCGGTACTGCGTCAGGTCGAACAGGCGCTGGCCGACGGCGCTACCCTGATTGATGTCGGTGGCGAGTCGACCCGCCCCGGCGCCGCGCCGGTGTCGCTGGACGAGGAATTGGCGCGGGTTGTGCCGACCGTGGCGGCGATTGCCGAGCGCTTCGATACAGTCATTTCGGTGGATACCAGTTCGGCGGCGGTAATGCGCGAAGCGGCCGGGGCGGGGGCGGGGCTGATTAATGATGTGCGCGCGCTGACTCGCGACGGTGCCCTGCAGGCCGCTGCGGAGTCCGGGTTGCCGGTATGCTTGATGCATATGTGTGGCGAGCCGGATGTGATGCAAAAGCGCCCTCATTACGACGACGTGCTGGCCGAGGTGGAGGGTTTTCTGCGCGAGCGCGTGCGTGCCTGCGGTGCGGCCGGGATTGGCGCTGAACGTATCGTACTGGACCCCGGTTTTGGCTTTGGCAAAAACCTTGCGCATAATTTGCGTTTGTTCTCACAGCTGCCGGCCATCTGTGCGTGGGGGTATCCGCTGCTGGTCGGCGTTTCTCGCAAGACTATGGTGGGCGAAATGACCGGGCGACCGGTGGAGCAGCGGATGCCGGGCAGCATCGCTTTGGCGGCGCTCGCCGCTGAGCGCGGTGCGGCGATTTTGCGCGTCCACGATGTTCGCGAGACCGCTGACGCACTGGCGGTGGTCGCCGCATTAAAAGGATTCGAATAATGACTAGGAAATATTTTGGCACTGACGGAGTGCGCGGCCGCGTTGGAGAGTTCCCCATTACGCCGGAGTTTGTACTTAAACTCGGTTGGGCGGTGGGCCAGGTATTCGCGCGCGAGGGTCGCAGCCGCGTGTTGATCGGCAAGGATACGCGTATCTCTGGCTATATGTTTGAATCGGCGCTGCAGGCCGGGTTGGTTGCCGCGGGTGTCGATGTCAGCCTGCTGGGGCCCATGCCTACGCCGGCGATCGCCTATTTGACGCGCACATTTAAAGGCAAGGCGGGAATTGTAATCAGTGCCAGTCACAACCCCTACTATGACAATGGCATCAAGTTCTTCTCTGCTCAGGGCAGCAAATTGCCCGACGACCTAGAGGCGTCAATAGAGGCGGCGATGGACCTGCCGATGACCACGGTGGATTCTGCGGCACTGGGTAAAGTGCAGCGTATTGATGATGCCGCCGGCCGCTATATTGAGTACTGCAAGTCGACGGTGGGCTCCGATCTGTCGTTGGCGGGTATGAAATTGGTGCTCGATTGTGCTCACGGAGCTACCTACCACGTCGCCCCGGCGGTGTTTAATGAGTTGGGTGCTCAGGTGCTGGTTATGGGCGCGGCGCCGAACGGTTTGAATATTAATGCCGAGGTTGGCTCTACTCACCCCGAGGCGCTGTGTCGTCGTGTGGTTGAGGAAGGGGCGGACCTGGGGATTGCCTTTGATGGTGATGGCGACCGCGTACTGTTTGTTGACCGCGATGGCCAGTTGGTCGATGGCGATGAGTTGTTGTATGTCATCGCCGCCGAGCAAAAGCGGCGCAGCGGTGTTTGCCCTGGTGTTGTCGGCACGCTGATGTCTAATCTCGGTTTGGAGTTAGCGCTGAAGGAGTTGGAGATTCCTTTTGTGCGAGCCAAGGTCGGTGACCGCTATGTCAAAGAGCAGATGGATGCCCACGGCTTTGCCTTGGGGGGAGAGAATTCAGGGCATATTATTTGCACCGATGTCAGCACGACCGGCGACGGTATTGTTGCGGCATTGCAGGTATTAAAGGCGATGCAGGCTCAGGGTGAGAGCCTGGCCACCCTGCGCGCGCCATTGCAAATGTTGCCGCAAGTGATGATTAATGTGCGCACGGCGGGTGTGGTCGATCTGGAGAATGCCGAATTGCAGGCCAGTGTCGCGGCCGCTGATGCAGAGCTGGGTGATGAGGGGCGGGTGTTGTTGCGGGCCTCGGGCACCGAGCCGCTGATCAGGGTCATGGTGGAGGGCCGCAATGAGGGCCTGGTTAACCGTCTGTGCGAACAATTGGCCGACAGAGTACAAGGCCTCGCAGGCTGATGTTGTATGTGCCTATAAGTTTATGTAAGATTGGCGCCCATTTTGCGCTATAGAGAAATGGTATGCGAAGCAAGCTGGTAGCAGGGAATTGGAAAATGCACGGCGATCGTGCGGCTATCAGTAATTTGCTGGCTGCCCTGAAGGCGGAGTTGCCTTCGGAGCCGCGGATCGATATTGCGGTGTTCCCCAGTGCGGTATACCTTGCCGACGCGGCGTCGCAGCTAAACGGCAGTCCCGTTGCAGTCGGTGCGCAGAATGTTTGTGATAAGCCGGGTGAAGGTGCGTATACCGGTGAAGTGTCTGTTCAAATGCTGGCGGATGTTGGTTGTCGGTATGTGATTGTTGGCCACTCCGAGCGCCGCGCGATTTACGGCGAAAGCAGTGCGCTGGTTGCCAGCAAGGTTAAGTGTGTGCTCGATGCCGGCCTGTTGCCGATTCTCTGTGTTGGTGAATCGGAGGCCGAGCGTGAGGCGGGTCGCACACTGGAAGTCGTTGCTGAGCAAGTTCGGGCAGTGTTCGACTTGTTGCCGGTGGCGGAGTTGGCTTCGCTGATTGTTGCTTACGAGCCGGTGTGGGCGATTGGCACGGGTAAGACGGCTACGCCGGATCAGGCGCAGGAAGTGCATGCGTTTATTCGCGGTTTATTGGCCGAACGCAGTACAGAATTGGCTGCCGGGGTGAGAATTCTCTACGGCGGTAGTGTAAAGGCGGCAAATGCTGCTGAGCTTTTTAGCCAAGCTGATATCGATGGCGGTTTGGTCGGTGGCGCATCATTGAATGCGCAGGAATTTTCCGCAATTTGTCGGGCGGCGGAGTAAATGGAACAAATTATATTAATTGTGCACGTACTGGCCGCGCTGGCTATTATCGGCCTGATCCTGGTTCAGCAGGGTAAGGGTGCGGATATGGGCGCATCTTTTGGTGCCGGTGCATCGCAAACATTGTTTGGTAGTGACGGTAGTGGTAATGTGCTGACCCGCGCGACGGCGGTGCTGGCGACGCTGTTCTTTGTGACCAGCCTGTCTCTTGCCTATGTTGCCAAGCAGCGCAGTGCAATGGGTGACGATATCATCGATGTTCCGGTTCTTGAGGAAAGTCGTGAAGTAGCGCCGATCCCGGATGCAGAAATTCCGGCCGCGGATATGCCCGCAGCTGGCGATATGCCTGCCGGACAGTAAAACAAGCCGAAGTGGTGGAATTGGTAGACACGCTATCTTGAGGGGGTAGTGAGCTTAGCTCGTGCGGGTTCAAGTCCCGCCTTCGGCACCAAATAAAAAGGGGCTCCGTTTGGCGGAGCCCCTTTTTTTTGCTTACCTTTTAGGTGTTAATAGCTGTATTCAGCAGGATGCTGAAGATTGTTCGCATAAGGAGATGCTGTATGGCTGCAAAGGCTGCTGCCCGTTTAGTTTCCGGGGGCGAATCCCGTCCTCGAATTTCCCCTGATATTTCTGCTGGGCTTGCCGAGTTAGACCCTCTGCTGAATGCCAAGTGGCAGGCGTCGGTGAGTGCCGCCTTTAAAACATTGACTGGCGAGGAGCGGGAATATGCTTATCACCGCTATTTGGCGCCCAAGGGGATTCGAGTCGACGCCGAAAATAGGCGTCTGACTTTCGCTGGTCGTCCCAGTCTGGCTGATGTCAAGTCTAAGCTCGATTCGCAGAAGTTGATCGCGCTCGCAGTGAAACTCGAGGCAGTTTTGCTGTCTTTGCGGGGCTTGAGCGATGCTGCGCCCTTTGTCGATCTTTTGGAGGGAAGCGTTAGCACTGTCGACGATTT
>JBFKEA010000096.1:0-8667 GCA_041619375.1 Spongiibacter sp. | reverse complement strand
TGTAAAGCTATTTTTATGGGTAAGAGACATAAGAAAAAGGCTTGTCAGTGAGAAAATGGTGACGGGCATAGTAGCATTAAGGCCCTGCTTAGCACATTAAAATGTCAACATTGGCCCGTTGCTTGCTGTCAATATGGGGTCAGTGTGACAAAGTATAAGTGGCATAGGCGTTGCGATTCCCGCCCACTACTGGGAAAATTCGTCGACAAAGGCGCGCGACGTACTGCCTTCACCTAAAAGAACAGGACCTAAACCTATCATGATAAGGAAATGCCTTTTCCCCGTTGCCGGTTACGGCACCCGCTTTCTTCCCGCCACGAAATCGATGCCGAAGGAGATGTTGCCAATCGTCAACAAACCACTGGTGCAATACGGTGTTGAAGAGTCGATAGAGGCGGGGCTGAAACAGATTGCTCTGGTGACGGGTCGCGGCAAGCGGGCGATTGCCGATCATTTTGATATTAGTTTCGAGTTGGAAAATCAAATTGCCGGTACCAGCAAAGAATCCTATTTGACCAGTATTCGCAAGGTGCTCAGCGAAGGCACGTTTATGATGACCCGCCAGCGCGAGATGAAAGGGCTGGGGCACGCGATTCTCACCGGCGAAAGCCTGGTTGGCAACGAGGCCTTTGGTGTCATCCTGTCGGATGATCTCTGTCTCAACGCCGGCGATGACGGCGTCATGGCGCAGATGGTGAAGTTGTATAACCAGTTTCGCTGCAGCATTGTTGCGATTCAGGAAGTGCCAATGGATCAGATCGAAAAGTACGGGGTGATTGCCGGTGACGATATGGGCGGCGGGCTATACCGCGTTAAGGATATGGTGGAAAAGCCCAGTGCCGAAGAGGCACCGAGTAATTTGGCGGTGATTGGCCGCTATATTTTGACACCGGATATTTTTGATATTCTGCGCGACACGCCGCCGGGCAAAAATGGTGAAATTCAGCTGACCGACGCGCTGATGACACAGGCGCAGAATGGCTGTGTACTCGCCTACAAATTCCGTGGCCGACGTTTCGACTGCGGCAGCGTGCCGGGCTTCATTGAAGCGACCAACTTCGTTTACGAAAATATTTATCAGGATGGCCAGGGCTGAGTGATGACAAATACTGAACTGAGCTGTTTCAAGGCCTACGACGTTCGCGGTCGCATTCCCGACCAGCTGAACGAAGACATTGCCTACCGCATTGGCCGCGCCTTTGCCGAGGTCATCCAGCCCAAGAAGGTGGTGGTGGGTCACGACATACGCCTGAGCAGTGAGGCGATAAAGGCGGCGGTGAGCAACGGCCTGCGCGATGCGGGGGTGGATGTCTACGACATTGGCTTGTGTGGCACCGAGGAGATTTATTTTGCGACCTCGCATGCCGGTATGGATGGCGGCATTGCGGTGACCGCCAGCCACAACCCCAAGGACTACAACGGCATGAAGTTTGTCCGCGAGGAGTCCAAGCCGATCAGTGGTGACACCGGGCTGCTGGATATTAAAGCCCTGGCCGAGCAGAACCGCTTTGCCGAGCCGGTCGCGCAGCGCGGCAAGCTCGAGGCCTTGGATACCAGTGCCGCCTATGTGCAGCACTTGCTGAGCTATATCGATGTGGCGGCGTTAAAACCGTTGAAAATTGTCGTTAATGCCGGCAATGGTGGTGCCGGGCGGGTGGTTGATTTACTGGAGCCGCACCTGCCATTTGAATTTATCCGCGTGCACCACGAGGCCGACGGCAATTTCCCCAACGGCGTGCCCAACCCCCTGCTGGTGGAAAACCGTCAGCCGACCATCGATGCGATTCAGGCGCACCAGGCGGATTTGGGTATTGCCTGGGACGGTGATTTTGACCGCTGCTTCTTTTTTGATGAGCGCGGCGAATTTATCGAGGGCTACTATGTGGTGGGGCTGCTGGCCGAGACGTTCTTGCTGAATTCACCCGGCGAGAAAATTGTCCACGATCCGCGGCTGACCTGGAACACGGTGGACATTGTGGCGGGCCGCGGTGGTGAGGCAGTGCAGAGCAAAACTGGCCACGCCTTTATCAAGGAGCGGATGCGCAAGGAAAATGCCGCCTACGGTGGCGAGATGAGCGCCCATCACTATTTCCGCGACTTTGCTTACTGCGATAGCGGCATGATCCCCTGGCTGCTGGTGACTCAGCTGATGTCGGTCAAGTCGGCCCAGCTGTCTTCGTTGGTTGAAGAGCGGGTGGCGAAATTCCCCTGTAGTGGCGAGATCAATCGCGAAGTTAATGATGCCAAGGCCAGCATCGCCGCCATTGAGGCGCGCTATGTTGGGGCAGCGGCGGAGGTGGATTACACCGACGGCCTGAGTATGAGCTTTGATGGCTGGCGTTTTAATGTGCGTATGTCTAATACCGAGCCAGTGGTGCGCTTGAATGTCGAGAGCGAAGGCGATATCGCGCTGATGCAGAGTAAAACCGAGGAGTTGCTGGCACAGCTATAGGCTGCGGTGGCGTGTTGTTGAAAGCCGGGCTGCATTGCAGTCCGGCTTTTTTATTGCCTGTTACTTGAGCGCTTGGCGGCTGCGTGCCAGCAGTTGGGTGGTAGAGCTGTCGACCGCAGGCGTTTGGCTATCGTCGTCGAGGGCCTGCAGCAATTCACGGCTGATCTGCTTGCCGAGCTCGACGCCCCATTGGTCAAAGGGGTTGATGTCCCAGATCAGGCTGGTACAGATCAATCGGTATTCATACAGGGCCAGCAGGCAGCCCAGTGAGCGGGCATTGAGTTCGTCCATTACTATCGTGGTGCTGGGGCGGTTGCCGGGCATGGCCTTGTGGTGGGCGAGTGTCTTGGCTTGTAGGTCGGGGCTGCCGTCGGCGATTTCCTCGGCCGTTTTGCCCTGCATCAGCGCCAGGCTCTGGGCGAAACAGTTGGCGAGCAGGGCTTGCTGTTGCTCGCCAATGGGGTTCGGTGCGCGCAGCGCGGTAATGAAGTCGCAGGGGATGATGTCGCTGCCCTGGTGCAGCAGCTGGTGAAAGGAATGCTGGCCGTTGGTGCCTTCGCTGCCCCAGATTACGCCGCCGCTGCGAACGGTGAGCGGTTTGCCGTGGCGATCTACCGACTTCCCTGCGCTTTCCATAAACAGCTGCTGCAGATAGTCTGGCAGCTCTTTGAGGCGGTGGCAGTAAGGCAGAATGGCCTGGGAGTTAAGCCCCCAACAATTGCGATACCAGATGTCCAGCAGGGCCAAGGTTAGTGGCAGCATATCGGCACTGCTGCTGTCTTGCATGTGTTGGTCGACCTCGTAGCCGCCGCGCAGAATGTCGAGGAAGCAGTCCCAGCCATAATTAATTGCAACAATCAGGCCGAAGCCGGACCACACCGAAAAGCGCCCACCCACCCAGTCGGGAACCGCCAGCACCTGGGGGCTGGGAACCCCCAGTGCGATTGCCGACTCGGGTTTGGCGGTAATGGCAACAAACTGCTGGTTGATGTCCTGGCCGGGCAGTTGCTCGCGCAGCCACTGCTGGGCGGCGGCGGCATTGGCTAGGGTTTCCTGGGTGCCGAAGGACTTTGAGGCGATAATAAACAGGGTGCTGTCGGCGGGCAGCTCGCGCAGGGTGTTGTGCGTGCAGCTGGGGTCGATATTGGCGAGAAAGTGGCAGTGAAAGGCCGACTGGTGGCTTTCATTCAGCGCTTCGCTAAAGAGCCTAGGGCCAAAATCAGAGCCGCCTATGCCGATATTGACAATGTGACTGTAGCGCTTGCCCGTGCAGGAACGGCGGCCGCCACTGCGCACGCTGGCAACTAGCTCGGCCATATGGCGGTACATGGCGTCGATGCCTTTGTCGTCGCTGGACTCTGCTGTTGCCCAGCCGCGCAGCGCGGCGTAGTTGGCGCTGCGCTGTTCGGTGTTGTTGCAGGCCTCGCCGGCGCGCAGGGCAGCCAGTTTGCTGTGAATGTCGGCGTTTTCGGCCAGTGCGATCAGCTTTTGATGGATCTCGGTGTCCAGGTGGTGCTTGGAGTAATCGACAAACAGTGGGCCGAGCTCGGCGCTAAATTGTGTGGCGCGTTCCGGCTGGGCGGCAAAGCGCTGGCGCAGGGTGACAGAGCTGCACTTGTCGCGCTGTGCGGCCAATGCCTGCCAGAGTGCTTGCTGTTTATCCGGGGTTGCCAATGCCACGTGAGTCTCCTGCTCGTCCTTGTTGGTTTGTGCCTCGCTGTCTGGCAGCTAGAATAGCGCAATCTCTGTGCGCTTATAATACGTGTTGTGCTGGTGGGCTTAGCTGCGGCGCTGCAGGGCCAGCTCGCTCAATTGGCACATCGCCTCGCGGTGGGGCGAGGGGGGGAGTGTTTGCAGGGCGTCGATGGCGGCTTGGCTGTAGCGTGCGGCAGTGCTATGGCAGTAGTCGAGCGCGCCGCTGCTCTGCACGGCGCTGACGATGTCATCTAATTCGGCGGCGGATTTTTCGCTGATCGCGCGGCGTACCTGCTGCTGTTGACTGGGGTTGCCGTGACGCAGCAGGTAAATCAGTGGCAGTGTGGGCTTGCCTTCGGCGAGGTCGTCGCCGACATTTTTACCGGTTTCCTCCGGCTTGCCTTCGTAGTCGAGAATGTCGTCGACCAGTTGAAAGGCGATGCCGAGGTTGAGGCCATAGTCGTAGAGGGCCTGCCGCTGGGCGTCGTTGTCCGACAGCAGGGCGGAGCCGGCACAGGCCGCGGCAAACAATACGGCGGTCTTGCTGCGAATGACATTAAAGTAGGTGTCTTCGTCGGTGTCGGCGTTGCCGGCGCGGCTGAGCTGCAGTACCTCGCCCTCGGCGACGGTATTGGTGGTGTCGGAGAGCAGGGCCATTAACGGCATATTGCCAATGCTGACCAGGACTTGGAAGGCGCGCGAATAGAGGAAGTCGCCGACCAGTACACTCGGGGCATTGCCGAACTCGGCATTGGCGGTGGGGCGGCCGCGACGCAGCTCAGATAGGTCAACCACGTCGTCGTGTAGCAGTGTAGCGGTGTGGATGAATTCGATAACGGCGGCCAAGCGGATATGGTCGTGGCCAATGCCGCCGAGCGCGCCGGCGCTAAGCAGGCTGAGCAGTGGTCGCAGGCGTTTGCCTCCAGCGTCGATAATATAGTGGCCGATGTTCTCCACCAGGCTGACCCGGGAGTGCAATTGCTCGACGATAAAATCATTGACCGAGCTGAACTCGCTGTCGACGACCTGGCGTATATGCTGCATGGATTCAGTGACTTGCGGCGGTGGAATCGGCTGGCATCGTATGGGGGAGGCGCGGAGCTGTCAAGTTGGCGGTGTTAGATGGCGGGGGTGTGGGACAAAGGCCTTGTATTTGCTGTTGGGAATAAGTAAAATTCGCGCCCCTGAAGCAAAACCAGTCCGTCCGACACTCGGTAGTTGGGGATTTGGTGCCTGGACTTGTTCCGTTGGTGGTATACCGCTGGCGGCCAAACACTCAATTAGCATTGCAAGCAGGCTCTTGGAGATTATGCCCATGTACGCAGTTATTGAAAGCGGTGGTAAGCAGCACCGTGTTATTGAGGGTGAAACCCTCAAGTTGGAAAAAATTGAAGTTGCCACCGGCGAAACGATCACCTTTGATAAAGTGTTGATGGTTAAGAACGGTGAAGAGCTGAAAATTGGTGCGCCCTTTGTTGAGGGTGGCAAGGTGACTGCAGAGGTTATCTCTCAGGGTCGTCACGCCAAGGTGAAAATTGTTAAATTTCGCCGTCGTAAGCACAGCATGAAACAAGCCGGTCATCGTCAGTGGTTCACGGAAGTGAAGATCACTGGAATTAGCGGCTAAGGATACGAGGAGTAACTCATGGCTCACAAGAAAGCTGGTGGTAGTACCCGTAACGGACGCGATTCCGAGAGTAAACGCCTTGGTGTGAAGCGCTACGGTGGTCAAGTGGTTAGCGCGGGCAGCATCATTGTTCGTCAGCGTGGCACGCGTTTCCATGCGGGCGAGAATGTTGGTCTGGGTACCGACCATACATTGTTTGCGAAAGCTGACGGTGTTGTTAAGTTTGAAGTTAAAGGTCCAAAGAATCGCAAGTTTGTCAGCATCGTCGCTGCCTGATTGTCGGTTCTATTGATTGCTAAAGCCTCGTCGGTTGACGGGGCTTTTTTGTTTCTGTACATAACGTTAACGGGCTAGCCAGTCACCGAGGTCGAGTGCAATGAAGTTTGTCGATGAGGCGGTAATACGCGTAGCCGCAGGTCGCGGAGGCAACGGCTGCCTGAGTTTTCGCCGAGAGAAATATATTCCCCGCGGAGGGCCGGATGGTGGTGATGGCGGTGATGGCGGCAGTATCATCCTGCGCGCTGACGCTGGCAGCAACACTCTGGTGGACTACCGTTTTGTTAAGCACTATCAGGCGCCGTCGGGCGAGTCCGGTCGCGGCGGCAATTGTCGCGGTAAGAGCGGTGAGGACCTAGTGCTGATCGTCCCTGTGGGGACGACGGTGATCGATGAAGATACCCGCGAGGTGCTCGGTGATCTGGTCGCGGCTGGCGATGAGCTGAAAGTTGCGCAGGGTGGGTTTCACGGCCTGGGCAATACCCGTTTTAAGTCCAGTACAAATCGCGCGCCTCGACAGTTTACCCGCGGCAGTGATGGTGAGCTGCGAACGCTGCGCCTGGAATTGAAGGTGTTGGCGGATGTGGGCTTGCTGGGAATGCCCAATGCCGGTAAGTCGACATTTATTCGCGCGGTGTCGGCAGCCAAGCCTAAGGTGGCGAACTACCCTTTTACCACTTTGGTGCCAAACCTGGGGGTGGTGAGCGTGCAGCCGCACCGCAGTTTTGTGATTGCCGATATTCCCGGGCTGGTGGAGGGCGCTGCCGATGGCGCCGGGCTGGGTATTCGTTTTCTCAAGCATTTAACGCGTACTCGCCTGTTGCTGCATATTGTCGATATGGCGCCCTACGATGGCAGTACGCCAGAAGAAGCGGTGGCGGTGATTGCTGAAGAGCTGCGCCAGTTTAGTCCGCTGCTCGCGCAGCGTGAGCGCTGGCTGGTGCTTAATAAGATCGACTTGCTGCCAGAAGATGAGCGCGAGGCGCGTTGTCAGGCGGTTGTTGATGCCCTGGCGTGGGATGGCGCGGTTTACAAGATTGCGGCGATTTCTGCTGAGAATACCAAGCGCCTGTGTCAGGATATTCTCGCCTTTGTGGAGGCGCAGGCTGAACGGTTGCTCGAGGATCCCGAGGCGGCGGAAGAGGAGTTGCGTATTCAGGAGGCCATGCAGCAGGAGGCGCGCGATCGCATCGCCGCGCTCAATGCTGCGCGCCGCGCCCGTCAGCAGGCGGGTGGCGAAGAGAATGATGACGACGATGACGATGATCATGATGTCGAAGTGGTTTACAGGCCCTAGGGTGGTGTGTGGTGGAAGATAGTCGTCGGCAGCTCGCGAACGCGCGGCGCGTTGTGGTGAAAATTGGCTCGGCCTTGCTGACTAATGACGGTCGCGGTTTGTGTGTGGAGGGCTTGGATGCCTGGGTGGCGCAAATCGCTGAGCTGCGCGCTCGCGGCTGTGAGATTGTGTTGGTGTCGTCGGGGGCGGTTGCCGAGGGCATGACGCGGCTGGGTTGGACGCAGCGGCCCGAGGATCTTCACCACTTGCAGGCGGCGGCTGCGGTTGGTCAAATGGGGTTGGTGCAGGCCTATGAAGAGCGCTTTCGTCGGCACGGCTTGCAGACCGCGCAAATCCTGCTTGGTCATGACGATATTTCCGCGCGCGATCGCTACCTCAATGCCCGCAATACCTTGTTGACCTTGCTGGGGCTGTCGGTGGTGCCGGTGGTGAACGAAAACGACAGTGTGGTAACCGACGAAATTCGTTTCGGTGATAATGATACCTTGGCGGCGCTGGTGGCCAATCTGGTCGACGCCGATGCCTTGGTGATTCTCACTGATCAGCGCGGCCTGTACAGCAGTGATCCCCGTCATCATACGGATGCCGAGTTGATTGCGCAGGCGGATGCCGCCGATCCGGCGTTGGATGCAATGGTCGGCGGCAGTGCCGGCAGTTTGGGGCGTGGTGGCATGCTGACCAAGTTGCGGGCAGCGCGTCTGGCGGCTCGCTCCGGGGCGGATACCTTGATCGCGGGTGGTCGCGAGCCTGAGGTATTGTGTCGGGCTTTGGCGGGGGAGTCCTTGGGGACTTTGTTGCTGGCCAAGGAGCCGCCGATGGCGGCTCGCAAAAAGTGGTTGGCCGGTCAGTTGCGGCTGCGCGGTAGTCTGCTGGTTGATGCCGGCGCGGCGCGGGTGCTGCGCCAGCAGGGCAGAAGCTTGCTGGCGGTGGGGGTGACGGAGGTGAGCGGCGACTTTGAGCGCGGTGACCTGGTGAGTTGTGTCGATCCCGACGGTCGGGAGGTGGCGCGTGGCTTGGTGAATTACCGGGCGGACGAGGTGCGCAAGATATCCGGCTGTGCCAGTTCCGCGATTGCAGAGAAGTTGGGTTACCTCGCCGAGCCGGAGCTGATACATCGCGACAATATGGTGCTGGTATAGCGCTGTTGTCGCGTTAATGCTCAGGTATAAATATTCAGGCATAAAAAAACCCGCATTACGCGGGTTTTTTTATGCGCTTTAAGTGGCTTACGCCGCTTCGCCCATCGCTTTGATGCGGGCGTTCAGGCGGCTCTTATGGCGAGCGGCCTTGTTCTTGTGGAAGATGCCTTTGTCGGCAGTG
>JBFKEA010000095.1:0-8668 GCA_041619375.1 Spongiibacter sp. | reverse complement strand
TTACCTCACGCTTTCAGCTTGGCGATTGTCGACCGCTCAATACTGAACAACCGGCGCCTTGCCCAACCATTGATCGTTCTCTAGCATCGACAGCATGGCGTCGGCGCAGTCGGCAAAGCTGATGGTCGACAGGCCGCTAAAACGATCAAAGCCAAGGCGGTATGTTCCAGTAAGGGGGCCGTTTTTCATTTGTAATGGCCGTACACCGAGCCAGGGGATATCTCGGTTGTTATCCAAATAGTGGTACTGCAGTGCCTTGTCATAATGGCGCCGACGCAGAAATAGGGTTGAAAACAGCTGTACAAATTTTTCGCCGAAGCCCGGCCGGTCTTCACTGATCAGGGTGCTGCCACCGCCACACCAGATAAAGCGGCTTAATTGCTTGGCGCGCATCGAGGTAAAGATATGGCGAGTCACATCGGTGCACAGGTTTTCCGGGGAGTGCTTGTCAACGCCAATGGCAAATAGCACGGCCTTGGTGTCGATCGCCAGGGCCTCATCGACCTTGTTGGCATCCAGTGCATTGCCCTCGACAATATGCACTTGCTGGCGCAGCGCGGGTGAGAGTTTGTCGGGGTTGCGCAGCAGCACGGTCACTTCGTGGCCCGCAGCTAGCGCCTGTTGCAGGCATTGGCTGCCCAGCGCACCGGTGGCGCCAAACAGTGTTATTTTCATTGTACTCACCCTGTTAAGTTCTAAATGATGTGTTCGCGGTCCCTCGCGACCGTTGGTGGGCGCGGGCCGCAGCAACGGCTATGGTCACCGGCCGGGCGGCAAGGAGTACTTTCGCTAATTAACTCAATCATCGTAATGTGCATTTGTGCTCCTGTCATTTTTGTATGTTAAAAAGGTAGGCTGAATCGGTAGGTGGGGTTTTGCTGCCGCCGGGTATCGGTCGATGTTTAGATGAGCAATCACTTTGCGGTGGCTGCTGACAAATGATGAAGGAGTAAGTGTGAACCCATTGCTTAAAGACGTAGAACGCAAGGGCTGGTCGCGCCGGGTGTTTCTGCGCAATTTGCTGTTCTCTGCGGGCAGCGTGGCAACCGCTAATTGGTTGACGGCCTGTGGAGGCTCTGGTGGTTCCGGCGGGTCTGGCAGCTCGGCGAATTTTGTCAGCAAGTTCAGCACTATTGGTCCGCTGCTGGAGCCTAACGAAGACGGGATTCGCCTGCCCGCAGGCTTTACCTCCCGTCAGCTGGCGGTGTTTGGTGAGCCGCCGGTGCCGAGCGTAGACCCGAGTTTTCTCTGGCATTCAGACCCCGATGGCGGCGCCACGTTTCGCACCGAAGATGGCGGCTGGATCTATGTCAGTAATTCCGAGGCCCGTGACCAGACCACCATTCGCGACCGCGACCCCAGCGGCGAATTTCGTCGCAACCTAGATCGCGATACCGCTGAGCGCCTTCCCCCTGGCTTCGGCGGCGGCGTCAGCGCCCTGCGTTTCGACGCTGAGGGCAACCTGATAGATGCCTACCCTTGTCAGCGCGGCACCAGCACCAACTGCTCCGGGGGGGCAACGCCCTGGGGAACCTGGATCAACGGCGAGGAGATTTGGGACGGCAAGATGTTTGAGTGCAGTCCGCTGCGCGATGGCGGCGAATATGTTGAGTTGCCGCGTTTTGGTCGCAAGGCTCACGAGATGGTCGCGGTGGACGCCCACAACCGGGCGATTTATCACACCGAAGACATCGATCCCTCAACAGATCGCTTCTATCGCACAGTGTGGGATTCCGCCAGTTGGCCGTTTGCTGATCAGCGGCCCGATATGGATGCCGGCAAGTTGCAGGTGCTGTATGTCCCCGCAGGCATTGAGGCGGCCCGCGCCGGCCCGACACCGATCGTGTGGAACGACGCCATCGACGACGGCACTCCCCAACCGGCCACGGTAGACATGGTCGATGCCACGATTTTCGCCGGCAACGAGGGCGTGTGGTGCTTTAATGGCTTGATCTTTTTCTCGACCAAGAGCGATGACAATATTTGGGTTATCGATGTTGAAGGTGAGACGGTAGAGAGCATCTACGACCCCAATAATGGCCTTGCCGGTTCCCCCTTCGACGATGCTGAAGAACCCCTTTCCGGTGTCGACAATATTGCTATGACCCTGGATGGTGAAATGCTGGTGGTGGAAGATGGCGGCTATATGCGCTGTATGGTGTTGTTACCAGACCGGCGCACCATTCCCCTATTGCAACTGCCCGGCAACCCCGAGCTCACCGAAGTCACCGGCGTGGCAATTGCGCCCAGTGGCGATCGCATTTATGTGTCCGGCCAGCGCAGTCGCCCGCTGGGCGTGCTGCCGCCTGAGTATGAGCCGGGTTCACCGGCACCCAACGGTGCCGGTGGGGTAACCTACGAGATAAAAATGCCGTTCAGCGTGCGGGTGGCGCCGCCGTTGGCCAGGGCTTTGGGCTAACCGCCGCTGGCGCGGCCCCCTATTGTGGGAGCCGCGCTATCCCTGGTCGAGCGAGGTGCTGGCGCTGACTCGCTGAATATTTACCGGCACCGCGCTCATTCTCGGTATGCCGGAAAAGCGGTCGTAGCTGTCTTCCGTGCTGACCAGTTGCGATGTACTGCTGCCGTTAGTAAACAAACTTTGCGGGCTCGGCAGGTCACTGCCGTCACCGTAGGCGTGTGCCATCGACAGTATGCCGCGTTTGAGGGTTTTGTCAGCAGTGGCGATACCCGTAATTTCACCGTGTGGCGAGCGAATACGAATGCGCTCGCCGTCCTCTAAACCCAGTGCCTGCAGATCTTCTGGGTGCAGATAAGCGGGGTTGTAGGGGCGTTTCGCTTTGATCAGCCTCGGCAGGTCGCGCAGCGACGAGTTGTAGGCATTTTTCATCCGCCGGCACACCAGCTTGTAGGGGTAGCCTTCGGCGGTGTTGGTTTCGCTCGGTATTGCCGCTAGCTCTGCCATCATATCGGTGTTGCCAATATCCAGTCGCTCGCGGCAGTCTGGCCGCTTTGCTGCGGCGACAATACGCTCTGGGAAAAGCCCGCCGTCGGGATGTTTTTTAACCTCGGCAAGGGGGATGCGCGCATTGTTGCTGATGATCTCAAATACTTCGTCTGTCGTCGGTTTGTTTTCCATGTCGAACATGACAAAGTCGCGCTCTGCTCGGCAGGTAGCCGTTCTTGATGGCACTGAAAATGCGAACAGTGCAATGCCCAAGCGCTGGGCCAGGCCGTAGTAAAACTCCCACTCTTCGATTAAATCTGAACCCTCGGGCGGCGCCATCAGCGCCGGTGCATACATGCCAAAGGGCTCGCACAGGCCCCAGTGGTAGGAATAGCTCTCAAGCTGTTCGACCGCCAGCGAAAACGTTGGCACTTCGAAGCTGACCTTGGGGGCAATCACGTAGTCGGCCAACTGGGCGCTCGCCGACATCTTGATATCCACTTGTACCAGTAGTTCCAGCTTCTTCATGGCGGCAATGGTTTTTTGCTGGTCGGGCCAGGCCGCCACCGGGTTGCCGCCGTTCACGATCAGCGCCTTAACCTGCCCTTCGCCGTCGAGCAGAATTTCGTCCGCCAGCGCCGCGGTGGGCATGCCACTGGCACTTTGCTGCAAGTCGCGAACCCGCAGTTTTTCGCCGATATTGGTGTAGGCGCTCGGCCCTGTGGGCTCGGCAATCGGGGTGGCGCGCGGCAGTAATACGCCGGGATTGGCCACTGCCTCGCCTTCGCGTACAAAGCGCCCGCACAGGGTGTTCATGCACAGCATCAAGTATTCCACCAGCGAGCTGTGCCCCGACATATTGGCGCCGGTCAGGCCGGTGGCAACGCCGCGCTTGGCCTCGGCAAACAGGCGGGCGGCATCAATAATCTGCTGCGCTGGGACATCGGCTTTGGCGGCGGCAAATTCCGGTGAAAACGCCGCCACGGTGCGCGACAGTTGTTCAAAGCCGCTGACGTTGTCGTCGACAAAGGCCCGGTCGTAAAGCGCTTCTTTGATAATCACATGTAGCATGGCCGCCAGCACGCTGGCATCTTCGCCGGGGGTGGGGCGCAAATGGATATGGGCTCGGGCCGCGGTTTCGGTTTTGCGCGGGTCGATCACAATCAGCTTCATGCCGTCTTTAAGCTTGTCGGTTAAACGCCGCGCGGGGTTTTGGCTGGGAATGCCGCCGGCGATCGACACCAGCGGGTTGCCGCCCAGCATTAACCACACATCCGAATCGGCAAACGCCTGCGGCCCGGCCTTCCACTGCCCGAGCATGGCATTGGCAATGTCTTTGCCGGGCTGGTCGATTGTCGCACTGGCGAAAATCATCGGCGAACCCAGCGAGGCCACGAGCGAGCCGAGCATGGTGCCCGCCGCCGGGTAGGGGCCGGAATAGGTGCCGAAATACGCGGCCAGTGCACGCGGGCCGTGGTCTCCAACCAGTTGCCGAATTTTGTCGGCAATTTCATCCATGGCCTGCTCAATGGCAATCGGCGCATAGCTGCCATCGGGCTGGCGCTTCATCGAGCTAAGCAGGCGGTCGGGGTGGTGGAGGTGTTCCGCCGAGGCCTGCCCGCGACTGCAGCAAAAGCCGTGGTAGGTCGGGCTGGCCTTATTGCCAGTGACTTTAACGGCCTTGCCGTCTTCCATCTCCACAACGATGGGGCAGGCCGCGTGGCACATGCGACATATGGACGCGTGTTGGCTTCGTGACGTCATTTTGCGTTCTCGGTCTGGGAATGGGCGGTTGGGGCGTATCGGTGAAAGATAGAAAGCTTTCTGTTATAAGGCAAATTGTAAATTTTTATAAAAGATATAAATATGAGCGATATCTTAAGGGTCGATCTCAATCTGCTGAAAGTGCTGGATGTGCTATTGGATGAGTGCAGTGTGTCGCGTGCCGCCAAGCGCTTGCATGTTACCCAGCCAAGCGTCAGCTATACCCTGCAGAAGCTGCGAGAACAGTTTGACGACCCGCTGTTTGTGCGCAGCCAGCGCGGTTTAATTCCAACGTCGCGCGCGGCGGCGCTGCGGCCGGCGATCAAGCAGCTACTCAGCGATGCTCAGCAGCTATTGCAGCCGCCGGAGTTTCAGGCCGAGGAGGCGGAGTTTACTGTCGCCATTTCAGCCAACGACTACCTGCAAACCGCGCTGCTTGTGCCGCTGATTCGCGCCATTCGCCGCCGGGCTCGCAAGGTCAAAGTCGCGGTGTTTGATCTGGACAGCCAGGCGGCTGCCGAGCGCATACGGAGCGGCGAGCTGGACCTTATGCTCAGCTTTCCGCAGGCGCTGCCCGCCGATTTTGCCTGCGAGCACTTGTTTACCGACGACTATATTGGCGTTGTGCACCGCGAGCACCCGCTGGCCGCCAAGGCGGTGTCGGCCAATGCGTTTTTGCACTACGACCATGTCATTGTCTCACCCACCGGCTTTGCCTTTGAGGGGCCTCTGTTTAGCGACCTTCACCAGTCGCCGTTGATGGACAAAGTGCTTATCACCACTCCGAGTTTCGGGGTGTTGCCGCAGTTGCTGGAAGGCAGTGACATGATTGCGATGATTCCCCGGCGCCTGCTGTCGGTGCGTCAGAGCCAGCTTGAGGAAATTCACATCGCCGCTGCCATGCCCTCGATCACCGTGGCCGCAGCGTGGCACCCGCGGTTGGAACACGACCAGGCCCACCGCTGGGTGCGGAGCTTGCTCGCCGATTGCGCGCGCGGCAATTAGCCGCTGGCGCAGGCCCATTGAGGGCAGGGCGGCGCCGTGTGCTCTGAATGGCTGGCGAGCGCGTAAACGCAGCATGAGCTAACCAAGGAGTGCCTAATGTTACGTATGGCCATTATAAGTCTGTCTGTCGCGGCGCTGTGCGCCTGCGCCAGTGTCAAACCCGCTCTGCCCGCGCCCGCTTCGCTAGATCTGCAGCGCTTTATGGGCGACTGGTATGTCATTGGTTTTATTCCCCTGCTGCCCGAGCGCAATGCCCACAATGGTATCGAGAGCTACCGCCTGACCAAGGCGGGGGAGATCGAAGTGGCTTATCGGTTTCGCAACGGCAGCTTTAGTGCGCCCTTAAAAACTTACCGCCCCTCGGCCACGGTGGTAAAGAATACCGCCAATAGCCAGTGGAAAATGCAGTTCCTGTGGCCGTTTAACGCCGACTACCGCGTGGCCTATGTGTCTGAAGACTACTCGGTAACCATTGTCGCCCGCGCCGCGCGTGACTATGTGTGGTTGATGGCCCGAAATCCCACCATGCCAGAGGCGCAGTACCAGGCGATGCTGGCGCGCATTGCGGCAATGGGTTATGACATGGCGGCATTCAAACGCCAGCCCCAGCAGTGGCCGGAAGCCGGGCTGCGCCCGCCGGCCTTTCCCTAGACCGGCAGCGCTCGGCGGTGTCGGTATTTGGCCCGGCGGTTTAACCGCCGCGCCATACCCCGCAGTAAACAGGCTGAGTTAGCTGGCTTGCATTATCGGCGTTTTGTGCAGCGGAGTAGGGGGAATCCCTTAACTTAAATTGGCGCCTGATTGGGTACTATCAAAGTATACAAACACCTTAAAATGGAACTTAAGGTATGTTAAATAACGAGCAGTCAGGCGAATTCATCGACCCCTATGTCGTTATCGAAAACGCACGCCAGCAGGCGCTGAACCAGATTATTTACTGCTTTGCCATGGTCGGTGCTACCGGTGGCCCGCTGTCGGTAGCGCGCACCGTTGTTACCGGTTGGCAGACCATTTATGCCGCGCACATTGTCATTAGCGCCGGCGCCATTGTGCTTTGGCTCTTGTCAAAAAAACTGCCCTACAATACCAAGTTCTGGTCGTTAATAGCGGTGATGTGGAGTATCGGAACCGCCGGTCTTATCCAGTATGGCATGCTGGGTTCGGGCACCTGGTGGCTGGCTTGCAGCGCGCTGCTGGGCGGCATACTGGTGTCGCGTCACGTCGGCTTATTGTTGGCAGGCGCGGCGATTACCCTCACCTGTCTGGTCGCTTACTGCTATACCACCGGCATTATTGCCCTTCGCCCGTCTATTGAGGTCAGCGACTATATGACCTCGCCGATTACCTGGGCCGCCTATCTGGTCACCGTGGTGTGGCTGCCCATAATCATCTTTACCTCCTTCTCCCAGCTTTCCAGTCTAATTGCCTGTCTGGCAAAGGAAACCGCCGATACCCAGGCCGAGCTCTACAAGATGGCGAGCGTCGATGCGCTCACCGGGGCCGTGCGGCCGCATATACTGCATTCCAGCTTGGAATACGAACTGCTTAAGGGCAAGCGCTCGCGGGAAGGGGTGGGTGTGATATTTATCGACCTCGACAACTTTAAGCCGGTTAACGACAGCTATGGTCACGCCGTCGGCGACGCCATTCTGGTCGAAGTGGTCAAGCGCGCGCGCAGCGCCCTTCGCGAAGAGGATATTATTGCCCGAATCGGTGGCGACGAATTCATTGTGGCAATTACCGGCGTCACCTCTGAAGAGTCGCTGGTGAAGGTGGCTGAAAAACTACAAAGCGCCGTCCAGCAGCGGTTTTGCTATCAGGGCATTGGGCTGGAAATTGGCATCAGTATCGGCGTGGCCTGCAGCCTGGGTAACGATCTCGATGTAAAACAGCTAATCAGTGCCGCCGACCAGCGCATGTATCGCGACAAGCGCGGTGGAAGAACCCCCACGCCGGTGCCGGCGCCGCTAAACCACGGCGCTGCATAAACTGAATGGCTGCGGCTCAGGCCGGCAGGTCGAACTGCAGCGACTGAAACGACTCCAGAATCGGCCCCGCCACCTCCTGCAAAAAACACTGGTGACTGGGGTGGTTCACATAGGTCTTTAAGTCCGCCTCAGAGTGAAAGTCCGCCACCAGCGCATAGTCGGCATTGCCCCGGTAAATCCCCGCGTCGGGGCCGAACTGGTAACTGACAATTTCAGGTATCGCCTCGGGCAGGGCGCTAAGCCCCGCCGTGACCGCGTCGATGTCGGCTTGAGACGTGCCCGCTTTCCAGTTGAGTAATACCACGTGCTTAAGCATTTATTTCGTGCCCCAAATCTTCGAAACCGCGCCATCAGAACCCAGCGTGCCAATAATCAACGACACGAAACCGACGCTGAAGAACACCACGACCGGAATCAGCGAGCCCAGCTGGCCGCTATTCAGCGCCGCCGCGCCTGAGCCCAGTGCTAGTATCCAGAACAGTGCCCCCACAACGTTCAGAATCACCCGGTGAGAAGGTTTGTAATTGGCAGGCGTTTGCTCGGTCTCGAAGATCCGCAGTATCGGCCAGCATAGTTTTGTCAGTAGGTCTCTCATAAAGCCAATCTCAGTGCCTGAAGAAGTGCGGGCGGGAGTGCCGCCAGAAGTGCCGGAACAGGCCCCTAAGTTTACACAAGAACAAAACGCGATGCTGGGCTGTGCGTCGACAGGGCGTCCAATTACTTCTTGCACTGCCGCGTTCGGCAGCACAGTAACGGCGTAGATTTAGCTTAAATCAATCGACCACACTTTGTGTGGTTTGAAGGCGATAGCCTATAGGCTGTGCCCAAGGGAAGGCAGACTATGCAGGCACAGGATTGAATCGCCCAAGCGTGATATTCTGCCGGCCACCTATTAGTGCTCAGGGGATTAGACCTTGCTCAAATGTGAAGTAATAGAGCCGCAAGGCGTGGCCGATGCGGCGGTGATCTGGCTGCACGGCTTGGGGGCCAGCGGCCATGATTTTGT
>JBFKEA010000094.1:0-8701 GCA_041619375.1 Spongiibacter sp. | reverse complement strand
TGGCATCGTCGCTGTTTAAGGCGTGCATCATCGATGCTCAGCGCAGCGAGGCTAAACGTTATTTTCGCGTGCTGGAAGAAGGCAAGGCGGTATTGCTCAATAATCTAAAAATGGAAGACGGCTCACAGCTGCGCGTCAGCTTGGATATGAATTGCACAGAATTTCGCGGCCAGCTCAATTTCAGCAGTTTTCGCAATCAGCTATTGATGCTGATCGATAGCTACGCCAGGTTTCTTAAGGCGGGAACCGCGCCGCGCGTGCTGAGCGACGAAGATGGGGCTGAACACGTCATTCTGGTGCCGGCCATCAGTTCGGCCAAGGGCGATACAAATGCGTTGTTGATGTCTGTCGACCAGCGTCAGCCGGGGAATTTGCGGCTGCGTTTGATGTTTGTCGACCCCGAGCAGTTCCGCGTCGAATCGTGACTTAGTGTTGACAGTGAACACAAATATCGTTAGCTTGCCAAATTAACTTTGATGCGCTCCCGTGCCTTTGTATAGTGGGGGATGCGACACTGTATCAATAACAAAAACAGCTAGGGGGCAACCTTGTCTGAGCAGCAACAGCACATAGCAGAATCGATTAACGCCGCAAGATCACGAATTGGTCTGGCCAACGATGTTGATCTGCGGGAGTTTCCCAATCTGGTCGGTATGTTTGACTACTGCGTCAGTGAGTACGCGGCAAACCCGGCGGTAAGCTGCCTCGGGCGTACCCTGAGTTATGCCGACCTCGATACCTTGTCGGCGAAATTTGCCTGTTACCTGCAACAGCACAGTGGTTTGCAGGCCGGGGACCGTATTGCGATTCAGTTGCCGAATATTCTCCAGTACCCGGTGGTATTGTTTGGCGCACTGCGCGCCGGCCTGATCGTGGTGAACACCAATCCGCTCTACAGCGAACGGGAATTGAAGCACCAGTTAAATGACTCCGGCGCCAAAGCCATGGTGGTGTTGGCGAATATTGCTGAAACCGCGGCGGCGGTGGTGCCCGATACTGCTGTCGATACGGTGATCGTCACCGAGGTCGGCGATCTGCATGCTCCGCTTAAGCGCACCTTGATCAATGGCGCGCTGAAGTACGTGAAGAAGGAAGTGCCTTCGGTTAAATTTAAAAAGTCGATCAGCTTGCGCAAAGCGCTTGCTCAAGGTAAAAGCCAGAATTATCAAAAAGCGGCGCCGGACTCCGAAGCGCTGGCACTGCTGCAATACACCGGCGGCACCACTGGTGTGTCTAAGGGCGCAATGATCAGTCACCGCAACCTGATGGCCAATGTGCTACAGAGCCGCGAAAATTTTGCCAGTTATGGTCTGGAGATTGGCGGTGAGACCTTTATTGCTCCGCTGCCGCTCTACCACATCTATTCCTTCATGCTCACCTTCGTGGTGATGATGCAGGGCAACCACTCGGTGCTGATTCCCAATCCACGTGACTTGAATAGCGTGATCAAGGAAATGAAGCGCAACCGCTGGAGCGGCATGAGCGGCATTAACACCCTGTTTGTGCAGCTGTGCAAGCACCCCGAGTTTGCCGGGCTGGATTTCTCTCAGCTCAAGGTGACATTGTCGGGCGGCATGGCGCTGACCGCAGGCGCGGCAAAAACCTGGAAAGAGATGACCGGTGCAGAAATTTACGAGGGCTACGGCCTTACGGAAACCTCGCCAGTGGTATCGATTAACCCCGGCGGCGCTAATCAAATTGGTACCATCGGCCTGCCACTGCCTGGCACCGAAGTCCGTCTGGTCGACGATGATGACAAGGACGTTGGCATGGGCGAGCGCGGCGAGCTGTGCATACGCGGCCCGCAGGTAATGATGGGGTATTGGCAGCGTCCTGACGAAACGGAGAAAACCATCAAGGACGGTTGGCTATACACCGGTGATGTGGCGATCGTACAAGAGGACGGATATCTGAAAATCGTCGATCGCAAGAAAGATATGATCTTGGTGTCGGGCTTTAACGTCTATCCAAATGAGATCGAGGATGTGCTCAGCTCGCACCCGAATATCGCCGAGTGTGCAGCGATTGGTGTACCCGATGAAAAATCCGGTGAGGCGGTGAAGATCTTTGTTGCGCCCAAGCACGGAGACATTGACGAAAAAGAACTCAAGGAGTTTTTGCGTGAGCGTCTGACCGGCTATAAAATGCCGCGCTATATCGAGGTTCGCGATGAGCTGCCCAAGACGAATGTCGGCAAAGTGCTGCGTCGTACGCTTCGCGATGAGGAAATGCTCAAGCGCGCAAGCTAAGGCTTGTGACGGTTTAGCAGGGCGCCCATGTGGCGCCCTTTTTATTTTAGGGTGTTATGTCCGCGACTAACTGGAACGAACTGAGGGCGCTGCTGGCGTCGTGTTACCGGCCTGATCGACATCGTCTGCAGCGCCGGCTGCAGCAGTTGCAGCGCCGCGAGAAGGACGGTGCAGATGTGGCGGCGGCGATTGAGCCGTTAAGCGCTGCGCTGAAGGCCTCGGCGGCCAAGCTGCAGCAACGCAGAGACGGTTTGCCCGATATTGCTTTTCCGCCGGCGCTGCCTGTGTGTCAGCGATTGGAGGACATCCGGCGCGCTATCGACAGCCATCAAGTGGTGGTCATCGCTGGCGAAACCGGCTCGGGGAAAACTACCCAGCTGCCTAAACTATGCTTGCAAATGGGCCGCGGTATTGATGGCATGATTGCCCACACCCAGCCGCGGCGACTGGCGGCGCGAACGGTCGCTCAGCGCATTGCCGACGAGTTGACAAGCCCGCTGGGGGAGGCGGTGGCCTATCAGGTGCGCTTTCAGGAGCAGAGTTCTGAGGGCAGTTATATCAAGCTGATGACAGACGGCATTTTGCTGGCGGCAATCAGTCAAGACCGTTACCTCAGTCAGTACGACACCATCATTATTGACGAAGCCCATGAGCGCAGCCTCAATATCGATTTTTTGCTCGGCTACCTAAAAACCCTGTTGCCCAGGCGGCCTGACCTGAAGCTGATTATTACCTCGGCAACAATCGACGTTGAGCGTTTTTCCCGTCATTTTGATAATGCGCCGGTGGTTGAAGTCTCCGGCCGCAGTTACCCGGTGGAATACCGCTATCGACCATTGGATGAACTCAGCGGCGAGCAGGACCTGGGCGAGGCGATAGAGGCGGTGCTGCGTGAACTCATCGCCGAGGGTGCCCAGCGCAGCGGCGACACGCTGGTGTTTCTCAGTGGCGAGCGCGATATTCGTGAAGTGGCCAAGCGGCTGCGCCATGCCCAACTGCCGGGCGCCGAGGTTCTGCCGTTGTACGCGCGTCTCAGCGCCAGCGAGCAACAGCGCATCTTTGATACCACTGGGCGCCGCGGCTGGCGGGTGGTATTGGCCACCAATGTCGCGGAAACCTCATTGACGGTGCCGGGGATTCGCTACGTGATTGATGCCGGTACGGCGCGTATCAGCCGTTACAGTGTGCGCAGCAAGGTGCAGCGCCTGCCGATAGAGGCGATATCACAGGCCAGTGCCAATCAGCGTGCCGGCCGCTGCGGACGTGTAGCCGAGGGCATTGCCTATCGCCTTTATAGCCGTGAAGACTACGAGCGCCGACCGGCGTTTACTGAGCCGGAAATTCAGCGGACGAATCTCGCGGCGGTAATCTTACAGATGCTGCAGCTGGGCTTGGGCGATATTCGCAAATTTCCCTTCGTGGATACCCCGGACAGTCGCTTGATCAGTGACGGCTTTGCCCTGCTGCGCGAACTGGGCGCGGTTGACGGCGAGCGCATGAGCACGTTGGGCAAATCTCTGGCCCGTTTTCCGGTCGACCCGCGTATTGCGCGGCTGATTATCGCCTCGGCGGAGCAGAATTGTTTGCGGGAAACCCTGGTGATCGCCAGTGCCCTGAGTATTCAGGATCCGCGCGAGCGCCCGGCAGATAAACAGCAGGCGGCCGATGAAATGCATCGCCGTTTTTGGCAGGAGGATTCGGATTTTTTGGCCTTCGTGGCACTGTGGGATTACGCCGAAGAACAGCGCCAGGCGCTTACCGCTAATCAGTGGCGGCGCCTGTGTAAGAAAGAGTTTCTCAGCTGGACGCGAATGCGTGAGTGGCGCGAAGTACACCATCAGTTGTTGCTGATGTGCCGGCAGCTAAACCTGCCGTTAAATAACCAGGCCGCAGATTATCAGCAACTGCACCGCGCACTCTTGTCGGGGTTCTTAGGTCAAATTGCCAATCGCGCTGAAGAGCGAGAGTACCTCGGGGCAAGGAATCGCAAATTGCGGATATTTCCGGGGTCCTCGCTGCGCAAGAAATCGCCCAAGTGGATCGTCGCCGCGGAACTGGCCGAAACGACACAGCTATATGCCCGCTGTGTCGCCAAGATCGAACCCGAGTGGTTGTTTGGTATTAACGACAGCTTGCTTAAGCGCAATTATGCAGAGCCGCATTGGCATGCCAAAACTGGCCGGGTGATGGCCTACGAGCAGACCTTGTTATACGGCTTGAGTTTGCGCGAGCGCCACCGGGTTCACTACGGGCCGATTGACCCGTTAGTGTCTCGGCAGATTCTCATTCGCCAGGCGCTGGTTGAAGGCCGTTACCGCGGCAGTGCGGAGTTTTTTCGCCATAATCAGGCCCTTCGCCGCGATATTCTAGACTTGGAAGACAAGGCGCGCCGCCGCGACATTTTGGTGTCCGACGATGAGATTTATACCTTTTACGACGAGCGCATTCCCCTGGGCATTACCACCGCGAAACAGCTCGAAGCTTGGTTGAATAAAGCCGCTGCTGATGCCCAGCTGAAGATGAGTCGCGCACAGATGATGCGCAGCGAGGGTGGTGTGGATGTTGCGCAGTTTCCGGCGCAGCTGAGGTGTGGCGAGTTTCGGTTAGCCCTGAGCTACCATTTTGAGCCCGGCCACAGTGACGACGGGGTTAGTGTGGCGGTGCCGCTGGCACTGTTGCACAAGGTACCCGAGGGCCGTTTCGACTGGCTGGTGCCCGGGCTGTTGCGGGAGAAGTGCATTGCATTAGTAAAAGCGTTACCCAAGGCTCAGCGCAAGCAATTGGTGCCGGTGCCGGATTTTGTCGATCGCGCGTTGAGCCGTCTCAGTGCGGGTGACGAGCCGTTGTTGCCCGTCTTGGCGGCTCGCCTCGAGCAGTTAAGTGAGGCGCGGATTGATTTGTCCGCCTGGTCGGCAGCGGCGCTGGACGATTATTACCGGATGAATATCATCGTTCTCGATGACAGTGGCAAGCGCCTGGCATCGGGGCGCGATATTTACGCCCTGCGCGAGCAGCTCGCCGTCGAGGTGCAAAAGGGCATCGCTGAGGAAAGCGAGGGCGGGTTTGTGCGGCGCCGCTATCAGCAGTGGGAGTTTGGCGAGCTGCCCGCTGAGCACCGCTTTAAACAGGCGGGTGCGACACTGACGGCCTATCCCTGTTTGCGCGATCTTGGGCAGGAGGCTGAGCTGGGGTTGGCGGAAACGGCGGAGGAGGCCGCTTTGCAGACCGAGCGCGGTGTATTGCGTCTGCTGCTACTGCGTTTGCCCAGCCAGTGCAAAGCGCTGCGCGCCAAGTTGTTCAAAGGTAATGAGCAGCAACTGCAATTTGCCGCCTGCGGGCAGCAGCGCAAACAGTGGTTGGAGTCTTGTCTGCTGGTGGCGGCGCGCCGGGCATTTCTTGCCGATGCGGCGCCGATGCCGAGCAACCGCGCGGAATTCGATGCGGTGTGGGAAGCCGGCCGCGCTCAGTTCGTTGTTCACGCTGAGCATAGCGCGGCCTTACTAGGCGATATTCTGGCGGCACTGGCGGGTATCCGCCGGCAACTCAAGAAGCTCAACAGCCTAAGCTGGATTCACAGTATTAACGACATTCAGCAGCAGTTATCGGCTTTGTTCTTCGATG
This sequence comes from Spongiibacter sp., assembly GCA_041619375.1. Lineage (GTDB taxonomy): Bacteria > Pseudomonadota > Gammaproteobacteria > Pseudomonadales > Spongiibacteraceae > Spongiibacter. Next base: position 2,831 of record JBFKEA010000094.1, on the reverse strand, counting down.
ACTTTATCTACTCGGTGTCCGCCGAGGCGCTGGGCCATTACCCGCGTTATTTGGCAGCCATTGACGAGCGCATTGCGAAACTCGATGGTCACTATCAGCGCGACCGCCAATGTACCTTGGTGATCGCACCGCTGCAGGAGCAGCTGGATGAAGTGCTGGCGGCCTCGCCGCGTTTGTGGCGCGATTCGGCGGCGTTGCGCGAATACCGCTGGTTATTGGAGGAGCTGCGGGTGTCACTGTTTGCCCAGCGCCTTGGTACCGCTCAGAGCGTGTCCGAAAAACGCCTTAAACAGCTGTGGAAGGCGTTGAAAAACGATGTAACAATCAACTGACTAATGCGTCTTAGCCCACAGTGGACGGTTAATGGGGAGACAGTACTTTGACAGCAGTGCCAGCACAACAGGTGGCCATTCAGCCGGCGCTGCCATGTCAGTCTGCGGGGCTTGGGTTGCGCCGCGGCTTGTTGAGTGATTTCGCCGAGTTGCAGGCGGATGATATTGATTTTCTGGAAGTTGCACCCGAGAACTGGATTGGGCTGGGCGGCCGCTTTGGCCGTGCTTTTAGCGAGTTGGCGGAGCGCTTCCCCGTTACCTTGCACGGCCTCAGTCTCAATATCGGCGGCTTTGCGCCGCTGGATCTATCGCTGATTGATGCAGTCGGTGAGTTTATAGAGCGATTTAATTGCCGTCTGTATAGCGAGCACCTGACATATTGCGGCGATGACGGTCATCTTTACGACTTGATGCCAATCCCCTTTACCGATGACGCTGTTGCTCATGTGGCCGATCGCGTACGCCAGGTTCAGCAGCGCCTCGGGCGGCGTATTTTACTGGAAAATGCCTCGTATTACGCCGCACCGGGGCAGCAAATGAGTGAGTCGCAGTTTATATCTGCGGTGCTGCGCGAGGCCGATTGCGACTTGCTGCTGGATGTCAATAATGTCTATGTCAACAGTGTTAATCACGGTTACGACCCCCACGCCTTTTTGCGCGAACTGCCGCTGTCGCGAGCGGCGTATCTGCACATTGCCGGGCATTACGACGAGGCTCAAGACCTTAAGGTCGACACCCACGGTGCGCCGGTGATCGATCCGGTCTGGCACTTGCTCGACGACGCCTACGCCCTGTGCGGTCCGTTGCCGACGCTGCTTGAGCGCGATTTTAATTTTCCGCCGATGTCGGAATTGCTGGCGGAGCTGGCGAAAATTCGCGCCGCCCAGCACAGTGTGGCCCCAGCTGGGGAGCCGGCGCGATGAAGGATTTTCAGCACCTTCAGCGCCAACTTACCGACTATCTTCGAGACCCACTCAGCAACAGCGGGCCTCCGGGGGTAGAGCCTAGGCGTTTACAGATATACCGGGAGCTGTTTTTTAATAATATCGAGGGTTTTCTCAGCGGGGGGTTTCCGGTGTGCCGGAGCCTGTTCAGCGCGGCCCAGTGGCGGGAGCTGGTGCGCGACTTTATGCGCAATCACCGCTGCCAGAGTCCGTATTTTCTGCAGATTGCTGAAGAGTTCCTGATCTATTTGAACGGTGCGCAAGCGCCAGCTATTGCGCCGCCATTCCTGCCGGCGCTGGCCCACTACGAGTGGGTGGAGATGGCGTTGGATATTGCCGATGATCAGTTACCAGCCGCTCGGCCCCAGCCAGCGTCGCTGCTCGACGCCCCATTACAGCGCTCGGTACTTGCCTGGCCATTGGCTTACCCTTATGCCGTGCAGCGCATCAGTGCTGAGTTCCAGCCCCAGTGTGCCGATGCGAAAGCGACATACTTATTGGTATATCGCAACCGCGCTGACGAGGTCGGTTTCATGGAGCTCAATGCAGTCACCACTCGCTTGCTGGAGTTGTTGGCGAACCCGGGCCGCCCGCGGGACTGTCTGGCGGTATTGGCGGCCGAGCTGGGCGCCACAGAAGAGTCGCTGCAAGGCTTTGCTTTACCGTTGCTGGAGCAGTTCTATCGCCGCGATATTCTCTACCTTGCCGAGGTATCGCGCGATGCAAATTAACATGGGTGTTATTAGCAGGGGCATTAGGTATAGTGTGCCCACAACCACTTTGGGAAACGATACTTGCATGTTGCTGCATAGACTGCTGATCGCAGTGTCTTGTTTGCTGGCATCGCCGTCTTTCGCCGGGGATTATGGCAACGACCCTCGCGATCCTTGGGAAGGGCTGAATCGTCATATTTTCACCTTCAACGAGGGTGCTGATCGCTATGTTGCCAAACCGCTAGCTAAAGCCTACAAAAAAGTGACGCCAAGCTTTATCGATCAGGGTATCGGTAACGTTTTTAATAACATCGGCGAGATCAAAAACCTGGTCAATGATGTTTTGCAGGGTGAGGGCGCTGACGCACTCGTTGACGGCAGCCGTTTTTTGATCAATGGCACGGTGGGGGTGTTGGGCTTTTTCGATGTGGCCACTCACCTGGGACTGACGCGAGAATCGGAAGATTTTGGCCAGACTCTGGCGGTGTGGGGCGTTGATGCCGGGCCCTACCTGATGCTGCCGCTACTTGGGCCGAGCACGGTGCGCGACGGCGGCGGCCGAGTCATTGACACTTATACGTCGCCGATGGTGGATGTTAACCCACTGAGCGCAGAACTGGGCTTGATTGCGCTTGATCTATTGCAGGTTCGCGCCAAACTGCTAGGGTCGGAGGAGTTGGTCAATGGTGATAAGTACACCTTTATCAAAGATGCCTACTTGCAGCGACGACAATTTTTGATCAATGACGGGCAATTTCAGGATAGCTTTGGCGATGAGGATTTTGAGTCCTTTGACTTTTAGTTATGGCTATTGCAGATGTGTGAATCCTGCACAAGCTCAC
>JBFKEA010000093.1:0-8815 GCA_041619375.1 Spongiibacter sp. | reverse complement strand
TCCCAGTCGGGCTTGTAGGTCGCCTTGTCATTCGAGGCGCGGTAGCGCCAGGCAAACAGCAGTGTCAGCGCAATCACCGGCACCACAATTATCAACATGAGCACCGTGGCCCATATAATTAGGTCGGCCTGCTGCGCGGCGATATCCCCAGAGGGAGACATAACCACCCAGTCACAGCCGCCCACCATTGCGGCGAACACCGCCACCGCTAGTGCCTTAATAGAAGTTTTGAATACTGACATCGCCACACGCTAATCCAGTTAGTGCATTCGAACGTGGACTGTACGCGAAACCAGCGGGAGGGAGAATTGGACAATTTGTCCTATGTTCGGCCCCAGCCAAAAGGGGTAGGCTTTGACTCATTAGCGTAATACGACTGGGAAAACCGTCTGACTATGGCAAATTCTACAGCAAATACCGCGGTGGCTGCGGATATGAAAACCCCCGCCGGGCACTCGCCGGTGGCCCCTGGCGAGATCGCCGTTGGCGTGATTATCGGCCGCGCCTCGGAGCATTTCGACTTCTTTGTGTTTGGCATCGCCTGTGTGCTGGTCTTCCCACAGGTGTTTTTCCCCTTCACCGACACCTTAAATGGCATGCTCTACGGTTTTGCCATTTTTTCCATGGCCTTTGTCTCGCGGCCCTTTGGCACGGCGATATTTATGGCCATTCAGCGCCAGTGGGGGCGCAGCGTCAAACTCACCGTGTCGCTGTTCCTGCTCGGCACCGCCACCGCCGGCATTGCCTTTTTGCCCAGCTACAACACCCTGGGCGGCAGTGCCATATTCCTGCTGGCAATGTTCCGCTTGTTGCAGGGCTTTGCCCTGGGCGGCTCCTGGGACGGCTTGCCGTCACTGCTAGCGCTCAATGCACCACCGGCGAAACGCAATTGGTACACCATGTTTGGCCAGTTGGGCGCGCCCATCGGCTTTCTGCTGGCTAACGCCCTGTTCCTCTACCTGACACTCAGCGTCAGCGCCGAGGACTTCACCAACTGGGCGTGGCGCTATCCTTTCTTTGTCGCCTTTGCCATCAACGTAGTCGCCCTGTTTGCCCGGCTGCGCCTGGTGTTAACCGAGGAATACACCCTCGCGCTGGAAGAGAGCGACCTGGAGCCGATCAGCACTCAGGAAATGCTCGACAAGGAAGGCCCGAATATTTTCCTCGGCGCCTTTGCGGCACTGGCCAGCTACGCCCTGTTCCACATCGTTACCCTGTTCCCGCTATCGTGGATATCGCTTAACGGTTCGCAGGCAATGGGCAACGTACTGACCATACAAATATTTGGCGCACTGGTGGGCATCGCTGCCACGATCATCTCAGGCACCATCGCCAACCGACTGGGCAAACGCGTCGTCGTCGGCTTGATGGCGGTACTGATCGCCATATTTGCGCTGTTTTCACCCATGCTGATGGGTGGCTCAGCCGCCGCCCAAGACGCCTTTATCCTGATTGGCTTTGCCCTGCTGGGCGTGTCTTACGGCCAGGCATCAGGCACCGTCACCGCGAACTTTGCCCCGCGCTTTCGCTATACCGGCGCCGCCCTGACCTCGGACTTTGCCTGGCTGTTTGGCGCCGCCTTCGCGCCGCTGATCGCACTGGGCCTGTCAGTGCACTTTGGTCTGTCGGCAGTCAGCTGGTACCTGATCTCCGGCGCACTCTGCACCCTGCTGGCCCTGTACATTAACCGGCGCCTGGAAGCGGCGGCCTAAACCACCACAGAGCTAACACAGCAAACCCCAGCGCCCACCCCGGGCGTTGGGGCTACGCCGGCCAGCATTACGGCGCAACCCGACCACGTCACCCACAACCAACTTCAGTCCACGTTCAAACCCAGCTGATGCCCCTCAAAAAAAAGCGGCGGCCCCTCGTCGAAGGTCCGCCGCCAACTGCCACAATAATCGCGCTCACCGAGCCGGCTCGCCGCTTAGTCCAAAATGACTCAGGGTGGCCGCCGCGATCAGTCGAAAGGCAATGAAAAACCTGTGGCCGGTTTGGCAGGTGTTGAAGCCGCCTCGGGCTTAGCTGGGCGCCCGCGGTAACTGCTCTTTCGTAGCACCATTCCCGACTCAAAACCACTGCCGGTAACCGCCGCGGCATAAGACATTTTGGGCAGCACCTTGGTAATTTTCACCGTGCCAATTTTGGTTTCCTCTCCTCCCAGCGATTCGCCGGTATAGGGGTCGACAATCAGCTCGCCAACGGCATAAGCATCGTAGTGCTGGCCAAGCTGAACACCCTTACCACCGGCATTGATAATCAGCTTACCTGCTGTCGCCTTGACGATGCGTTTCGGGTAGATCTGTTCAACCACACCATCAATTGCCTTGTTGGCGACCGCCTGAAACAAGGGCTCTCGCCGCGAGCGTGAAGTCGTTGCTGAAAATTGTTCGGAGTATTTAATTTCACCGGTGGCGGCCGCCAGTACTTTTACGCCGATAACGAGCTTGCCGTAGCTAGATGTTTTTACCTGACCGGTAATTTTCACCGTTTCGCTGGTCGTCGCACCACTAGCACTAATAATTTCAGGCAAGAGAATAAAGTCGGCGCCCAATACCCGACCCAGTTTTGCTTTTTCCTGCCGCGAGGTTGCATCGGAAGCTATAAGCGCCAACTCATTGGACACCGCATCGAGATCGTTGCGACTGAGCACCGCAAACTTGCGCGTCTGCACCAGATGCTGCTCTATGGCGCGATACAAGGCGTCTTTGGCTGTCGACGTGCTCATGCGCCCAAACAGTGAGTACGACGACGCCTTCGACTCCGGCACTAAGAGAGCCAAGCGGTTTCGCGAAGACGAGGCGGGCGTATCGTAACGAAACACCCTGACCTTCAACTCCGCCTTGAAATTGCCATCGTCTGTCTGCGAAACCGACAATATGTCGTAGCTATCGATCTGGCCACTCGTTTTCGTCGCCGCCGAGCTCTCGACATTAATTTCCATATTTGACGTTGACAGCTCACCCTTCGCATTCGCAGATGCGGCCACTAAGGTCGCCGACTCCGTTTGCTCAGTGGCACTTAGAGAGGTGCCGTTCACCTGCCCCACCGCCGAGGACAAGCCCGCGCGAATCGCCTCGTTACGACTGGCACCAAACCCGATAGCATTGACTTCGATGGTTCGCGTGCCCGCAGCAAAGCTTGCAACAGGAAAGCAACTCAACAACAAAACGGCCCACCTCTGGATAGTACGTTTGCTTAACAAGCCCATCGTCACCAATCCTCTTGCAATGCAGGGGCAGAGCTATAAGCCTTGCGGCTGACGCCTTGTTCCGCCCCCGTCGTTTGCCGACCGCGATCAGCGGCAGCAGCTGTGCTATTGCGAAAGTTGTTAACCTGAGCAAGCATACTTGGGCTCCAAGCGTGGGCCGCCAAGTAGTAACTGTTCCCCGTCTGCTCATCTAAGATCTTGCGGGAGTAGACCTTCTGGGCACCGCGGAGATTTAATTTTGAGGATGCGCTGGTATGTTTACTGAGCTGCAGCGCAAGAGCATTTTGCAATTTGACCGTGGCCTTCTCTGTGCCGTCGCGCTGAATTTCCTTATGCAGCGTTTCGCGATTAACCTCACGACTGCGATTCTCCTGCGAGAAAGCGATACTCAAGGAGGAGAACTTAGCCAACTCGGTCATCGCTCCCTGTTCGGCCCTCGTGCGCATTAAATCATTCTTTTGTCGTTCTAAAATACCGCCTGATTCTGCCGCTTTAAAATGAGGCGCAACAGAGAAACCCACTATCGCCCACTCGCCATTACTGAGCTTTTTCATCCTTGTGCCGGCTAAACCTAGTGTAGAACCAGGCTGTGCAGCGATCTGTTGCTTGACCCAGTCACCGATCTCTTTGCGCGCTCCGGGCAGTGGCTGCGACGCCGCATTCTGTGCGGCGAGAATACCCGACGCCTTAGCGGTTTCTGACGAATAGCCAACCACAACGCCAATTTTCCCATCGTGAATAGCGCTTTTAATTACCCGAGTACCCGTAAGTACCTCTTCAACCAAATTAGTCTGAATTTCGTCAATAGAGCGTTCATTCAGCACCGACTGGCAGTAAATCACACCGGAAAACTGCGTTTCTCGATCACCAGCAGGATTGCGGCCGGCTAGCGATTGCAAAGTGGCCATAACGCCATCGACAAAACCGTCCGATTTCCAGCCGGGCTTTCTTATTTCATTAACTTTTTTATCGCAGTCATCCTGGAACGTATCGTTTGTCCCCTCGGTCGCTTTTAGCCGCGTAGCGACTTCCGCCGCAATCTTATTGGTACCCACTACGCTGGCCAAATTCCCGTAAGCTTCGTTCATCGCCAGCGCGTAGGCTGCGTTAAGGCTCATCACAAAACCATCCGTTCCGGGCTCGCCGCTCACCTCGGCGATGCCATAGGCCAACCAGTAGTCCTTACCTGCCGCCTGCAGCTCATCCTGTTGATTCTGTGAGTATTCAATCAGTGCATCGGTAAAGTCCACATCGGCACTCAATACCAGTTCAGCAGCGTGAGCCGAGCTGGCAAACCAGCTCAACGTCGACACAAATAAAGTTTTTATTATTATTTTTTTCATGGTCACTCCTTACCAAGATACGGATTTAGCGGAACCGCGCTTCACGATTGGCGTCTCACCTTCCCAGATAGCCAACCCCGAATTGATATCGGTAAGGCTAAGCTGAAAGAAGTATTCCACCTGCTGCTGGCCGCGACCGATGCTGTGATTGCGCTGTAACATCTTTCCGGATAGCGACAGGTCTGGAGCCTGCAGCGAACGTTTCTTAGCAACCCTAGCCTGGTCAAATTCGTCGTTGCCGCGCAGCTGCCTAGCTGCCATGGTCATTTCATCTTCCGGGCCGTTCAAACCCACCGCAGTCGTCACCACCACCTTGCCGGACTGCAATAACTCGATACGAATTTTTTTAATCAACTGGTCGGTATCAATGCGCTGCATGGTGTCGTTAGTAACACGACTAATTGCCAGAATATATCTACCACCGTTGGGGTGATTCACCGCGCCGGTGGACAGCATGGACTGAACCGCATCGGCGGCCGCCTTCTCGAAGTCACGGTACTCAAGCCCCATTACTGTTCCCGAGGTATCGTTATTGGTATCTACGTAAGTCGCACCAGGGGCGGCGCAACCGACTAGGGCTGAACTAATTAGCGCAGCAGCAAATATTCTTTTCATTGTTAGCTCTCTCTACTTATCCATGAATTCAAAGCGATAATCTTGCGCGCGTGGCCCGGGGCCAACTTCGATCAGCTCCACTATCTGCCCGGGTTTAATACTGCGATCCTGCCATTTACCGAGAACGGTTTTGATCGGTTGCCCATCGGCGGTAAACCACAACACGCGGTAGGCAAAGGCTTTGTCGGTACGCGCAGCCGAGCGCAGCTGAGCGACAACTTTCAAACCCTTCTCTGGACTGCGGTAGTCCCGCACATCTTCAATATCGAGCCACATACCGCTGTAACTAACATGGCTAGCCCAAACCGGTGGCTCTTGGTAGCCTCGAGACGCCGGCGCCTGACTACAAGCGGACAGCACCAGCGTGGCGACGCCAGCAATTGCAGCAGCCTTTAGGTGTTTTATATTCATGATCGACTCCAGTATTACAGACTGAGAACTTCAACCAGTGGCTGGGCATTGCCAGTTGGCTGCTTGACGTACACCACTGCACTTTGACCTGCAGGCAAACGCGTTTCAGAAACCAGACCCGCGCCGTAGGGAATACTCAATACGCTGTCGCGGTCCGCGGGTAATTTGGCCACTGTCCAGCGTTCGGGCATTGCTCGCCAGATACGCGTATCGGCATTGGTGGTCGCCGCTGACATCACATATCCCGCGAGATTACCGACCGCGCCAAACTCCTTCGTAGCCTGATGCTGAATAACTGCCTTGGTCGTCGCTGAGATCACTGCGCGGCTCATCATCGCTGGCCAACGCTTTTTAAATTCCGTGCGCAGAACCTTATCCATCCGCGCCAATTCAGCGGCATCGATTTGGTCACCGTCGACAATTAACGGGCTGGGCGATACCAGCGGCTGGCGATCACTTAGTTCAGGCAGTGCCATGGCAATATTCAACACAGTGCCATTCCATACCCAGGGGATACTCAGTTTCTTCTGATCCAGAACAGGGCTTAGCCCCGACTCATAGATAATCCACCGCGTCGGCTGCCCTGCGGTAAGATCATGGTGGCTCTCAAGCTTACTCAAGTCGTCGTTCAGAACGGGGTGATCACCGACCATGCCACGCACGCGCACCAACAATGTTCGCGCTTTGTCGACATCCGCCGACGGCCCCTGCGCCAGAAACAAGGCATTGGCATAGGCCACTGCTGGATTCACAAAACTATCGTAAACCTCCCACTGTTCTATCATCGGAAATTGCTCGGCTACGCCGGAGAGCGCTTTATTGCGATCCTCAGCCGACACCTTTTCCTCGTCAGCTTTTTCTGCCTCTTTCTCTATCATTGCCTGATAGCGTTCAACCGCCCGCCGCGCCCTTTCATTAGCTCGATTGAATTCCACACGGGCGTTGTCGGCTTCCCCGGCCTTCCAAAACGAAATCGCTTTGTAAAAATTCGTCAGAATACGCTCTGCGGGTTCGGGCTCATAAGAGCGCACCGAATCGTTGACCAGTGCAGCGCCTATCGACTCACTGATTTTTTTGGCAACGCCCTCCTCGTCTTCCTTCTTGAACAGACTTTCCACCGCATCGAAATGCTCTATCGAACGCGGCGCATTGCCGGTCATTCGCCAATTCTCAGCCGCCTCTAGGTGTAGCAAAACATCGCCCGGCGAAGGAGTAACCGGCGAATATTGATTGGTTTTTTTGTCGAAGAAAGAGAGCTTTTGCTCAATAGTGGTGGCCGCTTGGCTGTATAAGCCAGATTGATAGTCGGTATCCAGTTGTTGCACAAACCCTGACGAATTATAGGTTGCACAAGCCATCAAAGATGCGTTTGCCAGCAGCAACACGCCAGCGCGAACAGCGCGCAGGGCTGTCCCAACAGCGTTTTCCCTGTTCATAATATTTCCCTAATTAAAATACACCGCAGAAAGTGACGAGCGATTATTTAAAAGCGGAAGGTCGCACCAATACTTAGACCATCTGCCTCAACGCCATCGGCATCGAGCAACTGCAAATACTCGGCGTTGATAATCAGCTGCCGGCCGGTCATCAGATCGATGCCCAGACCAAAGGAGGTATCACTATCGTCTTCACTTTCCGTCATACCGGCAAATTTAAAGTCGTAGTCGACTGAGGTGTGACCAATAATGAAGTAGGGGTAGATATTGCGGTCTATATAACCACCGATGCGGGCGTAGAAACCCAGCATGCGGGAAATTTCGACGGTAATATCGCCATCCAGCGGCGGACCGACATAAATACTGTCGTCACCGGCGCCAACACCAAAACGCGCTTCAAGCGAAATATTTTCGTTAATGAAGCCCCCGAGGCGGCCGGAGAGCACCGGCAAATCAAGGCTGACATCGCCGTCAGAGACGTCGACTTTGGAATAGCTGATACCACCGTAAAACGATGACTGGGCAGGATTTGCCACAGCTGAAGCAGACAGGAAGAGCGCGGATGCAGCAACAGCTGCAGATAAGCCTTTTTTCATTCTCGAAGTCCCTTTATTTTTTTATAATCGCACCAAAATCCCTAGTGCCTGACGCCAAATGCTACCAATCTCGCCGAAATATGGAAATGCTATTTTTATTTTTTTAACAATTGCGCTTCAACTAAACACCTTACTAAAAAGTATTAGCACTACCTATGACAGTCCTTGGCCGCCATGTCTAAAATGGCTGCTCGCCTCAGCGACCCCTGATTTGGCAACTGCATTGCTGTGACGAACCACCCTGCCTGCCGTCAATTACGCGCTAGCAGCCTCGCAAAAACAGCGACAACGTTCGCCGCCACCAAGCTAACACCAAGGATCATCGAATAAACTTTCCAGTGTCGGGCGCCCCTGCGGCAGCACGTCCATATAGCTGCAAAAACCGTGAATTTGTCCGCCCACACAGCGATAGTCCACGCGATTCCCCGCTTGGCGCAGTGCCTCGGCATAGGCCGCGCCCTCATCGCGCAAGGGATCACATTCAGCGGTGATAACAATGGCTGGTGGCAGCCCTGATAACTGGGCCAACTGCGGCTGGGCATAGGGAGACTGGCGATGTGAAGGCGGCAGATACTGCTGCCAGAACCAGCGCATTTGCTCGCGGCTGAGCAGATAACCCTCGGCAAACTCCGCCATTGAGCTACTGTCGCAGTTCGCGTCCAGCGCCGGGTAGAGCAATAGCTGGCGATGAATCGCCGGACCGCTGCGATCGCGGCTCATCAAACACAGTACCGCCGCCAGATTGGCACCGGCGCTGTCGCCCGCCACCGTGATCGCCTGTGCATCGACGCCCAGCTCCGCCGCCTGATCGTGCAGCCACAACAGTGCGTGGTAGCCGTCTTCGGGCGCGGCGGGAAACGGCTGCTCCGGCGCCAGCCGGTAGTCTACCGAGACCACCACCGCCCCCGCGCTGTTGCACAGTGCTCGGCAAATATTATCGTGGGTATCGAGGCTGCACAGCACAAAGCCACCGCCGTGCAGATACACAATGGCCGGCAGCAACGCTTCGCCGCTGTGCTGCGGTCGATAGATACGCAGCCGCATCGGCTGTTTATCGCCGCCACTGACCACCCGCTCACTCACACCGGCGACCGCCTCGACCTCGGCTTGCGGCACCACCATGGTCGCGCGCAAGGTTTCCAGTGGCACATCCGCCGGTGAGGGCGTTGGCTGACGGTTAATAAAATCGAGTAAACCCTGGGT
>JBFKEA010000092.1:0-8857 GCA_041619375.1 Spongiibacter sp. | reverse complement strand
ATTTGCCATCGCGCCGCCGGAGCGGGCCGAATTGCACCGTCGGATAGAGCTGCGCCTGCGACAGATGTTCGAGCAGGGTTTCGTCGAGGAAGTTCGCGGCCTGATGGCGCGGGGCGATTTGCACGACGAGCTGCCGGCGGTGCGCGCGGTCGGCTATCGTCAGGTCTGGCAACACCTGCGTGGCGACTTCGACCTGGACGAAGCGTTTGAGCGCGCCTTGATTGCCAGCCGCCAGCTGGCCAAGCGCCAAATGACCTGGCTGCGCGCTTGGCCGGAGCTGCATTGGCTGGCAACCGGTGATCGCCGCGAAGATCAACTAAAAGCGGTGATAGACGCCGTCGGCGATGCTATAAGCTCTTGACTTGCGCTATACTGCGCACAACCCAGGTTTATCGCGAACTTGCGAGGCTGAGCGCTGTCCACAGCTCGTACTTTCATTGATACATTTTATTATCAGGCCCGATTTGGGCATCAAGGAGGCTCACCATGTCAAAAGGGCACAGCTTACAAGACCCTTATTTGAATATTCTTCGCAAGGAGCGTATTCCCGTTTCTATTTACTTGGTAAACGGCATTAAGCTTCAAGGCCAGATCGAGTCCTTCGATCAGTTCGTCGTGTTGCTGAAAAATACTGTTAGCCAAATGGTCTACAAGCACGCTATCTCTACCGTCGTGCCCTCTCGTGTTGTTCGTCTGCCGATGGCGCACCCGCCAGAAGAAGACGAGCAGGAAGACGCGTAATCAGAGGTTTGCTGTTGAGGTTCGTCCTTGCTATTTGAGAGACCCGATTCCGGTGAGCGCGCGGTTCTCGTCCACCTGAATTTTAACAGTGAGGACGAGCGCGAGGACGCTGATGAATTCGTTCAATTGGTGACCTCGGCTGGCGGTGACCCGGTTGCCTTTGTAACCGGTCAGCGTCAGCACCCCGATCCCCGCCTGTTTGTCGGCTCAGGCAAGCTGGAAGAAATCCGTCAAACGCTGCTTGCCCACGAGGGCGAGCTGGTGCTGTTCAATCACGCCTTGTCGCCAAGTCAGGAGCGCAATATTGAGCGCGAGCTCAAGTGCCGGGTACTAGACCGCACGGGGCTGATTCTCGATATTTTTGCTCAGCGGGCGCGCACCCACGAAGGTAAGCTGCAGGTTGAATTGGCGCAGCTCGAGCATATGTCGACGCGGCTGGTTCGCGGCTGGACTCATTTGGAGCGCCAGAAGGGCGGCATCGGTTTGCGCGGCCCGGGCGAAACGCAGCTGGAAACCGACCGGCGCTTACTGCGGGCAAGAATTAAAAGCATACAGGCGCGGCTCGGCAAGGTGCGCCGCCAGCGCGAGCAGGCGCGTCGCGCCCGCCGCCGCGCCGATATTCCCGCGGTGTCGCTGGTGGGCTATACCAACGCTGGCAAGTCCACCTTGTTTAATGTGCTGACCTGCGCCGAGGTCTATGCTGCCGATCAGCTGTTTGCCACCTTGGACCCGACACTGCGGCGCATTGAAATTGACGATGTTGGCCCGGTGGTGCTGGCCGATACGGTGGGCTTTATTCGCCACTTGCCCCACAAGCTGGTGGAGGCCTTTCGCGCGACCCTTGAGGAAGCGACGATGGCCGACTTGCTGTTGCATGTGGTGGATTGCGCCGATCCGGAGCGCCGCGACAATGTGCAGCAGGTGCGCAATGTGCTGGAGGAAATCGGCGCGGAGGGTATTCCCGTGCTGGAGGTCTATAACAAGACCGATCTGCTCGGGGTGCCGCCGCGTATAGAGCGCGATGAGCACGGGCGGCCGCTGCGGGTGTGGCTGTCGGCGCAGCGCCAGCAGGGGTTGCAGCTGTTGCGTGAGGCGCTGAGCGAGGTGCTTAGTGGCGACTTGGTAGAAATTGAGATAACGCTGAGCGCCGCCCAGGGGCGCTTGCGGGCGCGCCTGTATGAGATGAACGCCATTCAGGCGGAAGCGCTGGATGAGCTGGGGAATTTTCGCTTGCAGTTACGCCTGCCGGCGGTTGACTGGCAGCGGTTCTTGGCAGCGGAGTCGCTGTCGGAGGAACGGCTAAGCGGTGCTTAGCCGTTGATATACAGTGGTTTCTGGGTGATTAGCAGCGCCCGCTAAATCTGCTAGACTGCCTCTTTAATCAATGACTTGGCCGTCTTTTTTGCCCGTAAATACCCCGTGTTTGGGGGCGGGTATCGACTTTTAGACAGGAGAAAACTATGGCCTGGAATGAACCGGGTGGTGGTCGCGATAACGATCCCTGGGGTGGCAAAAACCAGGGGCCGCCGGACCTCGACGAAGCGCTGAAAAAGCTACAAGAACGGCTCAACAGCCTGTTTGGTGGCGGCAACGGTGGCGGGCAAGGCAATGGTAATGGCGGGGTCGCCCTCGGCATGGGCAGCATCGGTGCGCTGGCGCTGCTGGCGGTAGTCGTGTGGGGGCTGTTTGGCTTCTATCAGGTTGATCAGCAGGAGCGCGCGGTAGTGCTGCGTCTCGGTGTTTATCAGCAAACGGTCATGCCGGGCCTGCGCTGGGCGCCGCCGCTGATTGATGACGTCAATATCATCAACGTGACCAAGGTCCGCGCGGCGGCCAGCCGAGGTCAGATGTTGACCGAAGACGAAAACATCGTCGATATCTCGGTGTCGGTGCAGTACACGGTTTCTGACCCCGCTAATTTCTTGCTCAAGGTTAAGCGCCCCGAGCTGAGCTTGGAGCACGCCCTGGAAAGTGCGCTGCGCCATGTGGTGGGTAGCACCAAGATGGACCAGGTCATCACCGAGGGCCGCGAACAGGTAGCGGTGGATACGCAAGAGCGTCTGCAAAACTACCTAATTGCCTATCAGAGCGGTATTCAGGTTGCCAAGGTTAATATCGAGGATGCCCAGCCGCCGTCGCAGGTGCAGGACGCCTTTGATGATGTGACCCGCGCCAAGGAAGATCGCGAGCGTCTCAAGAATGAGGCCGAAGCCTACGCCAACGGTATTATCCCCGAGGCGCGCGGTGCGGCTCAGCGCCAGCTTGAGGAGGCCCAGGCCTACAAGGAGCAGGTCATCGCTCGCGCCGAGGGTGAGGCCCAGCGCTTTACCGAATTGGTAGCCGAGTACAAGAAGGCGCCCAAGGTGACCCGCGAGCGTCTGTACATTGATGCCCTGCAGGAACTCTACAGCGAGGCCAGCAAGGTGATGGTCGACGTCGAGGGTGGCAACAATATGATGTATCTGCCGCTGGATAAATTGGCGGAGCAGCGCAGTTCGGTGCGGCCGATGCGCAATCAGGAGATCGATATGCGCGAACTCACCGACAAGGTGATCGAACAATTGCGCCGCGACAGCCAGTCTAGTCGCCGGGAGGGTCGTTAATCATGGCGAATCGTCAACTTACTGTATTGCTGGTGGTCTTTGGCCTGTTGTTTGTCGGCTATAACACGCTGTTCATCGTCAAGGAAACCGAGCGCGCGGTCATGCTTAAATTCGGTGAAATTGTCGACCCCGATATCGAGGTCGGGCTGGGCATTAAAGCGCCTTTTGTGCACGTGGTGCGCAAGTTTGAGCGCCGTATTCTCACCCTGGATGCCCCCACGCAGCGCTTTTTGACCAACGAGAAAAAACCGCTGGATGTGGATTTCTACGCCAAGTGGAAGGTGGCCGACACCCGCACCTTTTACACAGCGACCAACGGCGAAGAAATTCGCGCCGAAGGTCTGCTGGCGCAGCGTATCAATACCGGTTTGCGTAACAAATTCGGTGAGCGCACTTTCCACGAGGTGGTGTCTGGTGAGCGCGATCTGTTGATGACGGATCTGACCAGTGAGCTCAACAAGATCACCATGGCGGAATTCGGTATTGAATTGGTGGATGTGCGGGTCAAGCGTATCGACCTGCCGGCTCAGGTGAGTCAGTCGGTGTTCGATCGAATGAAATCTGAGCGTGAGCGCGAGGCCCGTGAGCACCGCTCTACCGGGCGCGAGTTGGCGGAGAAAATTCGCGCCACCGCCGATCGCCAGCGCACCATCATTGCGGCCAATGCCTATCGCGGCGCGGAAGTGACCCGCGGTGAGGGCGATGCGGAAGCGGCGCGTATCTACTCGTCGGCGTATAGCATCGATCCGGAGTTTTATGCCTTTGTTCGCAGCCTCACGGCATATAAGGCCTCGTTCTCTAATGGTGGCGACCTACTGGTGCTGGACAGTGATAGTGAATTTTTCCGCTATCTGAAAAAGGGCAGCGTAAAGTAGTGTGACTAATTGGCAGTGGCGCCGCTAAACGCCGCTGCCATGCCGCCATCGGCGGCGATTGTGGTATCATCCGCAAATCCGGGCTGGGGCAATGCTGTAGGCATTGAATTCAGTGCGGATTTTTTTGTTTTTGGCGGGCATGGTGAATGTGGCAGGATCTGGCAGTGGCCTTCAGCTTAGTGCTGATTATCGAAGGCATTTTGCCCTTCCTGAGCCCGGAGCGCTGGCGCATGCTGGCCTATCGCATGGCTGATTTGGAGAGCCGTTCGGTGCGTATGGTGGGGCTGGCAAGCATGTTGGCCGGCCTGGTGCTGCTGAGCTTTCTGCGCTGACTTCAAGAGATAGTGGATTTATGACCCTGGTTGATCGTTGGCTGCTCCCTGACGGAGTGGAAGAACTGCTGCCTGAACAGGCCGAGCAGGTAGAGAGCCTGCGCCGTACATTGCTCGACCTCTATAAGCGCTGGGGGTATGAGCTCATTATTCCGCCGATGCTGGAGTACACCGAGTCACTATTGGTCGGCTTGGGCAGCGATATCGATCTGCTGACCTTTC
The DNA here is from genome assembly GCA_041619375.1 of Spongiibacter sp. Classification (GTDB taxonomy): domain Bacteria; phylum Pseudomonadota; class Gammaproteobacteria; order Pseudomonadales; family Spongiibacteraceae; genus Spongiibacter. Next base: position 4,084 of record JBFKEA010000092.1, on the reverse strand, counting down.
GGGTAACCGATCAGTTGACCGGGCGGTTGATGGGGCTGCGCGCGGATATGACGCCACAGGCGGCGCGCATCGACGCCCACAGCCTTAAGCGCGAAGGCCCGGTGCGCTTGTGTTATGCCGGCAGCGTGCTGCATACCCGGCCGAAAAAACCGCTGGCCTCGCGCTCGCCCATTCAGCTGGGTGCTGAACTTTACGGCGACAACAGCCAGGCCAGCGAGCTGGAAATTATTGGCCTGATGCTGGAAACCCTGCGGGTGGCTGGCCTCAGCGAGATTACCCTCGATACCGGCCACGTCGGTGTTTATCAGGCGGTGGTGAATGCCGCCGGCCTCAGCGATGACCAAGAACAGCGCTACTTCGATATTTTGCAGCGCAAGGCGGCGGCCGAGCTCGACGAATTTGTCGGTGGCCTCAGTATTGCCCCAGGCATTGCCGATCAGCTGCGCGGCCTCAATGCCCTGCACGGCGGCGTCGATGTGCTGGAGCGCGGCCGTCGGCTGTTCGCCAACATTGGCGATGCCATTGCGGCGATAGACAGCTTGGAGGCATTGCAGCAGCGTTTGTCAGAGCGCATGCCTGAGCTTAAATTCTATTTTGACCTCGCCGAGCTGCGCGGCTTTCACTACCACACCGGTCTGGTGTTTTCGGCTTTGGTCAGTGAGCACGGTCAGGCATTGGCTTCCGGTGGCCGTTACGACGACATCGGCAAGGTGTTCGGCCGCGGTCGCCCGGCTATCGGCTTTAGTATCGACCTGAAGGCGTTGATCAGCCTGGTGGCGCCGGCGCCATTGCCCGCTGCGATTTTTGCCCCGCACAGCGAGCAGGCCAGCCAGTGGCAGGCCATTCAGGCGCTGCGCGATGCCGGTGAGCGGGTGGTTGCTGGCCTGCCGAATCAGTCGCCGGCGGCAGATTGCGACCGACAACTTGTAGAAAAGAACGGCCAGTGGCAAGTACTGCCACTGGGTTAAGAGACAACCTGTTATCCAGAGATGCGGATATGAGTAAGAATGTAGTGGTTTTGGGCACCCAATGGGGTGACGAAGGCAAGGGCAAGATCGTCGATCTGCTGACCGATCAGGCCAATGCGGTCGCCCGTTTTCAGGGCGGCCACAACGCCGGTCATACCCTGGTGATTGGCGGAGAAAAAACCGTGCTGCACCTGATTCCATCGGGTATTTTGCGCGAGGGCGTCACCTGCCTGATTGGCAATGGCGTCGTGTTGTCGCCCGAAGCCCTGCTCAAAGAGATGGCGGAGCTCGAAGCCCGCGGTGTGCCAGTGCGCGAGCGACTGCGCCTGAGCCCAGCTTGCCCACTGATTTTGCCCTACCATGTTGCTCTTGACCAAGCGCGGGAAATTGCCCGTGGTGCGGCCAAAATTGGCACCACCGGTCGCGGCATTGGCCCGGCCTATGAAGACAAAGTGGCGCGTCGCGGTTTGCGTCTGGGCGATGTCTTTAATCCCGAGCGCTTTGCTGAAAAACTGAAAGAGGTGATGGAGTACCACAACTTCACCCTGACGCAGTACTACAAGGCCGAAGCGGTGGATTATCAGCAGACGCTGGACGAGGCGCTGCGCATGGCGGAAGAGCTGCGGCCGATGGTGGTTGATGTCACCAGTGCCCTGCACCAGTACCGCGAAGAGGGTGCCAATATTTTGTTTGAAGGCGCCCAGGGCTCGCTTTTGGATATTGACCACGGCACCTACCCCTTTGTGACCTCCTCAAATACCACGGCTGGCGGCACCGCCACCGGCAGCGGCTTCGGCCCGCTGTATTTGGATTATGTGCTGGGTATTACCAAGGCCTACACCACCCGCGTTGGCAGCGGTCCCTTCCCAACAGAATTGTTTGACGATGTCGGTGCCCATTTGGCCAAGCAGGGCCACGAGTTTGGCGCCACCACCGGCCGCGCGCGGCGCTGTGGTTGGTTTGACGCGGTCGCGCTGCGCCAATCGGTGCGGATTAACAGTGTCACCGGCCTGTGTCTGACCAAACTGGATGTCCTCGATGGGCTGGATGTTGTAAAGGTGTGTGTCGATTATAAAAACGCCGCCGGCGAGTCGATCTCGGCGCCCTTCGACTGTGAAGACTACGATCAAATTACGCCGATCTATGAAGAACTGCCGGGCTGGTCAGAGTCTACAGTGGGCGCCAAGTCGCTGGATGAGCTGCCGGCCAATGCCCGCGCCTATATCCAGCGCATCGAAGCACTGCTCAATGTGCCCATCGACATTGTCTCTACCGGCCCAGACCGCGTTGAGACAATTGTTCTGCGCCACCCCTTCGGCTGAGGTGCGGTGGGGCCCGGCGGCGCAGCTGCTGGGCTTAAACGCTGAGCAATAAAAAAAGGCCATGCATTGCTGCATGGCCTTTTTTGGTTCCGGGCGACTAACTTAGAATGCCCACTGGGTGCGGATAGCAAAGCTGTCGATGTTATCGGCCACATCGCCATTGGCGTTCTGGATCGCACCACCGTCTAGGTCGTAGCTGCGGCTGTAATCAAACAGCACGCGCATATTGCGGCTCAAATACCAGTTCAGTCCCAAGGTGAAGCGCTTGGCTTTGCCACCGCTCACGTTGTCATCTTCCAGGTCAATTTGGTCAAAGCGGGCGGCCACTTCAAGAGCGCCCCAGTCACCGGTGCTGGCATTGAAGGGCGTGTTCACGTTGAAGTATTTAAATTCTCCCTCGGAAGCCTTGTAGCGACGCTGGCCACCAAAGATGCTGTAGCCAAGCTGAACGTAGTGGGCAGAAAAGCTCAGGTCATCGCCACTGTCTCTGTTGATATTGTTCGCTGCGACTTCGCTTTGTAGCGACCAGGCGCCGTGCATAGCGGCGAATTCGAGCACACCCACCTCAACCTTATCCATGTCAGCAACGCTGGCATTAACGGGTTTCAGGTCAGAGAAATTAGTAGTTTTATAAGAAAAAGACGGACTCTTACCATTCGCGAGTCCGTCATCGCTGGTTTTGCGCAGACCGTATGACGCACCTACGTGCACGACGGTACTGCCGCTAAGAACGGGGGCGAAGCTGGCGCGTGCGCCAAAGCCATGTCCCTCGTCGGCATCATTGTTGGAGATGCCGTCGCCAAAAATACCTGCTTTGGCGTGCCAATTGCTACCGCCACTGGCAGCCGTGATGCCAATGGCGCGGTCAAAATAGGGGGTTGTGAGTGCAGAAACCAGCGAGCGCTCGGTAAACATGATGTCGTTGGAGCTTTCTTCTACTTCCATGCTAACTGCGTGCTTTTGATTGCCGACAGTCAGTGTGATGGGGGCTGACGACATTTTGTAGCTCAGGCCGGCATCTTTCACGCTGACCTTGTTTCCGGCGAAGTCACTTTCCAACACATACTTCCAGCGGCCGTTCAGCTTGCCTTTAACGTAGAGGCGAGCGCGGCGGATTTGCGTGCCGTCGATGGCGTCTTGTTGGTTTGCCAATGTTTCGTGGTCGTGTGTGGCATAGTCGGCGTGCAGGCGCCCGCCAATTTGTACGCTAGTCTGCTTGTCTGCACTTTCAATTTTCAAACCGCTGCTGCCCATGCTGACGCTGGCTTGCTGTTGTGCGCGTTGCGCTTGCTCGGCCTGTAGTGACTTTGCCTCCTCTGCGCTGAGAATGCCTTTTTCCTGCAAGAGTTTCAGTAGGGCGGAGTCCTGCTGATTGTCGGCATAGGCATGGCTAGTTGCGAGGCTGGCTGCAATTGATGCGCAGCAGACTATAGAAGAGATCGTTTTCATTGTTTAGGCACCCAAAATGAAAGAAGTGGCACTTGCGTTACAAAGTGGCGACAAGTGTATTTCTGTTTTGTGACATTTTTATGACTCTCTGGCCGACTTCCCCCTTTGTGTGGACCAGCGAGGTCGCGCTCCGGCGCTTAATTATTATCTAACACCTTGTTATTGATCTACAAATTAGCTGCTTGTAGGTGGCTTGTCTAAACATCAAGCAAAAATCTCCGGCTGAAACATTCTTGTCATAGCTTGTTCACTGAGTTGTCACTTTGCCTGCCTAACATACGCCTCAACGACAACAAGCTATGCCCTATTTAAAAGGTTCCGGAGATAAGTTCCCATGAAAAAGCT
>JBFKEA010000091.1:0-8865 GCA_041619375.1 Spongiibacter sp. | reverse complement strand
GGCGCTGCTCGGAAAAGCCGCTGTAATTGCGCGCCTCGCCCTCATTGGCGGTCACAAAAAAGTTTTTGCCGCCACTCTGGTAGGCGCCGATGCCGTCGGGCTGGTACATACCGACAACACCCGGCCAGCGCTCGAACTTCGCATCGCCGTCGTCGTTGACATCCAGTTCGTTGCCCAGCACGCCAAAATCTTTGCTGCCCAGTGCCAGGATACGATCCACGCGCTTGTCACTGAAATCGATCACCGCGACCGCATTGTTTTCCTGCAGGCTGACAAAGGCCTCGCGGTTATTCAGCGCGACGGTAATAAATTCAGGCTCTAAATCCTGCGCAACCGTGGCATTGGGGCCGAAAACCCGCACCCCCTCAGGCAACTCGTCGGCGCGCTCGCCACCGACATTAAAATCGGCAAAGCCAATCTGCGTCACTTCCGCAGCATCGATACCGTCAGCCAAATCGATCAGCGTTACCGACCCCTCTGGATCGACGCTGTAGTCGTCACTGGGCGCGCCTTCGTTGGCAACCAACAGGCGGCCAGCGAGCAGATCGAAGACAACCATTTTAGGCGCGGCGCCGGCTTCGAAAGTCGCCGCCAAGCTCAAGTCTTCCAGGTTGTACAGCGCGACTATGCCGCTTTGCTGACGATCACTGTTTTCAATAGCGACCGCAACGTGCTCGGCGCCTACGGCCACACCGTTTACCGCAGCCAGCGTTTTCCCCGAGTCGCTAGCTGCCGCGGCAATGTCCAATTCGGCGGCGAGGACTGGCGACAGTGGCTCGGCAATATCCAGCACCTCAACCCCGCCCAGCTGGGCATTGACCACAAACAATTGGTCGTTAACAGTATCGACTGCCACCACTCCGGCAGCGCCGCTATTCACTTGCGCACCGTCGCGCTGGTAGCTGACCGACTGTGCATAGTCGAGACTGGGACGCAGCGGCGCCGAGTCGTTAATAATAAAAGGTCCCAGCGGCAATACCGCCACACGACTGCGGCCACCGTTTGCACTCTGGTCAAATACGCCGTAGCGGTTATCGCTGACCACCGCTACAAAGTTTGAGCTCAGCAGCGCTAGGCCCTCGTTGTATTCACCCAGTGGATCGATACCTGCCGGCAGCGGCATACTCAGGCTGTCGAAGCCCAGCTGCTTGGCAACAAAGGGCACATCGGCAAGCAAATACTGCTCTTCAAGACTGGGGGAGGTATTCACCTGGTCCCACTGACTGCCCAAAATGCTCACCGCATCGGCTAAATTTACCCGGTAGTATTTGCTGACACCGCGCGCCTGCTCGACCACCACCAGATGGTCGACATCGATGGCCGCCGCTTCGGTCACGCCGATCTCGCGCTGGCTGACAAATTCGCCATTCTCCAGCGCCCCTGCGCCGTTATGCTTGGTGGCGAACTGTGCCGGGCTATCTAGGCGGTAGAGGTACTCGCCCTCGATGCTAGCAATACTGCCGTCTTCATTGAGTGCCAGCTTGCCAATGCGCACCACCCGCGAGCTATCCGCCACGCTGATATTCGGATTCGCCAGCGGCGCTTCCATAACAAAATACAAAAACTGGTTATCGGGGCTCAGCGCTAACGCCGAAATGCCGCGATCAATTTGCCGGCGGCTCAGGATGCCGGGCAAGAAATCTTCACTGACGGTGTAACTGGCCGAGGAGTAATCCACTGCGCGCCCCTCAGGCACTTCGCGGCGAATAATACGTCCATCTTCCTCCAGCAGCAGTAAACTGGGGCCGTATTCGTCCGCCACCCAGAAGCGGCCATTGCTCAAGCGCACCAAGGCTTCAGGGTCGATGCCATTAACGCTTCGGCCCAGCTCATTACCGTCATTGTCGTAGCCGGTTTCGCCGCCACCTTGAACTTGGGGATTGGGCAGGCCGTTAGCATTTTCGCTGTTACTGGCGGCAATGGTAATACTCTCCAGCTGCTCCAGACTCAAACGCGTGCCAATACCACTGAGCTTCCATTTTTGAATGCGCGGCGCAAACTCCGGAATCGCAAAGACCGTACCACTGTTGTCGGCGCAGAAATTACTCACACCGATCACCGCCTGACTGTCTGCGCAGGGGAAACTGGGGCCGCGGTCGCTCAGCGTGTAGAAAATATTGTTGCCTTCGTCGGTCGAGCGAAATGCGCCGCTGCCGATCGACAAACTCAAATTCAGGCTGTTGCCGCCGTTAAACGCCACCGTACCCAGCGACTCTTCAACAAAGAATTGCCGAGCATTGAGCTCATAGCTCAGGCTGGCACCGCCCGAGCGGCTGTCGCCACTGCAGGCCGCCAGCCCCAGTGCCGCCACAGCCAACAGCGTAAATGTCTTTGCAAAAGCCTTGCTTGATCCCATCATCAATACAGTCCCAAATCTGAGGAGTGCGCCGCGGCGCCAATATCGTCATTACTATTGTTTTTAGGAAACATCGGCCAGTGACACCGACGACGGCCACAGTCAAAAAAGGGGGCTGCGCAGCCCCCTTTATCAAATGCCCAGCCTTAGAGCTGTGAACGCCCCTTGTTGGCAGCAATCCGCAAACGCAGAGCGTTGAGCTTGATAAAGCCCTCGGCATCCTTCTGATCATAGGCACCGGCGTCGTCTTCAAAGGTGGCGATCGCCTCATCGAACAGTGAGTTGTCTGACTTGCGCCCCACTACGACCACATTACCCTTGTAGAGTTTCAGGCGCACACTGCCGTTTACAAAGCCCTGAGACTCGTCTATCGCCGTCTGCAACATGCGGCGCTCGGGGCTGAACCAGTAGCCGTTGTATACCAGCTTGGCGTAGCGCGGCATCAACTCGTCTTTCAAATGAGCCGCCTCGCGGTCCAGGGTGATCGACTCGATTGCGCGGTGCGCCTTAAGCATAATGGTGCCGCCGGGCGTTTCATAGCAACCGCGAGACTTCATACCCACATAGCGGTTTTCAACCAGATCCAGACGACCGATGCCGTTGTCGCCGCCGAGTTTGTTGAGCGTGGCCAGCATGGTCGCCGGGCTCAGGGCCTCACCGTTAAGCGTTACCGGGTCGCCATTTTGGTAGCCGATCTCGATGTAGGTCGGTTTGTCCGGCGCGGCCTCGGGGCTCACGCTCCAGCGCCACATATCCTCTTCCGGCTCCCAGTAGGGGTCTTCCAGGTTGCCGCCTTCATAGGAGATATGCAGCAAGTTGGCGTCCATCGAGTAGGGCGATTTTTTCTTCTTGCCGGAAAAATCCACCGGGATTTTATGCTGGGCACAATAGGCCATCAATGTCTCGCGGGAGGTCAGGTCCCACTCGCGCCAGGGGGCGATTACCTGAATGCCGGGCTTGAGGGAGTAGGCGCCCAATTCGAAGCGCACCTGGTCGTTACCCTTACCAGTGGCGCCGTGTGAGATGGCGTCGGCGCCGGTCTCATTGGCAATTTCAATCAGTCGCTTGGCAATCAGCGGGCGGGCAATCGAGGTGCCCAGCAGATATTCACCCTCGTAGATCGCATTGGCGCGAAACATCGGAAAGACAAAATCGCGGACGTATTCTTCGCGCAGGTCGTCGATATAGATCTCTTTAACACCCAGCGCCTGCGCTTTAGCGCGGGCCGGCTCGACCTCTTCGCCCTGACCGATGTCAGCGGTAAAGGTCACCACTTCACACTGGTAGGTTTCCTGCAGCCACTTGACGATGACCGAGGTGTCCAGGCCGCCTGAATAGGCCAGCACAACCTTGTTGATATCCGACATAACGCACTCCGAAAAACGCCTGCGCGCGCCATCGCCGCAGGGTGGGAAAAAGGCCGCCATTTTAGCGTTCTTTGCGCCTCGGTGCCATGCCGTACAGCCGGTTGCCGCCCGCGGAGCACCAATAGCCGACACAAAAACACAGCAATTGCGCCGGATTGAACGCTAATTAGGCCCCTAGGCTCGGGGCGCGTCGGCACTCTCAACATGCAGCTCGAGAAACGTCAGGTAGTGTTGCAGCACCGAGACGGGGTCCTCGACCTGCGGGTAATGGCCAATGGTCGGCAGACGGGCGAGATAGTCCAGCCGACATCCGAGCTGTTGGTAGCGCGCCACCATATGCTCGCCAGACACCGGGTCTAGCGAACCATTGATCAATGCCAGCGGCACCTCAGCCTGTTGCAATACCGTTAGCCAGCGCTCGCGGTGCTGGCGACGATCGCGCATATAGGTGATCAAATTGTGGAAGATGTGCTTGCCGCCCCGCTCGTTAATAAGCGACCAAAACAGCTGCAACTCCTCTTCCGTCGGCTTGGTCTGCGGCCCAAACACCCGGCTGAAATTTTTGCGAAATTGGGCGAAACCCGACAGACGGTTAAGCAGCGGCCCTATCGGGCTCAGCAGCAGTTTTTGCGTGAGCAGCGCACGGTGGGTTTCCGGAAACAGGCCGCCATTGAGAAAGCAGCCTGACAACCAGCGGCCCGCACCATGCCCTTGCTGCTGGCGAGCCAACAACTCTTGGGCGACGGTATCGCCGTAGTCGTGGGCGAGCACATGGTAATGGCTCAGACCGCTCTGCCGAATCACCGCTTCCACCAAATCAGCTTGGCGGTGAATGCTGTAGCGTCGATGATTCGGCTTGTCGGAAAAGCCAAAGCCAAGCATATCCATCGTCACCAGACGATAGCGGTCACGCAGGCCCGCCCAAATACCCTGCCAATCCCAGCTAGACGTTGGAAAACCGTGAATCAGCACAATTGCGGGCAGCCCCGGATCTCCCTCGTCACAGACGAAAATATCACTGCCCCCGACGCTGACCCACTGACCTCTAGCGCGCCAGTCTTTAAGGGACTCCGCCGTCCACGACGGGGCCGAACTCGGCAGGCTCATGGCATTTCTCCCAAGCAATATTGCATTGCTGCCCAGACTAGACCAAAACCGAACTTGACGTCTAGTTCAATTTATACTGAACTACAGCTATCGGGCAGACCCACCACCAGTACAAGCAGAGCCAGCCAATGAAAAGCCTCCCCACCCAACAGCGCGCACTGGCAAAACGCGCCGCACTGATATCCGCCGCCCAATGCAGCTTCGCCGAACTGGGTTATAACGCCACCACCGCCAAAGCCATTGCCGCCCGCGCTGGCGTTGCCACCGGCACCTTCTACCAATACTTCGACAACAAAGACGACATACTTTGCACTCTTGCCCAGCAGCGCCTAAGCCAACTGCGCGAGCATATCGCCGAACCGCAAGCCGATACGCTTAGCGAGCCAATAGAAAAACTGTTTGAACGCAGCCTGCGCGCAATTTACGACTTTCACGAACACGACCCGCAACTACACCAAGTACTTGAGCAACGCCGCCATTGTGACGCCGAGCTCGCCGCTATCCTCGACGCCGGCGAAGCGGTTTTGCAACAGCGTGTTCAGCGCTTTGTGCGCAGCTTCAATCTGGAATCGCCGGATACGGTTGCCTTTAACCTCAGCGCGATGGCCGAGGGACTGGTTCATCGCCACGTGTTCAATCGCGCAGAAGCGACTGACAAAGAAACTGTTATCCGCCTCGGCGCCGCCATGCTGGCCAGCTATTTTCTCTGCCTGGAAAGGACATAAAAATAATGAATGCCTCCAACCTCCCCAACATCGACACGCTGATCAAGAACGCCAAGGTTTTTAACAATGGCGAAGCGGCGGTGATTGAAGATATCGCGATTGCCGGCGGCCGTATTATTGCCCGCGGCCAAAACTTGGCAGCCCCGGCGGGCACCGAAGTCATCGACGCCAGCGGCCTGTGGGCAATGCCCGGCCTGTTTGATATTCACACCCACTACGACCTGGAACTGGAAGTAGCACCGGGACTGTCAGAGTCGACCCGCCACGGCACGACCAGCGTGGTGATCGCCAACTGTAGCTTGGGACTGGCCTTTGGCAGTCAGCGCAAAAATGGCGCCGACCCGATTGTTGATTGCTATGCCCGCGTGGAAAATATTCCCAAAGCCGTGCTGCGTAACTGCGCCGACAATATCGACTGGGACACCCCAGCCGACTACCTAAACCACTTGGACCAGCTGAACTTGGGACCCAATGTCGCAGTCCTGCTGCCCCACTCCATGCTGCGCATCGACGCCATGGGGTTTAACGCCAGCATCGAACGCGACCCGAATGAAACGGAGCTGCGCGCCATGGCGCACACCCTTAAGCAAGCCTTACGCGACGGCTATATCGGCCTATCCACCGACGCACTGCCGTTCCACTATCTGGCCAATCAACCAAACTGTCACAAAACCATTCCTACTCAGTTTGCCAAATACCCGGAGCTGAAGGCGCTGACCCAAGTGGTACGCGATGCCGGCGCCACTTGGCAAGCCACGCCGCCAAAAGACAGCGCGTTGGCGACGCTAAGAACCTTTTTGCTGACCAGCGGCCGGCTGCACGGCCGCGCCCTGACCACCACTGTGGTCGCTGCCCTGGATGTCGCCAACAACAAAAAGATTGCACGCCTAGCAATGTTCCTCGCCAAACTGCTCAACAGCCGCTGGCTGCGAGGCGACTTTCATATGCAGGCACTCGGCGCCGCGTTCAAGACCTGGGCCGACGGCTCCATTACACCGTTGGCAGAAGAGATCCCCGAATTGCGCGCGCTCAATGAAACCGATTTGGAAGACCGCGAGGCACGCTTGGCCATACTCAACGACGCCGACTATATTCGCGCTTTTAAGCGTATGTGGATGAAAGGCAAGCGCGGCTGGGGACTGGCCCGCATCAAACGTGCACTGGCAATGGAGGACTACGCCTTTAACCGCCGGCTAGCGGATATGCACATCGAGCGCTGCCCGCTTGCCACTTGGCAAGGCCGTGATATGCAGGACGTATTCGAGCGCGTGCTGGCGATAAATGCGAATAATGCGCCGACTGACAGCAACGACGGCGAACGCAGTCTGGTTGCGCGAGACTTCCGCGAGGTCGTAGACGAAGCAGACTTTATGCTGCAGGTGCTGCGCAGCTTTGACACCGACCTGTCGTGGAGCACGGTCACCGCCAACCGCAACCCGGCCAAGGTGCGCGAGCTACTGATGCAACCATTACTCCTGCCCGGCTTTAACGACAGCGGCGCCCACCTCACCAACATGGCCTTTTACGACGTTAACCTGCGCAGCCTGAAACTCGCCGCACAGGGCGGCGACAACGACGTCAGCTATATGGTAAAGCGCCTTACCCAAGATGCCGCCAAAGTATTTGGCGTTGACGGCGGCAGCATCGATATCGGCGACATTGCCGACCTGATTTTGATCGACCCCGAAGCCCTATCGCACTATGACGGCGAGGCGAATGTCGAGCGCCGCTACCGCGATGAGCTTCAGCACGAACAGCTGGTCAACCGTTCTGACGGCGTGGTGAGGCTGACGCTGATAAACGGCCAGTGTGCCTGGCGCGACGGCGCATTCGGCAAGCAATTGGGCCGACAAAAAATGGGGCGCGTGCTACGCCGCCATACGTCGCCCAACCCGGCGGCGCTCGCCCGCCACCATTGAGTGGCGCGTGGCAATCCCCCTGCTACACTGACAAAGTGCGCAGCAGCGCACTACAACACTTCATCGACAAAAGGACTTGAATGATGAAAACATCGACAACGCCGCAGTTCGCGGCGACTTTAATTCTGTTTATTACCCTGGCACTGGGCCTCGCTGGCCCGGCCCACGCTCTGGATATCAATACCGCCAGCGCCGCGGAGCTCACCCAGCTAAAAGGCATCGGCCCCAAGCGCGCCCAGGCCATTGTGCGCTACCGGGATCAGCACGGTCCGTTCCGCAGCGCCGAGGCACTGCTTGAGGTGCCCGGCGTTGGCGACAAGGTGCTGCAAGACAATCTCGCCGCCATTGAGCTGCCCTCTTCACCGCGCCCCGAGGGCGAGTAACACTCCCCGGCGCTGGCTGCCCAGCGCCGGGCTTTACCCGCCAGCGCGATACGCTATTCCTGAAATAATTCAATAATCGCCGAGAAATCCCGCGGACCATTGCCCTTGCCGGCAAAGGACGCATAGAGGCTGCGGGCCAATGCGCCCATCGGCACCGCGCTTTGGGTTTTCAGGCTGTTTTCCATCGCCAGCCCCAAGTCTTTGAGCATCAGCTGCGCCATAAAACCCGGGTGGTAATCGTTGCTCGCCGGCGCTTCCGGCATCACCCCGGGATAGGGATTGTAGTTCTGCAGCGACCAGTTATCGCCGGAGCTGTTCTTCATAATTTCCGACAACACTTGCGGGTCCAGGCCATTCTTGACACCCAATTGCAGCGCCTCTGCGGTGCCGATCATATGCACCGCCAGCAGCATATTGTTGCACATTTTGGCGATCTGACCGGCGCCGTGATCACCGGCGTGAAAGATCTTTTTACCCATATCCGCCAGTACCTTTTCGGCGCGCGCAAAGCCCGCAGCACTGCCACCACACATAAACGCCAGGGTGCCGGCAGCGGCCGCTTTCACACCGCCGGACACCGGCGCGTCGAGCATCTCCAAACCGATATCACTGGCCGCCTGGCCAACCCGGCAGGCGGTTTCCGCATCGATGGTACTGCAGTCCAGAAACAAGGTATCGGCCTTGGCGTGGGCCAGCAAACCGCTCTCGCCCAGGTACAAATCGGCAACGTGTACACCCGCCGGCAACATCGTCACCACCGCATCGGCATCGGCAATAGCCGCAACAGCGCTGTCCGCCGCCGTCGCCCCTTCGGCCACTCTGTCCTGCATGGCCGCCGCCACCAAGTCGAACACGGTGACCTGGTGACCTGCCTTGATGAGATTGGCGGCCATCGGGCCACCCATATTGCCCAGACCGATAAATGCAATCTTCGTCATCGCTGTTCTCCGTTTAAGCCCGGTTGTCAGGCTGACAAATCGGCGAGCGGGTGCTCAGACCAAGGCGCCT
>JBFKEA010000090.1:0-8999 GCA_041619375.1 Spongiibacter sp. | reverse complement strand
TTCTATCAGCCGCTGGCGTCGGCGATTGGTTTGACCGACCCCGCTACCGGCAATGCCATGACGCGTTGTGTGGTGGCTGAGCCGCGCACCTACGGCGTTGAATACCGATACCGCTTCTAAACGCTGCTCCCCTCCAGCGTTACCTCGCCGCCCCGGCTTTGTCGGGGCGGCTTTTTTTGTGCGCGATTTGTCCGTTGCCCCGTGTTTATCGCCTGCGGGTTTTGATAGCGGGCTTTCAGTCGAGCGATCGTTGATGTCGCGATAGCCTGCTGGCGGCGCTGAGAAATAGGCCGGGTGGTTTGTGTGCGGGGTTTGGTAAAGATAAATAAGTAGGCAATAAAAAGGCCGGCATAAGCCGGCCTTTTTTGAATATGGTGCCCAGGAGAGGACTTGAACCTCCACGGCCGTGAGGCCACTAGCACCTGAAGCTAGCGTGTCTACCAATTTCACCACCTGGGCAGAGGTAAAACTCCGACGTTTGCTGTCGAGGCGCGCAATTTACTGACATCGCGCATTTTTGTCAACGCTTGAGTTACACTAGGGGCAATTTTTTTGTATACCAAGTAAGAGGAACTGCCACTGCATGCCAAAAGGCCGCAATCAACACAATGACCCCCACGCCGCTCGTGAAGCTGAACGTTATGACAACCCTGTGCCCAGCCGCGAATACATTCTTGAGCAATTAAGCAACGCTGAACAGGGCATGACGGCGGCTGCGCTGCGCAAGCGTCTGGATATTTCTGGCGAAGAGCAGGAGGAAGGGCTGCGTCGGCGCATCAAAGCGATGTTGCGCGATGGGCAGCTGATTGAGGGGCGTCGCGGCAAGTTGATGGTGCCGGTGGCTGGCGAGGCGATTCGCGGCCGGGTTCAGGGGCATCGCGATGGTTTTGGCTTTGTGCTGGTGGAGGATGACGAGGATGTCTACCTGCACAGCCGGCAAATGCAGCAACTGTTTGACGGTGATGTTGTTGCGGTTGAGGTGACCGGCAGTGATAGCCGCGGCCGCCGCGAGGGCGTGGTGGTAGAGGTGCTGGAGCGCAACACCCAGCAATTGGTCGGTAAATTGATGAACCACCGCGGTCGCTGGGTGGTGGTGCCGGATAATAGCCGCATGCAAAACTGGGTGGCCCTGGAAGACGACGATACCCGTGGTGCCGGCGAAAATGATTTTGTGATGGTGGCAATTACCCGCCAGCCCGGTATGCGTCAGCAGGCTCAGGGCAAGGTGGTGGAGGTACTGGGCGACCCCGCTACGGTGGGGGTGGCGACCGAGCTGGCGCTGCGCAGCCATGAAATTCCCTATGAGTGGCCGGAAGCGGTCGAAGAGGAGGCGCGGCGTTTTGGCAGTGCGCCCGCTGAGGCTGATAAAGCGCACCGGGTCGACTTGCGCAAGCTGCCTCTGGTGACTATCGACGGCGAAGATGCACGGGATTTTGATGACGCCGTGTACTGCGAGAAAAAACGCTTTGGTGGCTGGCGCCTGTGGGTGGCCATTGCTGATGTTTCCCACTATGTGGCTATCGGCTCAGCGTTGGACGCCGAGGCTCATCGCCGCGCGACGTCGGTGTACTTCCCCGACCGGGTGGTGCCGATGTTGCCGGAGGCGCTGTCCAACGGCCTGTGTTCGCTGAATCCGGAGGTGGATCGCCTGTGCATGGTGTGCGAAATGACCATCAGCGCGCGCGGGCGTCTCAGCGGCTACCAGTTTTACGAGGGCGTTATGCGCTCCCATGCGCGGCTGACCTATAACGAAGTCGGCGCGATGTTGAAGGTTGAGGGGGCGGATCCGGCGAAAGACAGCGGTCGCCACCACAAGCTGCTGCCCCAGTTGAAAGAGCTGCATAAGCTTTACTCTGCCCTGCGTGATGCTCGCAGCAAGCGCGGCGCCATCGATTTTGAAACCGTTGAGACGCGCATCGTTTTCAATGATGAAAAGCGTATCGACGCGATTGTGCCGGTGCATCGCCACGATGCCCACCGGATGATTGAAGAGTGCATGCTGATCGCCAATGTGGCCACGGCTAAGACGTTGGAGAAGTCGGGGCTGGAGGCGCTATTTAGGGTGCACAATGGCCCCTCAGAGCAGAAGTTGAGTAATCTGCGCGAGTTTCTCGCTGAGATTGGCTTGGGCTTGAAGGGCGGGGATGATCCCTCGCCCAGCGACTATCAAAAGCTGCTGGCCAGTTTGAAAGAGCGCCCCGATGGACAGATGATTCAGACGATGATGCTGCGTTCGCTGAGTCAGGCGGTGTATCAGCCGGACAATGACGGTCACTTTGGGCTGAATTACAGCGGCTACACCCATTTTACCTCGCCGATTCGCCGCTATCCGGATTTGCTGGTGCACCGCGCGCTGCGTTACCTGTTACGCAATGGCGGCGGCAAGGCGCCCAAATGCTTTAAGCCGGTGAAGGGTGCACCAGCGTTGCCGCAGAAGAAGATCTACCCCTATGACATGGCAGCGCTGCTGACCTTGGGTGAGCACTGCTCGACCGCAGAGCGCCGCGCAGACGATGCCAGCCGCGATGTGATGGCTTTTCTCAAGTGCGAGTTTTTGCTCGAGCATGTCGGCAGCGAGTTTGACGGTGTGATCGCGGCGGTAACCGGCTTCGGGCTGTTTGTCGAACTGCAGGACTTGTACATCGAGGGTTTGCTGCATATCTCGTCCTTACCCCAGGACTATTACCAGTTTGATCAGGCGCATCAGCGGCTGGTGGGTGAGCGCAGTCGGCGGGTATATCAGCTCGGGGACAGTCTCAAGGTGCAGGTGCTCAGCGTTGACTTGGACGAGCGAAAAGTCGATCTCGGGATGGCGGTCGGTGAGGAAAAGCGCCGCCGCAAGCCCTCGGTGCGTGAGGCTTTGGCCAAAGGGCAGGTGCCCGCGGCTAAGGCGGGGAAATCTGGCAAGTCGGGTCGCGGTCGCGGCAAGGTGTCAAAGGCGGGGGCTAAAGATGGTGCCGCTGCCAAGAAAGCGGGCGCGGGCAAGAAGCGCCGCCGCTAGTTGCAAGGGTTTTAGCGCTTGTCGGCAGCGGCCGTTTAGGGCCACTGCCAGCGGGGCTCGTTTGAGATAGGAAACACAGTGAAAGAACAGATTTTTGGCTTGCATGCCGTAACCACGGCGTTGCAGCGTCGCCCTGCAAGTATTAGTGAGATTCTGGTCATGGAAGGTCGTCGCGATAAGCGGTTGGCGGCGGTGCTGGAGTTGGCGCAGCGTCACGGTATTTTAGTGCGCGAATGCTCGCGCAAGGCCCTGGACGAGATGGTCGATGGCCGGCATCAGGGGGTGGTGGCGCAGGCCCAGGCGCCCGCCCAGGCCCATGAAAAAGATTTGCCGGGCTTGGTGGCTGAGGCTGGTGGCAGTGCGCTGCTGTTGGTGCTCGACGGGGTGACGGACCCCCATAATCTCGGCGCCTGCCTGCGCAGCGCCGATGCGGCGGGGGTAACGGCGGTGATTGCGCCCAAGGATAACTCTGCCAGTCTCAATGCCACAGTGCGCAAAGTTGCCTGTGGCGCTGCGGAAGCGGTGCCATTTGTGCAGGTGACGAATCTGGCGCGCTGTCTGCGTCAGCTGCAGGAGACCGGTGTGTGGACGGTAGGGCTGGCGGGCGAGGCCACGCAGTCGCTTTACGACTGCGACTTGCGCGGCCCGGTGGCGCTGGTTATGGGGGCGGAGGGCGCGGGCATGCGGCGCTTGACCCGCGAGCAGTGTGACTATCTTGCCCATCTGCCGATGGCGGGAGAGGTGAGCAGCTTGAATGTGTCGGTGGCGACCGGTGTGTGCTTGTTTGAAGCGGTGCGCCAGCGGCTGTAAAAGGGCGATTTGATTAAAAAATGCGCGAATTGCTTGCATCTACTCAGGCGCTTGCCTAGAATTCGCGCTCTTGTTTTAACGGTAAACTCGCCGTCAGCGGCTGGCTTGCCCTCCTTGCCACACCATAAAGGGTGGCTTAACCCGTAAGGAGCATACAATGCGTCACTACGAAATCGTGTTCCTGGTCCACCCGGATCAGAGCGAACAGGTACCTGGTATGGTCGAGCGTTATACCCAGGCTATCGAAAAAGATGGCGGTAAAGTTCACCGTCTGGAAGATTGGGGTCGTCGTCAACTGGCCTACCCGATCAACAAAATCCACAAGGCCCACTATGTGCTGATCAACGCTGAAGCCAGCGCCGAAGCCATTGATGAGCTGACCACTAACTTCCGCTACAACGATGCCGTTCTGCGTAACCTCATCATCCGCCAAGATGAAGCTGTGACTGAAGAGTCGCCGATCATGAAAGCGGAGAAAGAGAGTCGTGAGCGTCGCAGCCGCAGTGATCAGCGCGGTGAGCGTACTGAGCGCCGTGACAGCGAGCAGTCAAACGACAAGCGTGAATCTTCAGAAGCCGCTCCGGCTGCTGAAAATAACGCTGAATAATTGCGGATTGAGTGAGGATTTAAGAGATGGCACGTTTTTTCCGTCGTCGTAAGTTTTGCCGCTTCACCGCGGAAGGTGTTAAGCAGATCGATTACAAAGATCTGGACACCTTGAAGGCCTATGTTTCTGAAACTGGCAAAATTGTTCCCAGCCGTATTACTGGGACCAATGCCAAGTATCAGCGCCAGCTGTCTACCGCGATCAAGCGCGCGCGTTTTCTGGCTCTGCTGCCTTACACCGACAGCCATAAATAAGCTGGACGGTTAGCCATGCGCCCCCTTGCTGAATTCGTTATGAGAGGGCGTCTCCAGGCGGTTGCGGTCGCCGGTCTGGGGATTGGTAGTTTGATGTTTGCCTGGGTAGGCGCTGCGGCGGCTGCCCTGGTTACCCTGAGAAAGGGCATGACCGAAGGCGCCTTTGTCGTATTTTGGGCGCTGTTACCGGCCATTGCCGTACTGGTGTACGGTCAGGATGTCGGGCCGTTGTGCATGCTGTTGGTGTCAGCGGTGACTGCGGAGGTACTGCGCAGCAGTCGCTCGTGGCCACTGGCACTTTGCAGTGCTGTTGTCGGCGGGCTGGTCAGCGCTTGGGCGCTGTACTATGGCGCCCAAGATTACCTTGTGAGCGTTCTGGCTACCGTACAACCGGTGCTGGATCAGCTACAAGCGCAGTCCCGAGGACAATTGCCACAGATCCTGACCGGCGATATTGCGGCGGTTATTGGCAGTAGTACGGTGCTGTGGAGTGGGCTGGCAGTGATGCTGGCGCGCTGGTGGCAAGCAATATTGTACAACCCCGGTGGTTTTCGCGAAGAGATGTGGTCTTTGCGCCTGCCGGCGGTACTCACGGTGAGTTTGGTGGCGGCCATGTTGCTGCTCAGCCAGGCGGGCGAGGTGTACCGTTTTTGGGGGGTGATGTGTTTGTTGCCGTTAATTGCGGCCGGGCTGTCACTGGTGCATGGGCTTGTTGGGCGATTCTCGCTGGGCCGTGTGTGGTTGGTAGTGTTTTATATCGCGCTGTTGTTGTTTGGGCCGCTGTGGGCGGTACTGATACTGACAGCGATTGTAGATAGTTGGATTGATATCAGAGGGCGTTTGCCGGCGGCTCGATAGAGCCCCGAGACAGGCGCGCAGAAGAGGGTTAGAAGCATGCAAGTGATTCTGCTTGAGAAAATTGGCAAGCTGGGCAACCTGGGCGACCAGGTGAATGTAAAATCCGGCTACGGCCGTAACTTCCTCATTCCTTTCGGTAAGGCAGTTCCTGCCACCGAGGCGAATGTTGCAACTTTTGAAGCCCGCCGTGCCGAGCTGGAAGCTGCCGCCGCTGAAAAGCGCGCCGAAGCTGAAGCTCGTGCTGCGAAGCTGGCCGAAGTGTCTGCAACCATTGAGGCGAACGCCGGTGAAGGCGGTAAGCTGTTTGGTTCTATCGGTACTCGCGATATTGCCGAGGCAATTACCGCTGCTGGCGTTGAAGTGAACAAAAGCGAAGTGCGTATGCCGGAAGGCCCCATCCGTGAAATTGGTAGCTATGAAATCGCTATCCAAGTGCACAGTGATGTGGTGCAAAATGTTGCACTGGCGGTTGTTGCTGAGTAATCAGCCGTGGGGCAGCTCGCTGTCCCTCAGTGTAGTGGCGTGATCGGTGTCGAGCAGTGCTCGTGCCGGTGATTGCCGTGAAAAGCGCGTGCGACCTCACTGGTCGGCGCGTTTTTTTTTTGCCACAATGGTCGACCCCCTAGTCTGTGAGTGTGTCCGTGCAAGCCGACGCCTATCCTGAATCTGACGCGCCACCACCGGAATTTGACGATGGTGACTTCGCCAAGCTAAAGCTGCCTCCGCACTCACTGGAGGCGGAGCAGTCGGTGCTCGGCGGTCTGATGATCGCCGGCGATGTTTGGGACTCGGTGGCCGATATGGTCGGCGAGGGCGACTTCTTCCGCCCTGAGCATCGTTCGATTTTTGCCTGTATGAGCCGCTTGGTTGAGCAGGAACAACCGATTGATGTGGTGACACTGGCCGAGACGCTGGCGCGCAACGGTGAGTTGGATGCGGTCGGCGGTACTGCGTATTTGGCTGAAATTGCCAGCG
This sequence comes from Spongiibacter sp., assembly GCA_041619375.1. Lineage (GTDB taxonomy): Bacteria > Pseudomonadota > Gammaproteobacteria > Pseudomonadales > Spongiibacteraceae > Spongiibacter. The sequence continues at coordinate 2,494 of JBFKEA010000090.1, read as the reverse complement.
GCACGCCGTCGGTGGCCAACATCCGCGCCTATGCGCAAGCGGTGCGCGAGCGGTCGATATTTCGCGCGCTGATTTCCGCTGCCAATTCGATTGCCGACACCAGCTTTAACCCCGAGGGGCGCAGCAGCGACGAGGTGCTGGACGAGGCCGAGCGGCGCATCATGCAGATCGCCGAGGAGCGCCCAAAAGCGGGCGGTCTGGAGCCGATCAACCCCCTGCTGAAACAGGCCGTCGATAAAATTGACGAGCTGTTTAACAACGACGATGCGATCACCGGGCTCAGTACCGGCTTTGAAAAGCTCGATGAAATGACCTCGGGTATGCAGAAGTCCGATCTGGTGATTGTGGCGGCGCGTCCGTCAATGGGTAAAACCACATTTGCGATGAACCTGGTTGAAAATGTTCTGCTGCGCTACGAGCAGCCGGTGTTGGTGTTCAGCATGGAGATGCCCGCCAACCAGCTGATGATGCGGATGCTGTCATCGGTGGGCAAGATCGATCAGGGCCGGGTGCGCAGCGGCAAGCTGGAAGAGGAAGATTGGCCGAAGCTGAGCGCCGCGGTCAGCAAGCTGAAAGATCGCCCGCTATTTATTGATGATACCGCGGCGCTGACGCCCACTGAGGTGCGTTCGCGGGCGCGTAAGGTACTGCGTGAGCACGGCAGCATCGGCATGATCATGCTCGATTACCTGCAGCTGATGCAGGTGGCGGGTAAAGGCAGCGAGGGTCGTACCGCGGAAATCTCGGAAATTTCCCGGTCGTTGAAGGGCATTGCCAAGGAGTTTGATTGCCCGGTGATTGCCCTGTCGCAGTTGAACCGCGCCTTGGAGCAGCGGCCCAATAAGCGGCCGGTTAATTCGGATCTGCGGGAGTCGGGAGCGATCGAGCAGGATGCCGACGTGATTATGTTTATCTATCGCGACGAGGTCTATAACGAGGAAACTCAGGACAAAGGCGTGGCGGAAATCATTATCGGCAAGCAGCGTAACGGCCCGATTGGCACCGCGCGGCTGGGCTTTATCGGCAAGTTCACCCGTTTCGAAAATCTCGCCTTTGGCGACTACGATGACGGCGGCTACTGAGTCGTTGTTGCGGTCTACAGCGACGGTCGCTGACCGTCTTGCTTGTCAGTCGTTTTAGGCTGAATAAAGCGACCGAAGAATATCCCCACCTCAAACAGCAGCCACATTGGCAGTGCCAGCAGCATCTGTGAGATCACATCGGGGGGGGTCAACAGCATACCCACGATAAAACAGACGACGATGACGTAGGCGCGTTTGGCCGCCAGTTTCTCGGCGGTGGTGACGCCGGCGCTGATTAGCAGAACGGTGGCGATGGGGATTTCAAAGGCGACGCCGAAGGCTAGGAACAGCTTGAGCGCGGTGTCGAGAAAGCGGGAGATGTCCGGGGTGTAAGCAACGCCCTCTGGCGCAATACTGCTAAAAAAGCCGAAGACCAGCGGGAAGACCACCACATAGGCAAAGGCGAGGCCCAGATAAAATAAAACGACACTGGATGCCAGCAGCGGCACCGCCAGGCGTTTTTCGTGGCGGTACATGCCCGGTGAGATAAAGGCCCAGAGCTGGTGAAGAACAACCGGGATAGCAAGGCACAGCGCCGACACCAGTACTAGCTTAAAGGGCGCCAGGAAGGTGGAGGCGATCTCGGTGGCGATCATGCCGCCGCCGGGCGGCAGGTATTGCTGCAATGGCTTGGCGACAAAGCTGTAGATTTCGGCGGAAAACGGCATCAGCGCCAAGGCGCAGATCAGTACCGCCAGTACGACGCGCAACAGTCGGTCGCGGAGTTCGGTGAGGTGGGCGATCAACGGCTGCCCGGGATCCTGGTCGGCATCAATGCTCATGGGGTTTTGTCACGATTGCTGGGGGCATCCCCGGTGTTGGGCGGGTCCTGCGGATCGCTGCTTGTTTGCGCGGGGTCGCTGTCATTTTCCAGTGTGCGCTCGACGGCGCGAACTTCCTCTGCGGCACTGCTCAGGCTGTCTTGCAGTTTTTGCTTGCCCTCATTGAGCGAGGCCATCACCGATTCATTGTGAAGTTGGCGGCGAATGTCATCGGCGCCGACTTCGCGCTCTATTTCCTGCTTGATGTTGGCGAAGCTGCGCCGCAGGCGGCCCAGCCACAGGCTGACAGTTCTTACGGCGCCGGGAAGACGCTCCGGGCCAAGTACCAGCAGGCCCAGTACCGCGATCACCAGTAGCTCGGAAAAGCCGATGTCAAACATGGGCTATTTTGACTCGTTTTTTTGTTCGCTGTCGGTTTTGCTTGTCTCGTCCTCAGCTTCTTTCTTTTCCAAGTTCTTGGCTTTGTCGTCGTCGCCATCAAGGCTGTCTTTAAAGCCCTTCACTGCGCCGCCAAGGTCACTGCCAATATTCTTCAGCTTCTTCGTGCCAAACAGCAGCACCACGATCGCCAAAATAAATAGAAGCTGCCAAATACTAATGCCGCCAAGTCCCATAGCTCACTACCTCGCT
>JBFKEA010000089.1:0-9077 GCA_041619375.1 Spongiibacter sp. | reverse complement strand
TGCGTGCCGACCAATAGCATTACCCCGATTACCGAGGCCTGCAGCATGGCGGTGATCACCTTGTCGTCATCGCCAAACAGGATGGCGGTGGATTTCACCACGATCTTTAAATCGTCCTCGCGGTCGACCATGGCGTAGAAGGTGTCATAGGCCACCGTCCACATCAGCACCGCAATATAAATCAGCCACAGCGCCGCCGGCAGTTCGCCGCGCTGAGCGGCAAAGGCCATGGGAATCCCCCAGGCAAACGCCGCGCCCAGCACCAGTTGGGGGAGGTGGGTATAGCGCTTCATAAAGGGATAGCAGGCGGCCAGCGCCACCGCCGCAAACGACAGCGCAATAGTCAGGCGACTGGTAAACAACACCAGTACAAAGGCGCTCAGGCACAGGCAGGCAAACAACAGCAGAGCTTCTTTTTCACTGACGCTGCCGGTGGCAAAGGGGCGGTTTTCGGTGCGTTGCACGTGGGCGTCAATATGGCGGTCGGCGTAGTCGTTAATGACACAACCGGCCGAGCGCATCAAAAACGTGCCCGCGCAGAAAATCAGCAGCAAATGCCAATCGGGCAGGCCCTCGGCGGCCAGCCACAATGCCCACAGGGTCGGCCACAACACCAGATAAGTGCCTATCGGCCGGTCGATGCGCATCAGCGCAAAATACTGGGGAAGCTGCTGGCGAAAATGCTGGAACTGCGCCTTCATCGTCTACTCGACTCCTCTGTTGCGGAGCGCAGTATAACCCGCCCCGCCGCCGACGTCTGAGACCCCGCGCAGCCTTGGCAGCTCAGCGGATTAACACCAGGGCTGAAAGTCGGGCAAAAAAATCTCGCTGACCATAATTGGCCGCTCGCCAAACACAAAGCAGGAGCGCCGCCCCCAAAGCATTGCCGCGCTGTCCTGCAGCTCGCACAGGGGCAAGTCGGCTGCGGCGGTATGGCAGATCTCATAGGGGATGCGCCGCATCGAGCGGTCGGTAAACAGCAGGTGGCCCAGCGGCCGGTTGTCCAAGCCGCGCAGGCGGCGCAGGTGACCGCTGAGACTGCGCGCCGGCAAAATACTGCGGGCGTACACCCAGGGCTGGTCGTGGCAGCACAGCAGCACTTCGCGGATCAGCCCCCAGTCGCGTTCACCCATACCCAGCAAGCGGCGCTCAGATGGTCGCGGCAGCCCCCAGCACTGGCTGAGTACCTGCACGCGGAAGTGACCCGCCGACTTGCGGCGCAAATGGGCGGTCAGCGAGCCCGTATCGAGCAGCCAAGGGGCCGCGGCGAGGGGCCGCCGGGCTCCTACAAACTGATTAGCTGGTCGCCAGTTGGGCTCTTGGCGGTAGCATCGGTTGAATTGAAGGGCGTACAATGTCGGGCTTCCAGTGGCTAGATCACTGAATACGGGCCGCCGAGGCATTGGCTGGCCCATTCGCTGAGTGCGGCAGGATGCGTGAATCGCCGCCGACTTGCAAGCCAGCAACCGCCGCAACGATAAGGCCACGGGCCAACAAAGGCGGTCGCGTAAGACAAATTGAAAACGGCAGGAACCGACTATGAGTAAGTGGGAATGTATTGTTTGCGGATGGGTGTACGACGAGGAAACCGGCGACCCAGATTCCGGTATTGAGCCCGGCACCCGCTGGGAAGATATCCCCGACGACTGGCTGTGCCCAGACTGCGGTGTAGGTAAAGAAGACTTCGAAATGATCGAGCAATCTGAGCCCAGCAATCTGCCGCATCACGACGAACCCGCCACCGCCAGCCAGGATGCGCCTATCGTGGTCATCGGTACCGGCTTGGCCGGCTACGGTCTGGTGCGCGAGCTGCGCAAGCACGATAAAGACACTCCGGTCATCATGATTACTGCTGACGACGGCCGTTCGTACTCCAAGCCAATGCTGTCTACCGGCTTCACCAAAAACCAGGACGCGGATGCTCTGGCGCAGAAAGATGCCGGCGGCATGGGTGAAGACCTCAATGCCAGCGTGTGGACCATGACCAAAGTCACCGCGATCGACACCGCCGCGCAAACCATCTCCACCGGCGACGCCGAAACCAAGGTGCACTACAAGAAGCTGGTACTGGCACTGGGTGCCGACGTCATTCGCCCGCCCATCGGCGGCAACGGTCAGGATTATGTTTACTCGGTAAACGACCTGCTGGACTACGACGACTTCCGCCAAGCGATCGCCAGCAACGGCGTGAAGAAGGTTTGCATCATCGGTGGCGGCCTGATCGGCTGCGAATTCACCAACGACCTGATCAATGGCGGCTTTGAAGTTGAAACCGTCGACCCCCTCGGCTACTGCCTGCCTACTCTGCTGCCTGAAGCAGCCGGTAAAGCGGTACAAAACGCTCTGGAAGCCAAAGGCGCCAAGTTCCACTTCGGCCCGCTGGTGACCGAAGTCAACAAGGCGGACAAAGGCGTAACCGTGACGCTGAACAACGGCGAAACCATTAGCTGCGACCTGGTACTGTCCGCCGTTGGCGTTCGCCCCCAGGTCGAGCTGGCCAAATCAGCGGGCATCGAGGTGAACCGCGGTGTGGTCACTAACCGCCTGCTGGAAACCAACGCAGCCAATGTCTACGCCATGGGTGACTGCGCCGAAGTCGCCGGCCACGTGCTGGTCTACGTTGCCCCGCTGATGGCCCAGGCCCGCGCGCTGGCCAAGACTCTGGCTGGCGATGCCACCGAAGTCAGCTATCCCGCCATGCCGGTCACCATTAAAACCCCGGCCTGCCCAGTGTGTGTGTCTCCGGCGCCGCGCGACGCGCAGGGCGACTGGCAGATCGAGCAAGACGGCAATAACGTCGTGGCCAAGTTTGTCGACACCGCCACCGGCGAGCTGCTGGGCTTCGCCCTGACGGGCGACGGCACCAAGCAGAAAATGGCGCTGCAAAAAGAGCTGCCGGCAATCATGCCCTAAGCCTTTGACGCTGTGAACAAACCCCGCTGCGGCGGGGTTTTTTGTGCCCGTGTGAACCACCTTTTCAGCCCTTGCAATCGCCACAACTGTCAGCTGCAATAAGCGCTCAAAAATACAATAATGGAAAAGCCATGAGCCTTTACGACAAGTATGTCCTGCCCACAATGATCGACTGCGCCTGCTCCATGCCTGAGGTCATGGCGGCTCGCCGCGAAGTCGTGCCGCGGTGTCGCGGCACCGTGCTGGAAGTGGGCATGGGCAGCGCCATCAATCTGCCGCTCTATCAAGCTGACCAGGTGGATTACATCTGGGGGCTCGAACCGTCGACGGGCATGCGCCGCAAGGCGCAAAAAAACCTCGCCGCCAGCGCGCTGGAAGTGCGCTGGCTAGACCTGCCCGGCGAACAAATTCCGCTGGCGGATAACAGCGTCGATACCGTGCTGCTCACCTTTACCCTATGCACGATTCCCGACTGGCGCAGTGCCCTGCTGCAAATGCAGCGGGTGCTTAAGCCCGGTGGCCAGCTGCTGTTCTGCGAACACGGTCTGTCGGCAGACGCCGGCGTGGCGCGCTGGCAAAATCGCCTTACGCCGCTGTGGAGGCGGCTGGCAGGCGGCTGTCACCTCAACCGCCCCATCGACCAGCTGCTGCGCGAGGGCGGCTTTGTGATCGACGAAATCGAGCAGCACTATCTGGAAAAATCGCCGCGCATTGCCGGCTATATCTACCGCGGCAGCGCCCACAAAGCCTGAGGCGGGCGCTGGCCTGATCGCCGACGGCGCGCTAGAGTGCGGCTACAGCAACACACTTATGCGTCACCCAGTCATAAAAAGCGGAATTCCTATGCGCAAACTTGCTCTGCACTGGCAAATCGCCATCGCCATTTCCCTCGCCGTGCTCGCCGGCCTGCTCAGCGGCGCCGACGCCGAACTCGGCGGTGTCAAAATTGTTGCGGTCTACGCTTTCGTCGGCACGCTGTTTCTCAATGCCTTGAAAATGTTGATTGTGCCGCTGGTCAGCTCGTCGATCATCAGCGGCATGGCCGGCATTGGCGGCGACAATCTAGAGCGCCTGGGCGGCAAAACCCTGCTGTTCTACGCCGCCTCCAGCCTGATCGCCATCTTAATCGGCCTGACCGTGGTCAATATTATCCAGCCCGGCGGCGGCGACACCCAGGCACTGGCCGCCGGCATGAGCAGCGACAACTCCGAACTCAGCGCCACCCTCGCCAAGGTGGAAGGCCGCGGCGCCGGCGATGTAGTGCAGGTGTTCGAGCGAATGATTCCCACCAATGTCATCGCCGCCGCCGCCAACGGCCAAATGTTGGGATTAATTTTCTTCAGCCTGTTGTACGGGTTCTTCCTGGCGCGCAGCGAATCGGCCCACGCCGAGGTGCAGCTCAATTTCTGGCAGGGGCTGATGGATATTATGACCAGCATGACCATGTGGGTGATGAAATTTGCCCCCCTTGGGGTCTTTGGCCTGGTCGCCAAAACGGTGGCAACCACCGGTTTCGATGCCTTCGCGCCCATGCTCAAGTTTTTTATCGCCACCGTATTGGCGCTGGCCCTGCACGCCTTTGTCGCCATGCCGCTGATCCTGCGCTATCTGGGGCGGGTGCAGCCGCGCAAGCACTATCAGGCTATGGCCCCGGCCCTGCTCACTGCCTTTTCCACCGCCTCCAGCTCAGCGACACTGCCGTTGACCATGGAGTGTGTGCAGGACAAGTCCGGGGTATCGAAACGCACCAGCGGCTTTGGGCTGCCGCTGGGCGCCACCGTCAATATGGACGGCACCGCCCTCTATGAATGTGTGGCCGCGATGTTTATTGCCCAGGTCTACGGGCTGGAGCTGGGCTTTGCCCAGCAATTCACCATAGTAATGGTGGCCCTGCTCACCTCCATTGGCGTGGCCGGCATTCCCGCCGCCAGTCTGGTGGCCATCTCGGTGATCCTCGGCACTATTGGCCTGCCGCTGGAGGGCATTGGCCTGTTGCTTGTCACCGACCGCATCCTCGATATGATGCGCACCGCCGTCAACGTATTCAGCGACTCCTGCGCGGCGGTGGTCATTGCCCGCAGCGAAGGCGAACAAACCCTGATCGCCCTCGACCCTCCGCGGAGCCAAGCATGAGCCAGCGACTGCGCATACCGCGCCTTAAGGGCAACGACTACTCGGAACAGGCCGCCCGGCAACGCCGCGAGTTTTTGCGCGAGCGCAGCGGTGTCGAGCTGCAGCACAGCAGTCACTACTCCCTCGATCCCGCGAGCCTAGAAGGCAACACCGAAAATTTTTTCGGTGTGGTGCAAATGCCGGTGGGCGTTGCCGGCCCCTACCTGATTAACGGTGAACACGCCCAGGGGAATTTCTACATTCCCATGGCCACCACCGAGGGTACACTGATCGCCTCTTACAGCCGCGGCATGCGGCTGGTGAGCGAGTCCGGCGGCTGCACCGTTACCGTGATCGGCGAGGCCATGCAGCGCGCGCCGCTGTTCGAGCTGAGCAGCGCCCGCCACGCCCGCGCCCTGAGCCAGTGGCTGGATGAACACTTCAGCGCCATCAAGGCCGAGGCTGAAAGCACCACCCGCGTGGGCAAGTTGATCGACATCCAGCGCTGGGTGGTCGCCAATAAATTGTTCACCCGCTTCAACTACACCACCGGTGATGCCGCCGGGCAGAACATGACCGGCAAGGCCACCCACCACGCCTGCCAGTGGATACTGGCCCACTTCTCCGGCATCGAAAATTTCTCCCTGTCGGGCGGCATCGAAACCGACAAGAAGCACTCCCATATGAACCTGCTGCACAGCCGCGGCAAAAAAGTCGTGGCCGAGGCTGTCATCAATAAGGATTTGCTGCGCAGCCTGATGCGCGCCGAACCCGAGCGTATGGTGCGCCTGCGCCAGCGCACCGTTATCGGCAGTCTGCTGGCCGGCTCTGCCTACAACGGCCCTCATGCAGCCAATGGCATCGCCGCCCTATTCATCGCTACCGGCCAGGACGAAGCCAATGTCGTGGAGTCGCATACCGGCCTCGCCTTTATGGACCTCACCGACGACGGCGACCTCTACTACTCGGTGACCCTGCCGTCGATTATTTGCGCCAGCTACGGCGGCGGCACCGGCCTGGCCACCCAGCGCGAATGCCTGCAGCTTATGGATTGCTACGGTCAGGGCAAGGCCCACAAACTGGCCGAGATTATCGCCGCCACCGTACTGGCTGGCGACCTGTCGCTGGCGGCGGCGGTGGTGTCCGATGAGTGGGTGTCGAGCCATGACCAGCTGGGGCGCAATCGGCCCTAAGCGCCCGCTATCGTGGTTTGCATAGAATCCAGTGGGTAGCTGGCTCGATCTCTTCGTAGCCGAAATGGCGGACGTCGGCATTGACGAAATGGCGAGCCAAATGCTCCGCCACATCGCCAAGCAGTGAGTCCGTTGCCAGTGCAACACGAGCAATTTTCCTGTGGTGCGCTTTGACAAATTCAAGGTGAGCAATCAACGCGGCAAAGGACTCCCAACCGGGAAATGTCGGTGTGTGAATAATCACTCCGCGCAGACTCCCACCGGCCTCGATATAGGGGTCGACGATTTTCGCCGCTGACACAAAATCGCGCTCGGCAAGCTTGCCATCCGGCTCCAGCGTCACTATCCCCCGTTCTTCATCGACATTCACATGCAGCATCATCGACCTCCGCCAGGCTGATCTATACTCAATAAGAATAGTGCATTTCCGCCGCGCCATTCGCGAAGGCATTAAGCCCCTCGCGAACGCACCGCAGCCGAGCTCAACACCGGCGGTAAAAGGGACAACTGCAACACTGCAGTGGGCACATACTTAGTACTCGGCATGCGAGCACCCAGGGCATCACTATGAATGCTCAGTTCGACTACAAACTGTCTTACCCCGCTGACGTTGTGTGGGCGCTGGTAGCCGATTTTGGCGGTAAATCCTGGCAGGCCGATCTCCGCCGTGTGGAAACCCGTGGCGAGGGCATTGGTATGACCCGCAGCTGGTACTGGCCGCATGTCAAAAAGCCGACCGTCCACCGGCTGGAAAAACTCGATCACGACACCATGACACTCAGCCTCTCGGTTCTGTCCGAGCATATGCCGCTGCTGCGAGGCGCCTACTCCACCATATCCATAACCCCGCTGAGCCGCGGTAGCTGTCGAATGACAATTGCAATCGAACTCGATGCCCAGCACGCCTATCACGACGATATCGTCAAAGTGCTAAAGGGGTGGATAGATAGGGATATCAAAGACCTGAAGAAGCGGCTTACCCGGGAAAACTGATCTCAGCGCGCGTACTCGGTCATCCGCTCTGGGTGTTATATCGCCGACAATCACAGACCGCATCCCGTTACTCAGCGCCACCCACATCGGCTCCTGCAGCGGCTCGTCAGCCGCCCGGCGGGCTGTAAGCAGAGCGAGCAATGATTAACGCTCGGCTCACCGTGGTGTATCGTAGCCTTCACAGTTGTGACCTCAAGCTAAGGCGAACGTCTACCAGACCGCCACTCACTAAGAGGAGACACCTATGCCACAAGCCGCCCCACTGAAGCTGGCCCAGCGCGCCGAGATAACGCCATTTTTTGACGACGACACCTCGACCTTTTCCTATGTGGTGCGCGACCCGGACAGCCGCTCCTGCGCCATTATCGACTCGGTGATGGAAATCGACACCGCCGCCGGCCACCTCAGCATGGAGGGTGCCGAGCGGATGATTGCCTTTATTCGAGCCCAGCAACTGCAGCTGGAGTGGATTATCGAAACCCATGTCCACGCCGACCACCTGTCAGCTGCACCCTATATTCAACAGCAGCTGGGCGGCAAAATAGGCATCGGCGCGAACATTGCCACGGTGCAGGATACCTTCGGCAAAATTTTTAATGAAGGCAGCGAGTTTGCCCGCGACGGCTCGCAGTTTGACCGACTGTTTAACGACGGCGACCGCTACCAGATCGGCGGCCTGCACTGTCTGGCACTGCACACCCCGGGGCACACCCCGGCCTGTATGAGCCATATTATTGGCGATGCCGCCTTTGTCGGCGACACGCTATTTATGCCCGACGGCGGCACCGCCCGAGCCGACTTCCCCGGCGGCGATGCCCGCCAGCTGTTCCGGTCGATACAGCGCCTGCTGTCGCTACCCGATGAACTGCGACTGTTTATGTGTCACGACTACCAGCCCGACGGCCGCGAACTGCGCTACCACACCACCGTGGCCGAGCAGAAGCGCAACAATATTCATGTGCGCGCCGGCATCAGCGAAGAAGAATTTGTGGCAATGCGCGAGGCCCGCGACGCCACCCTCGGCATGCCGCGGCTTATCCTGCCGTCGCTGCAGGTGAATATGCGCGCCGGCCATTTGCCCCGCGCCGAAAGCAACGGCACTGTTTACTTGAAGATGCCGATCGACGTGCTGTAGTGACGCCACCAACACCGGCGCTAGTCAGCTATGCGCCCAAGGACTAAAAGGGACGCCCATTTGAACGCCGCACTACAAGGCTATCTGCCCATTCTGCAATGGGGCCGACACTACCACCGCGGGCAGCTGGCCGCTGACTTACTGGCGGCACTGATCGTCACCATCATGCTCATCCCGCAGTCGCTGGCCTACGCCCTGCTGGCCGGCCTGCCGCCCGAGGTTGGCCTGTACGCAAGTATGCTGCCACTGCTGGCCTATGGCCTGCTGGGCAGCAGTCACAGCCTGTCGGTAGGCCCCGTCGCCGTCGTGTCGCTGATGACCGCCAGTGCGGTGGGCGGTATCGCCGAGGCCGGTAGTATCGGCTATATCCATGCGGCAGCGCTGCTAGCGATGTTTTCCGGCCTGTTCCTGCTGCTGATGGGCGTGTTACGTATGGGCTTTTTGGCCAATTTCCTGTCGCACCCAGTGATTGCCGGCTTTATCACCGCCTCGGGTCTGATCATCGCCGTCAGCCAACTGCGGCACTTGCTCGGCGTATCTGCCCAAGGCGATAACCTGCTGGAGATCGCCCTTAGCCTCGGCAAACAGCTCGACAATATTAATGGCTATACCCTAGCCGTCGGCCTGCCAGTACTGCTGTTTTTATTCTGGGTGCGCAGCGGCCTGCAGCCACTGCTGGAGCGACTCGGCCTGTCAGCCTATGCCGCCGCGATGCTCAGCAAGGCCGGCCC
>JBFKEA010000088.1:0-9220 GCA_041619375.1 Spongiibacter sp. | reverse complement strand
GACAGCCTGCAGGCGTCGCGCCAACGCTACAGTTATTACAAACGCCGCGGCTACCCCTTGCACAGTCACCCGCTTAGCTCCTGAGAACCACCACTATGAGCGACCAGCCCCGCAAATCCCGTCCGCTACTCGACGAGCTGCAAGAACTACAGAATGTCCTGGGCGACGCCCCCAGCGCCGCCGACATCCCGGTTCTCGACGACATTATTGAGCCCTCGCCAAAGCAGTGTGAACACCAAGCAACCGGTGAAACCACAGCATCGCCGCAGGTGCTACATGCCGGGGACGCCGACAACGATCACAGCCGCGACATATTCCTGCAAGAACTGATCGACGATATGCTGCCCGATATCGAAGCCGAACTGCGCCGCCGCCTGTTGAAGATAGACCGCGAACTGCTCGAGCGCTGGCACCAACAAAGCCGCAGCCGCTAGGTCAAAGCCGATATCGGCTTTGGCCCCACCCGCAAAAACTCAGTATACTTAACGCCTTTTCGCCGTAGCAGCCCCCTGCCCCGGCCCCAGTAGCAATCGCCGATACGGAAACCCATGGACAAGACATTTCAGCCCGCGGACATAGAAAACAAGTGGTACCAACACTGGGAACAGCAAGGCTACTTCGCCCCCGCCGGAGACGGCCCTGCGTTCAGCATTATGATCCCGCCGCCCAATGTCACTGGCAGCCTGCATATGGGCCATGCCTTCCAGGACTCCATTATGGATGCCCTGACCCGCTACCAGCGCATGAAGGGCGCCAAAGCACTATGGCAAGTCGGCACCGACCACGCCGGCATCGCCACCCAAATGGTGGTCGAGCGCAAATTGGCTGCCGAAAATGGCCAGACTCGCCACGACCTCGGCCGCGACGCCTTTCTCGACAAAGTCTGGGAATGGAAGGAAGAATCCGGCGGCACTATCACCCGCCAGCTGCGCCGCCTCGGCGCCTCGGTTGACTGGGAAAATGAGCGCTTCACCATGGACGAGGGCTTTTACAAGGCCGTTCAGGAAGTGTTTGTGCGCCTCTACGACGACGGACTGATCTACCGCGGCAAACGTCTGGTCAACTGGGACCCCAAACTCCACACTGCAATTTCGGACCTAGAAGTCGAAAACAAAGACGAAAAAGGCTTCCTCTGGCATTTCCGCTACCCGCTGGCGGACGGCGCCACCACCGCCGACGGCAAAGACTACGTGGTCGTCGCCACCACGCGCCCGGAAACCATGCTCGGCGACACCGCCGTGGCGGTAAACCCCGCAGACGAGCGCTACCAGTCACTACTTGGAAAATACGTTGAACTACCTCTGGTTGGCCGGCGCATTCCCATCGTAGCTGACGACTATGTCGATCGCGAATTCGGCACGGGCTGTGTAAAGATCACCCCCGCCCACGACTTCAATGACTACGCCCTCGGCCAGCGCCACAAGCTGCCGATGATTAACGTGCTTGATCAGGACGCCGCCATTCTGGCGCACGCCGACATTTACAACAGTGACAGCAGCGCCAATACCGAGCTTGACGACCGCCTACCCGAAGCCTACGCCGGACAGGACCGCTACGCAGCTCGCAAGGCGATAGTAGCCGACCTAGAGCGCGCCGGCCTACTGGAGAAAATAGACGACCACGCCCTGAAGGTGCCCCGTGGTGACCGCTCGGGGCTGGTCATTGAGCCGCTGTTAACCGACCAATGGTTTGTCGCCACCGCTAAACTCGCCGAGCCAGCCATTGCCGCCGTCGAAGACGGCCGCATTGAGTTCGTCCCCAAGCAATACGAGAACATGTATTTCAGCTGGATGCGCGACATCCAAGACTGGTGTATCTCCCGTCAGCTGTGGTGGGGCCACCGTGTACCCGCCTGGTACGACGCCGACGGCAATATCTATGTCGCCCGCAATGAAGACGAAGCGCGCAGCAAATATCAGCTAGCCGCTGACTTAGCGCTGCACCAGGACAATGACGTACTCGACACCTGGTTCAGTTCGGCGCTGTGGACCTTTGGCACCCTCGGCTGGCCCGAGGCCACTGAGCGTCTGAAAACCTTCCACCCGACTGATGTGCTGGTCACCGGATTTGACATCATTTTCTTCTGGGTCGCCCGGATGATCATGATGACCATGCATTTTATGAAGAACGAGGACGGCAGCCCACAGGTACCGTTTAAAAAAGTCTACGTCACCGGCCTGATCCGCGACGAGCAAGGCCAAAAGATGTCCAAGTCCAAGGGCAATGTCCTCGACCCACTGGACATGATCGACGGCATCGAGCTGGACACGCTGCTGGAAAAACGCACTGGCAATATGATGCAACCCAAGCTGGCAGAGAAAATTGCCAAGGCTACCCGCAAGGCCTTCCCCGAGGGAATCGGCGCCCACGGCACCGATGCCCTACGATTTACCCTCTATTCGCTAGCCTCTACCGGCCGCGACATCAACTGGGACATGAAGCGACTGGAAGGCTACCGCAACTTCTGTAACAAAATCTGGAATGCCGCACGTTATGTGCTGATGAACACCGAGGGTGAAGACTGCGGGGTTAACAACGAAGACGTCGAGCTGAGCCTGGCCGACCGCTGGATCATCGCCCGCTTGGAGCAGGCCGAGCTGCGAGTCGCCGATGCCATGGCCGCCTACCGCCTCGACCACGCCTCGCAAGAGGTCTACGAATTCATCTGGAATGAATACTGCGACTGGTATTTAGAGCTGTCTAAACCGGTACTTTGGGACGACAACGCCAGTGATGCCGCCAAACGTGGCACCCGCCGCACGCTGATTAGGGTATTGGAAACCACACTCCGCCTGGCCCACCCGTTTATGCCATTTATCACCGAAGAAATCTGGCAGCGAGTCGCGCCGATTGCTGGTGTCGATGGCGCAGCTGACAGCACTATTATGCTCCAACCCTACCCCAGCCCGCAGTCTGAGCAAACCGATGAGCAAGCGCTCAGTGACGCCGAGTGGCTGAAAGCGGTGATTACCGCCATCCGCAATATCCGCGGTGAAATGAACGTACCGCCGTCAAAAGCGCTAACGGTGATACTAAAAAACCTCAGCGCCGACGACCAACGCCGCTTGCAGGCCAATCGACAGTTTTTAGTCAAGCTGGCCAAATTGGACGACATCCAGCTGCTTGCCGCCGGCGACCGAGCGCCAATGTCAGCCACCCAGCTCATTGGCGACATGGAATTGCTGGTGCCGATGGCAGGGCTGATCGACAAGGCTGCCGAACTGGGGCGCCTAGACAAGGAAATTGCCAAGCTCGACAAGGACATCCAGCGCTTGGCCGGCAAACTCGGCAACCCCGGATTTGTCGACAAGGCACCGGCTGCGGTCGTCGATAAAGAGAAAGAAAAACTGCAAGCCCAGCAGCACAACCGCCAACGCCTTGTAGACCAGCGCGAGACAATCAACACGTTGTAATGAGACGACATTCATGCTTTGGCCGAAGCGATTCGCGCCAAGGCATGGACAAAGTCGTTCCAGCCGTTATAGTAAACAGCAATAAAGGCAGAGTTACCCGCCAATTTGTGATGTTTGCATGCTTCGCTAACAGCCGTTCAACACGGCGCCCGCCTCTGATAAAGCAGCCCGATCTGCCCGCATCACTTTTCCCGTTTTCAATGAGCTGCCGAACCACTCGGCGGCTCTGCCACACCGCAATTTTCCGCCACACGACCTGTCACAAAGAGGAACTGCAATGAGCGACCGCGTAACCGGCACGGTAAAATGGTTTAATAACGCCAAGGGCTTTGGGTTTATCACCCGTAATGAGGGCGACGATGTATTCGTCCACTTCCGCTCGATACGCGGCGATGGTTACCGCACCCTGGACGAAGGTCAACATGTGGAGTTTAACTTGGTAGACGGCCCCAAAGGGTTGCAAGCCGAAGATGTGCTCAAAGTGTAGTTAACTGCCACCGGCAGTTTTTACGCGCGCCAAGCAGTGCTCAATCGCCTTGTACAGCCGAGACGGCAGCATAGGATTGGTGTAGACCGTATCGGCTTCTGCGCGTAGCTTCTCTTCTGCGACAGGCCTCGGCTGTAAAATTATCAGTTCGCCACCCGCGCGGCGGTATTCCTCTAACCAGGGAGAGTAGCTATCGGTAATCAGCAATCGCGTCACCGAGGGGCTTGCGCTGGACAAATACTGTTGCACCTCCTCAGCAGCTGAAAAAAACCGAACCCGCCAACCGCGGCGACTCATCGCTGCAGACAGAGACAAGCGCAGGCCGTCATCGCCTACAATGGCCAGCGACTCAATGTCCTCATCGGCCTGCTTGTCCGCCGTGTTAAGCTCCAAGCCTTCACTGGGTAGCAATACCGAGAAACAACTGCCGCTATCACCGTCGCTACTGAGCAAGATATGGCCTTTCATTAGGGCCACCAATTTTTCCGCTACAGCTAAACCCAAACCCACCCCGCCAAATCGGCGACTGGTTGAGCTTTCAGCTTGAACAAAGGGCCGAAAGAGATTTTGGCTGTCCGGCTCAGATATCCCCACCCCGTTATCGTGAACTTCCAAAACCAGTTGTGCCCACTGGTAATGCCGCTGTTCAGCATCACTGGCAGGTCGCACCAACAACTCGATAATGCCCTGCGGCACACTGTACACAGAGAATTTAACGGCATTTTCCAATAGCACCAGCAATAGCTGCCGCAGTCGAATGGGGTCCGCGCGCAGCTGTGACGGCAGCCTGGGATCAATACGCAGCAGGAACTGCTGCTGATTACGCGCCACGACCGGCGCCATCACTAACGACACACCTTCGATAAATTCCCACAGTTGAATCAACTCCTCTTGCAATTGCACATCACCACTCTCCAGCAGTGAGTAGTCAATAATATTGTCGAGTGTCGTCAACAAACTTTGCGATGAGCGCTGAATGGTATCGAGCATCAAGCGCTGCTCGCGGCTCAATGCCGATTTGGCTAGCAGGTCGCTCATGCCGACCACGGCGTTCATCGGTGTTCGAAACTCATGCCCTATTACCGACAAGAATACCGATTTTACAGCGCCGGCTTGCTCTGCCTGTTGTCGCACCTCCGCCAACTGCATCGACTGCAGGCGCAGGCGGTCTTCCAAGGCTTGCTTATCTGCCAGTAACTGGCGTTCCATCTGCTTTGCCACACTGATATCGCAGTGCACGCCGACCAAGCGCGTGACTCTGCCGCTGGCATCGCGTTGCGCTGCGGCCTGCAAGCTCACATCAATGAGCAGCCCCTCGCGATTGCGCAAGTGGTGCTCACAATTGAATAGTTGCTCATCACTTTTCAAGAATTTAACAAGTAAAGGGCGCAGCTCGGATTGTTCTTCCTCTGGCACGCAGCTGAGCAGGGCGCGCAAGCCATCGCGCTCTGGTGTTTTCCCCAGTCCGACGATCTTTAGCCACGCGGGGCTCAAATACAGATCTCCGGACACCATATCCCAGTCCCAGATGCCATCGCGGGAGGCCATCACCGCCAAATCAAAACGTTGCTGACAATGTTGACTCTGCTCGTACATCAAGTACTGGTCACCGACATCGCGCACCAGCAGTATCAGCCGCCGACCTGCATCTGGGTCCTCGTAGCAGCCAGAATAAATCTCTACCGCGACTTCACTACCCGAGTGACTCAGCATCATCAGCTCATGACCTTTAAAGCCATTATTGCGCTGCGCACCATCGCAGATCAGCTCATATTGATGGGCAAACTGCGGTGCTACCAATTGCTGCATAGGGCGCTGTAACAAGGCCTTATGGCGATAGCCCAGCAGCTGCGATGCCGACTCGCTGGCCGACACCACCCGCCCCTGCTCATCACAGATCAATACCGCACCGGGAATCGCTGCCATTAGTTCAGCGCGCCGCTCCCCTTCGCGTTCCAGCGCCTGTTGTGCAAACATTAACTCGCGACGACGGCGCAGCAACATATAGCCCAGCACCGCCAACGCCACCACCAGCAACATGGCGATCACGACGAGGGCGGTAATCTGTGCATACGTTCTCTGCCAGCGCACCTCATTGTGTTGTAAGTGCTGCACGCTCTGTGCATGGAGGCGCGCTAGGCTGTCGCTCATCGCGCGGTGATCGAGTTTGGCGTCGAGTGGCACATTGCCAGCACTGCCGACCTGATAGCCCGCGTAGGCTTGCACTAGCGACAGCAGGCCCGCAACGGCGTCGCTGTCTGCACCTAATTCTGCCAAGTGCTGCAACGGCTGCTCGGCACCGGCAATACGCTGCTGCAGCGCCTGAAACGCGCCGAGCTCGTAGGACTGCAGTAATTCAAAAAACCGGTAAACTATCGCCCCGCGGTCCAGCCGCTGATCGACGCTGTGCAGCACTTGGGCAAATCGCCGTTGTTGATCGAGGGTAGGAACAGAAACGCTTGCTGTATTTGCCTCGGCCGGCAATATTACTTGCGCGCCGACAGAAGAAAAAACATTGGACAACACGCCGAAAAGGAATAGCGCGCGCACAACGGCGACGACCGCAGTGCGACTTGCGGCCAAGCGATTAGCCATACACTCTCCCCGTGTCTTCTACGCCTGCCGGCACCATTGCCAATATCGCCTGATATGTCGCATCATCACCCAGATGCAGCGGCACAAAAATGCGTAATTCCACTAACCATTGCTGTGTGCATCCGTCGACAGATCCACCATGAGGAATACCACTATGCCCGAGCGTCACCGGCTCGCATTGATCACTGGCTGCTCCAGCGGCCTCGGCGAGGCTCTCGCGGAACAAGCACTTGCCCGCGGCTACCACGTTATCGCCACCGCGCGGCGGGCAGAAAGCATCGCTTTGCAGGGGCCGCACTTGTACAAACGCTCACTGGATCTCAGCGACAGCCAGAATATCCAGCGGTTCGCCGAACAGCTTCAGCGGGAATTCAAGCACATCGATTTATTGATCAACAACGCGGGCTACGGGCAAATGGGCCCTATGCTGGAAATTAGTCCGCAAATGCTCGCCCGTCAATTTCAGACCAACAGCATTGCCCCGCTGGAATTGGTGCGGGCAAGCCTGCCATCGCTGGTAAACGGCAGCACTATCGTCAACATTGGCAGTGTATCAGCCAGTTTGGTTACACCGTTTGCCGGCAGCTACTGCGCCAGCAAAGCCGCACTGCATGCAATTAGCGATGCCCTGCGCATGGAGCTTGCACCCTTTGGCATCAGGGTAATGGTGGTGCGCGCGGGAGCCATTCGGTCAAAATTCGCCAACCGCGCCGAATCTGAACTCAGCAGCCCGTCAAATCGCGGCCCCTACGCTGCATTGCAAAAGATCATTACAGAACGAGCCAGACTGTCACAAAAGAACGCCAGTGACGCCGGCACCGTCGCTAAGCAGATACTCCGCACCTGCGAAAAAACGCGCTGCCCCAGCTATCTCGGCGCGGCCAAGGGTCACCAGCTGCTGTACAATTTGAGTAAGTTGCCGCGCCGCTTGAGCGACCGCATTCTAATGCGCCGCTTCCAACTGCACTCACTGCGCGGCGACGAACTGCAGCGGTAGTGCTATACTCCGCCGCTTGCGGCGTTGCCGCCTACTCCAATCTCTTGTTTTTGCTAATTAATTTGGTTTTTATTACTATGTTGTCAACACTTAGAATTATCGTCGCCGCCGCGCTCAGCGCCCTGACTCTGTTTACCCTTTCTCGCCTCGGCATCGACAGCCTGCAAGTACTGCCAGCTGCGGTGATCTTTGCTGCTGTACTCGTGGCCACATTCCTATCCCCGCGTTTGCCCGCTGCACTGGACGCTATGAGCAGCACGCGCGAACGCGGTACGGTGAAATGGTTTAACGTCAGCAAAGGCTACGGCTTTATTACCCGAGATAATGGCGAAGATGTTTTTGTTCACTTCCGCTCGATTCGCGGCAAAGGTCGTGGCCGTCGCAGCTTAATGGAAGGCCAAGTCGTTGAATTTGTACTCAGCGAAGGGGAAAAAGGCCCGCAGGCCGAAGAAGTCTCCGTCATCGACTAAGCCTGCTGCCAACGCCTGCTTAATAATGCGGGGGTTTTTCTATTTGCGCCGCTAATCCCGGCTCGGAAATTCCCCTGTCGGCCATCGCGCTGTGCATTTCACGACTCAGCTGAGCAAGCTGCTTAAATTGCTGCCTTAGCATACGCAATTCGGCATCTTGCTCCGTCACCCGCCGGTCTAGGGCACTGAGCAAATCCTCCTGGAAGGCCAGCTGGGTCTGCAATTCGACTAACTGATCTCGCTCGGTGCTAGACATGGCGGCGGCCTCCTGAAAAAATCTGTGCTGTGTATATTGCGGCGCCAAGCCGGTGCCGTGGCAGCATTATACGTGCATTATCCGTTGAATTGCCGAGGATATGAAAACTATGTCGCGCATTGTTTACTCCACCGAACAGGGCCGCCTCTGCCCCGACTGCGGCAGCCCGCAGTCCCAGTGTCGCTGCAACGAACTGGCGGCCAGTGCACAACGGGCGGCGCGTAGCGGTGACGGCATCGTGCGCATCTCGCGGGAAACCAAAGGTCGCAAAGGCAAAGGCGTAAGTATTGTAACGGGCATAAACCTGGACGACGCCGCACTAAAAAAACTTGCCAAGGAACTCAAGCAGAAGCTGAGTATCGGCGGCGCGGTCAAAGATGGCCAGCTTGAATTTCAGGGTGACCAGCGCCAGGCGCTGAAAACGCTCATGGAAGAACGGGGCTTTACGGTAAAACTGGCCGGCGGTTAAGCAGTTCATACCCGCCGGGCGCATTGCGCGACGACGCTGCCACGACAGCCTGCCATTCTGTTAGCCTGATAAAAACTCAGACTCACAGGTCCACTATGACAAAACCCATTCTCGGCGAGGCGATGGAAATCGGCGTCGTCACCAATAATATGCCTGCCATGCGGCATTTCTACGGCGAAGTACTATCACTGCCCTTCGACAGCCAACTCGACTTCCCGGGCGGCAGCATGTACCGCTACCGCCTCGGCGCCAATATCATCAAGCTGGTTAACTACGGTGACGACAACCCCAAGCACGGTGTACCCGGCGGCGGACACGCCGCCTGCGGTTACCGCTATATCAGCTTCGCGGTCAATGACCTGAACGCCCTGATCAAGCAACTAATAGCAGCAGGGGTTAGCATTGCTGTCGACGTCACCCGCTTTGCCGAGACTATTGGCTTTGCCTTTATCTGCGACCCGGACGGCAATTGGATTGAACTGTTTGGCGGCTGCTAGTCGTCAACGGCGATGGCGTATTTGCGCATTTTTTCT
>JBFKEA010000087.1:0-9332 GCA_041619375.1 Spongiibacter sp. | reverse complement strand
CACCCCAGTACCCTCCAGACGGGCGCGCAGCTTCGCCTCCTGACGATCCATATAATAGCCGTAGCTACCACCGGCCGCCGCGCCAGCCGCGGCGCCGATCAATGCACCTTTTTTGCGGTCATCTTTACTCGACACCGCCGCACCCAGCACCGCGCCACCCAAGGCGCCCCAACCAGCACCCTTAGCGGTGTTACTGGCCTTCTCTTCGCCGCTGTAGGGATCAATACTACAGGCTGCGGTAAATAGTGCGGCACTCATCAGCGCGATAAGTCGCGTGCTTTTGTGGATTCGAATCATGACTCCCCCTGTCTTTTTAGTGCCTGCCGGTTTGCAGGCTTTGGCTCGATAATGGCACAGCGGCGCGCAAAATAATCGGCCACTATTCACATCATCTAATCTCGATAGTTTGTATGACACTTAGATAGTAGACCTAGTTCAGCGGCGCCCGCCACTGCCCGTCGCCATCGGCGTCGACATATATCGGATTACTTAACGCCAGTGGCGTCAATCCGGGCAATAGCTTGCGGTAGTAATCACCGGCCGGGCCACTCACTTCCACCACCACCCAGGAATCCTCTTCCAGCAACAAGTCGACCACCTTGTGGTCGTTGGCGTCACAGCGCAGCTGGCGGTATACCCGGCCGTTAACCCATACCGTCATGCGGTCGACATCAACCCAGGGCGCCGCGCGCAACTGCACATGCAACTCACCGCGCCCGCCTTGAAACATATCGCCAATGCCGCGGTGCTGCTTGCCCTCACGCAGGGTCAGCGCCATAAACGGCCCGGTAGTCATAAAACTGCGCCCCTCCGACAGCGCCCGCACCAGTGCCGCCTCACTGACCGGCAGCGCCCCAGCCTCCGGCAGATGAATATAGTTGCGCGGTATCGCCACCGGCTGACGACGGCCGTGGGAGTCACTGTTACCCGTAGCGCCGCGGCGCGCACCTTGATTGAGCAAGGAAAACCAGTCGTCACGCAAGGCGTGGTAGGCCTCAAATTCGCTGCCGTTGAGCACTTCCAATAAATCAAAATCGATATCGCGCATGCCACTGACTGGATCAACCCGCAGCAGGCTCTTGTTGGCATCGCTGTTGAGCGGCTGCTCGCGATCGTACTCCCTACCCACCGACAAATGATCGAAAAAGGCCAGGTCTTTGTCGATAGGCGAGACCGAGCGAGGGTGATTGAGTTGGAACAAGGCGCCGGGATCGCGACCTTTCACCTCGGCGATCAACTCGCGCAGTGCCCGCCCCTCTATCTTGGGCAGCCCGCCGGCATATTCCTGGGGGCGCGCGCGCAGCGGAAAGGCATTGCTGTGGCCCACGGTAAACGGCGCCGCCGCCGTATGCGCCATACCGGTCAGCTCACTGCCAACAATTAGCTGCAACTGCTCCGACAGCCCCATCGCCGCCACGGTGCGGCGCTCATCGACAATGCGATTATGCTCCGAGGCCACTAACAACTCGGCACCTTGGGCGGCAAAACTGCGCAGGCGCTCAGTAAACGGCAAGGTGGAGTCAAAGCTGGCCGCGCTGTGTACATGCAGGTCGGCACTGCGCCAGTCTTCGCTGTACCAGGCGCGGCGCGGCGGCCGAATGGGCAACTGACTGCGCTCACCGGCAACCGCCGTAAACAGGTATTCATCGACATCGTATTCAATGCCGCGACCGACCAGCACACGGTAGTGACCGGGAGGTAAATCCAGCAGCTTGGGGTCAGACGGTACACCGGCCAAGTCCACGCGGTTGCTCTGGTTGTCGCTGCGCAGCGCTTTACCCGCCACAGAAAACTCCAGCAGATCGTCGCCAAACTGCGGGTCTGGGGTGCCGTCAACGCCGTAAAAATACAAACTCATCGCCGCGCCGCGCGGCAACTGCAACTGGCCATTGCGGGTGAACTGCCAGCGTCCGGAATCGTTGCGATTGTCGACCACCGCCAGTTCGCGCGCCAGCCGCTGCCCCCATGGCGTCAACGCGCTGATCCGCACCCGCTGCGCACGATCGGGCAGCCGCACACTGAAGCTGCCATCGGCCTCCGGGCGCACCTGCGTCAACGGCCGCTCGTGGCGATCGGCAATGGCGAAGGAGACCTCCGGGTGACTACTGTAACCGCGCAGCCACGGCCCGCTGTAAATCTGATCTGTCACCGCGGCGACATCGCTGCGCTGGCCCACTACCACCTTAAAGGTCGCCTCTAAACGCTCCTTGGCACCGAGGTCCATAAACTGGTTTTGCAGCATCGCCAACACATTCAGCCGCTCACTCTGCAGCCACAGCGGTCGACTCATCCAGCCGTGCAGACTGTAATCGGGAAACACCGCAAGAAAGGTCGGCAGCGAGCGCCGCCGACCCGAAGCCATCACCAGTTCGGCGCTCTGCAATTGCACGCCGTAGCTCACTCCGTCCTCATAGGCCGCGCTACCTACCAAAATATTCCAATCGGCGGGCATCAAGCCATCGACCAGCGATAGCGTGCTGTGACGGTCGATATATTTCTGTGCAAAGCCCAGCGTGGCCTCAGGGGCGTAGGTCGACAGGCTAAACGGCGACAGGGCGCGCCGTGAGTGCAAGGTGAACAGGCCGCTTAAGCGCAGTGGCGGCCCGTCGGCATAGCGGCTGACGACGACCTCTATTAGCAGCTCGCTGCCGCCCTCCTGCAAGCGGTAGCGCACAATTTGCCGCAAACCATCGCGCTGCCCCAGGGTCACTATCTGCGCGCTGCCATCGCCTAATTCAGCGGTGACACGCTGCACGGGGATCGCGCTATCTTTACTCAAGCCGGTGAGAAAATTGGCATAGCTCCACTGATCGTCGTCGCGGTCGCAATAGCCGATATCGACCAAACTCCCGCCGCCACTGACAATGCCGGCGTCGTGCTCAACGTCACTGACCACCGCACACAGCTGGCCATTGCTCAACCACCAATCGCCGACCCCGGCAACCGCGTCTGGCCCGCTGCGCGGATAACTGTCAATACGCGCCGCCTGTATTTGCTCAGCGCGCAACAGTGACGGCGACGGCGCAACTTGCTCGGCGCGACTATCTGGCAAAAACTCGACTGGCGCCGGCATCTCCTCCTGCGCCCACAGCGGCCCGGCCAGCACCACCGTGGCCAGCGTCAGCGCCAGCCGCCGCCCACCGGTCCAGCGGCAGCGTTGCCGCACATGATTACCGCCCACCGCGCAGCGCATTTACGGCGCCCGACCTCCGCGCACGCTGATATCGTCTTGCTCAGCCGGCAGTCGCTCCAGCAAAAACGCCTCGGCATCGCGGCGCTGCTGCTCGCCCAGCGCAAACGTTGACTCCAAAAAGGCGTAGACCGCCACCGTATTGAGCCAATGCTGGTGGATCGGATTCATCGCCGGCGGCAGCGGCATTTGCGTACACAGCTCCGGCTGCACACCAAAAATCAGCCCCTCGTCGGCGCTGCCCAACTCTTCGCTCCAGTCCTCGTCCTCGGTCTTCTCCAGGCCCTCGGTCACTTGATTGCAGCCGAGGCTGTCGGGGTTTTCCAGCCAGCGCAGGGCACTCGCCACGCTGGCGAAGCCGGTGTGCGAGGCGCCGTCAACGGTCAGTAACACCGCCCCCGGCACCCGCTCAGGGATATCCGCGGCGTTGTCGTCGTAGCTAATCATCGGGTCAATTGGCGAGGCAATCATCATAAACGGCAATTGACGATGGTGAAAAAAGGCCGGGGCAAACATATAGCTGGGGCCGGCAATCGACACCGCCGCGGCAATACGCGGATCGTGGAGTCGCGGGTGATAGGCCACCATCGTCGAGGTCATGCCGCCCAGCGACAGGCCAATGGCGGCGATGCGTGTCTCGTCGATATGCTGATAAAACTGGTTGCCCTGTTCGGCGTTCCAACTGAGCAACTGATCAAGTAAAAAACTGATATCGCCCGGCTGATTCACTACATCCTTTACCAGTGGCCCACCGGGGGCGTCGAAGTGGGTCAGCGGGTAATCCATTGCCGCAACAATATAGCCCTGACTGGCCAGGTGCTCTGCCAGATAACTGCCGCCATTGCGATTCGACATAAAGCCGTGGCTATAGACCACCAGTGGCGCGCGACCATGCATAGGTTCGGGCAGCCAAATCCGCGTTTTCAGCTCGCGCTGCTGACTGCCGGCAAACTCGCCATTGGCCTGCGTCGGGCGGCTGCGATCGATGAGCGTAACATCAAAATAGTTGACCGCCTGCGGCCCCGTCGCCAGCCACTTGGCCGCCGCCGAATCCGCCGCCAAGGGCTCGGGCAGGGCGGTAAATTTAAACAGCGCGATCGCCAGGGCGACGAGCGCGGCAAGTGACAGAAGAAGTTTCTTAAACATACGCCGCTATCTTACTGGAATTAAGAGTCTTAACTTAGCAAGAGCAGCGCTAGGACTCCACTGGCAGCGACGATAAAAATACAATGAGCAAGCACTGACGCGCTTTCGGCAAAACGCCAGCGGCCAGTGCTAGACGCTTAGTGTTCAACGTTCAATGCTCAACAAAGGCGCGCTCAATGACGTAGTGGCCGTAGACCCCGGCCCGGGTCTCGCGAAAGCCCAGTTCGTCCAGCAACTGGCAGCTGTCTTTCAGCATCGCCGGGCTACCGCACAACATAAAGCGGTCACGCTCGACATTGAGGGCCGGCAAGCCGATATCTGCCATCAATTTGCCACTGCGAATTAAATCGGTCAGCCGCCCGGTAGTGTCGTAGTGCTCGCGAGTCACCGTTGGGTAGTAAATCAACTTGTCGCGCACGACCTCGCCAAAATATTCATCGCGCGGCAGCTGCTCGCGAATAAACTGCTGGTAGGCCAACTCGCTCTGGTAGCGCACCCCGTGGGTGAGAATCACCTTGTCGTACTGCTCGTAGATTTCCGGGTCCTTGATGATGCTCATAAACGGTGCCAACCCGGTACCAGTGGCCAGCAGATACAGATTGCGCCCGGGCAGCAAATTGTCGGCAATCAAGGTACCGGTGGGCTTGCGACTAATTAAAATCTCGTCGCCGACGCGGATTTTCTGCAATCGTGACGTCAACGGGCCATCCGCCACTTTAATACTGAAAAACTCCAGCTGCTCCTCGTAGTTGGCGCTGACAATACTGTAGGCGCGCATCAGTGGCCGCCCTTCGCCCTGCAAGCCAATCATGGTGAAATGGCCGTTTTTAAACCGGAATGAGGGGTCGCGACTGGTTTTAAAACTGAACAGCGTGTCGTTCCAGTGGTGAACGCTCAGTACCCGTTCGGAAATAATATTGCTCATGACCGCCTCCTGTTGCCGCACCAGCGGCATTCGCTTTCCATTTGCAGTCACTGTACGGGGCATCTATCATATCGGCAAAACAACTTATTCGAATTTAAATAATCGGCAGAACTGATATGCACTACACCCTCAGGCAACTCGAAGTGTTTCTGGCCGCCGCCCACACCGAGAACATTACCCGCGCCGCCGAACAGCTGTCGATGTCCCAATCGGCCGCCTCCAGCGCCCTCAAAGACCTCGAAAAACAATTTTCCATTCAGCTGTTTGACCGCATTGGTAAACGCCTGCAAATCAATGAACTGGGCCGCGCCCTGCGCCCCCAAGCCGAGGCCCTGCTCGATCAGGCCCAGGCACTGGAGCAGGCCCTGCGTCAGCACGACCGAATTGGTGAACTGAAAGTCGGCGCCACCCTGACAATCGGCAATTATCTCGCGGTGGACATCATGGCGGATTTTATCCAGCGCTATCCAAGTGCCAGCGTAAAATTGCATGTCGCCAATACCGAGGCCATTAGCCAGCAGGTGCTGAACTTCAACTTGGACATGGGGCTAATTGAAGGTGAACTGCAACACCCCGATCTGGAAGTGAGCAAGTGGCGGGACGACGAATTGCAGGTTTTCTGCAGCCCCAGCCACCCCCTGGCCGGCAAAGCCGAACTCAGCGACGAGGAGCTGGTGCAGGCCCAGTGGATACTCCGCGAGCCCGGCTCGGGCACCCGCCAGGCCTTCGACCGGGCAATGCATGAACTGCTGCCCAAAATGAATATCCGCTTGGAGTTGCAACACACCGAGGCCATCAAACGCGCCGTCGAAAATGGTCTGGGCATCGGCTGCCTGTCGCGGGTTTCATTAAAGGCCGCCATCGACAGCGGCCGCGTCGTCGCCCTGCCGAC
Source organism: Spongiibacter sp. (assembly GCA_041619375.1). GTDB lineage: Bacteria > Pseudomonadota > Gammaproteobacteria > Pseudomonadales > Spongiibacteraceae > Spongiibacter. The sequence continues at coordinate 3,179 of JBFKEA010000087.1, read as the reverse complement.
ACCCAGCCGCGATCTGCGCCGCCACTTTTACTTTATCTTACACCGGCAGAAATACCGCAGTGAGGGCATTATCCGCTGGCTCGAGCTGTGCCGCGCCAGCTGATCAGACGCGACGCAATTCCAGCTCCACTTGCCGGGCATAGCGGCCCGGCCGCGGCAAAATCAGCAGGGCCAGCAACGCGCACAGTGCCATGGTCACCGTCATCGGCCACAGCTGCTCGCTGACAAAGCGCGTGGACAGCGCACTGATCAGCGCGGCGATTAAGTACTGGGCACTACCCAGCAGCGCCGAGGCGATACCGCTATGCTGCGGAAAAAAATGCAGGCAACAGGCCTGAGAATTTCCCATCACCCCGCCCAGTGCACCAACGCTGAGGACAATCAACACCACGGCCAGCCACAGCGGTGGATTGAATGGCGTGGCGATCAGCAGCGCCGCGCAGGCGAGGGTTTGCAGAATCACTGCCGCATAGAGTATCGCCGCTGCCGGCACCGTATTCAGCAGAAAATTATTGATCCGGTTGGCGATCGCCAGGGTAATAATGTTGGCGGCAAACAGCACCGAAAACACCGTTTCGCTCTGGCCGTAATGCTCGATATACACCACCGAGGAATTGACCAGAAAGGTCATCATGACCGCAAAGGTCAGCCCCTGTGCCAGCAGGTAGCGCATCGCAACCCGGTGGCGCAGCACATAGCGGTAGCGCTGCAACAAGCTCTGCGCTGGCCCCGGCGGCGAAGCGCGCTCGGGCACATGCAAAAAGCGCCAGGTGGCCAGCAGCACCAGCGCGGCATAGCCGGCCAGTGCTACAAAAACCGCCCGCCAACCACTCAGGGTGTACAGCAGGGTACCCAGCGCCGGCGCAACAGCCGGCGCAAAAATGGTAATCAAGGCGATCAGCGCAAATAGCTTGGCCGTCGCCTGACCCTCGGTGTGGTCGCGAATAATCGCCGGCACCACCACCGAAGCAAATCCCCCGCCCACCGCCTGCAACACCCGCGCCAGCCAGAAAACCTCGAGGCTGCGGGCCGTCGCCAGCACCAGGCTGGCGGTAAAAAACACTGCCAAACCGCTGAACAGCACCGGTCGTCGACCCCAGTAGTCACTGAGCGGGCCGCCGAAAAATTGGCCGAGGCTGAGCCCCAAAATATACAGGCTGACGGTAACCGCCAACTGCTGCACGGGCACGCCAAAATCCCGCGCGATCGCAGGAATGGTCGGCAGATAAAGATCGATAGCCAGCGGCGACATGGCAAACACCGAGGCCAGCAGGAAGGTCATGGGCAGGGAGAAGGCGCGGGAATTCATCGAGGCTCCAAATAGCTTTCCAGAAAGATAATAACTGGAAACTATCTTTCCAGCAAGATAATATCCCGCTAACCGCACACCTCTGGAGACTTCACCTTGGACGATCGGCGCATCAGCATTGCCGAGCTGCGCGAGCAGCAACGCCAACACTGGCCGCTGGCCTATCGCAACAGCCAGCCGGCCGTATTGCAGTTGCTGCGCGCCGCCGACGACTTCCTGCGGCTGAGCAGCGAGCAGCTCCAAGACCTGTCGCTGCTGCCCGCCGAGTTCGATGTACTCGCCGCCCTTCAGCGCCAGCCGGCACCGCATTGCGTGACCCCCGGCGCACTGTGCCAAGCGCTCCTTATGAGCAGCGGCGGGCTGAGCAAATTGCTTAAGAGGCTGGAAAGCGCCGGACTGGTCACCCGCCCCGCCAATCCCGAAGACGGCCGCAGCCAACTGGTGCAGCTCAGCGAAGCCGGCGGCCAACTGGCCAACACCGCCATGCAGCGGCTGTGCAAATTGCAGCGCCAGTGGTTGGCGCCGCTGGACGACGAGCAGCGCGAACAATTAAACCGGCTGTTGGACAGCCTCAATCGCCAGCGCTAAGCCAGTTACAACTGCCAGCGCAAGGTCCAGAAAAAGTCGACCTGCTGGCGCCCCAGCCGCCCTGTGTCGGCAACCTCTTCCAACAGCGGCGCCGCCGCGGCCAGTTGCATATGCAGCCCGCTCTCACTATCGACGCTCAGCCCCAATCCAATATCGGCCAGACTCTGCCAGTCGCCCAGCTCATCGTCGCTGTCGTTAAAACGCGCCGCGCCGTATTCCAAAAAGAGCGCGGGCTTGATGCTCAGGCCGCGCCAGCGATAGCGCTGCTGCAGCGCCACATTGGTCAGCACGCCATCGTCGCCAATCAATGTGCCCGGCAACCAGGCCGCCAGACTGCTGCCGCCGCCCAGCACCCACTGCTGCTGCTGGGGCAACTGCACGCCATTGGCCCACTGTCCCTGCAGCGAGGCGCGCAGCTCACTGCGCTTGCCCAGCGCCAAATTCAGCGCCGCCTTGGGCTTTAACGCCACAAACTCGGCGCTGCGGCGGCCAATCGCCACCCCGCGCACCGACTCGGTGGCAAAGCTGCCATCATCGTCACTCAGGCCCAGGTCCGCCGCCAGCTCTAGACGTGCAAAGGCCGGCCGAGCCCACAGTTTTTCGCGCAGCGTATAGCGCAGCCCCAGCTGCAGCACCGCGTAGCGCTCATCGAGCAGCGCCTCACCACCACCCTGCGGCTCAATGCGCGAATCCACATAAGACAGGCGCTCAAACAGATTCAAGCGCCGCAATGGATTGCTGTACAGCAATTGCTCACCGCGCAGGCTGGCCTGCTGGATTTCCGCCTCCAGTGCCAGCGTCGTCACCGAGCTTGACGGCGGACAGCTGACCAGCGGCGGCAGGCACAAGCCGCCGCCGCTCGACGTCACCTGCACCTCGGGGCTGCGCTCATAAACGGTATGCGACAGCTCGACACCGTACAATCCGAAGCGAAACGGCTGATCCAGCGACAGGTCCAGCTGCTGATAATCGTCGCCGTCACCGGTTTCACCCCAGTCGCTAATCACCGTTTGATAGCCGGCGCGCAACTCCGCGCCAGTGCCAAAGCGCTGGACGGCGCCCAGTCGCGCAAAATACCGGCCCAAAAAACGGCTGCCGCGGTTGTTCAACTCCAGCTCAAAGTCACGGCTGGCGTGCTCCGCAGCAGGACGCTCGATAAAATCGAGAATGACCTCGCCGTCGGCGTGCTGCTCGTAGCTAATGCTGTATTCAAGCCCGGCGCGCTCTGCGTAGAGCGCCGCCGGCACACGGGCGCGATCGAACTCCGTCAGTTGCAAATCGT
>JBFKEA010000086.1:0-9367 GCA_041619375.1 Spongiibacter sp. | reverse complement strand
GTGGAAAGAGTGGCGCAAATTCTCAGTCGTCGCCGCAAAAATAATCCTCTGCTAGTGGGCGAATCGGGAGTTGGTAAAACCGCCATTGCCGAGGGCCTGGCTAAGCGTATTGTCGATGGCGAGGTACCCGACGTACTGATCGATAGTGTGGTGTATTCGCTGGATATGGGGGCCTTACTCGCGGGTACAAAATATCGCGGTGATTTCGAGAAGCGCCTCAAGGGCCTGCTTGCCGACCTTAAAAAGCGCGATGGTGCCATTTTGTTTATCGATGAAATCCACACCATTATCGGCGCCGGTGCGGCTTCAGGCGGGGTGATGGATGCCTCTAATCTGTTGAAGCCTCTGCTGAGCAGCGGCCAAATGCGCTGCATTGGCTCTACAACCTTCCAGGAATACCGCGGTATTTTCGAAAAAGATCGCGCGCTAAGCCGCCGTTTTCAGAAAGTCGACGTCGGTGAGCCCAGCGTCGAAGACACCTTCTATATCCTTAAGGGATTGAAGTCTCGTTTCGAGGGGCATCACGAACTCAAGTATAGCGACGCGGCATTGCGCACAGCGGCGGAACTGTCCGCGCGTTATATCAATGACCGATTTTTGCCCGATAAGGCCATCGACGTCATTGACGAGGCCGGTGCCTATCAGCGCCTGCGCCCCAAGCAGGAGCGTGTTGAGATGATTGATATTGCTGAAATCGAGGCTATCGTCGCTAAAATTGCGCGCATACCGCCGAAAAGCGTGTCCTCTGATGACAAGGCCTCGCTGGCCAAGCTCGAAGACAACCTCAAAATGGTGGTGTTTGGACAAGATCAGGCCATTACCGAACTGAGTGCCTCGATTAAGCTGGCGCGCGCCGGGCTTAAGTCCGGTGACAAGCCGATAGGCTCTTTTTTGCTCGCCGGGCCAACCGGTGTCGGAAAAACCGAGGTTTGCCGTCAGCTGGCCAAGATTATGGGCTTGGAGCTGGTGCGCTTCGATATGTCGGAGTATATGGAGCGGCATACGGTTTCGCGCTTGATCGGCGCCCCCCCTGGCTATGTCGGCTTCGATCAGGGTGGCCTGCTCACGGATGCGGTTACCAAGCACCCGCATTCGGTAGTGCTGCTCGATGAAATAGAAAAGGCGCACCCGGATCTGTTTAACCTGCTGTTGCAGGTAATGGATCACGGCGTGTTGACGGACAATAACGGTCGCAAGGCGGATTTCCGCAATGTGATTTTGGTAATGACTACAAACGCCGGGGCCGAAAGTATCAGCCGACGTTCTATCGGCTTTACTGAGCAAGACCACAATACCGATGCGGGCGAGGCGATCAATCGGCTGTTTACCCCCGAGTTTCGCAATCGGCTGGACTGCGTGATTAATTTTGCGCCGCTACCCGAAGAGGTGGTGCTGACTGTCGTCGATAAATTCTTGGTAGAACTGCAGGCCCAGCTCGACGATAAGAAGGTGGTGCTGCAGATCGACGACGAGGCTCGCCGCTGGTTGGTGGCTAAAGGCTACGACAAAAACATGGGGGCTCGCCCAATGGCGAGGACTATCCAGGAGCATATCAAAAAGCCGCTGGCTGAAATGGTGCTGTTTGGGGCGCTCGAAGGTATAGGCGGCACGGTACACATCAGCGTTGATAAGGGCGCTGATAAGCTGTCTATGCAGGCAGAGGCCGTCAGAGAGGTGGAAACGGAGACCTGATAAGGTCTCCGTAGTGACCTTGAGAGATCAGCGGCCGCGGAAGGTGATGCGGCCCTTGGTCAAGTCGTAAGGGGTCAACTCAACTTTGACTTTGTCGCCGGTCAGTATGCGGATGTAGTGCTTACGCATTTTTCCTGAAATATGAGCGGTCACAACGTGGCCGTTTTCCAGCTTAACGCGGAACGTGGTATTCGGCAGGGTGTCGATCACCTCGCCTTCCATTTCAATCTGGTCTTCTTTCGCCATTCGGCAGCAATCCTCAGATATGGTTGAAGGTGGAATCTGGGTCGAGAGAGACCCGAAAAAACTGCGCGCATTTTGCCCTAATTGGCGGGATTAGGCAATTTGTCATCAATTTAGCCTAACCCAGCGTTGGGCCATCAGCAGCTCAAGCGGTCGATAATCAATCTTGTAGCGCATTTTTTGGCAATCGCGGATCCAATATCCTAAGTAAAGATAGGGTAATTGGCGTTGCTTACAGGCCTCTACCAGTCGCAACACCGCCAGCTTGCCAAGGCTGCGGCGCTGCTCTAGCGGGTCGTAGAAGGTATAGATGGCTGACAGACCGTCACCCATCTGATCGCACAGTGCGACGGCAAGTAATTTTTCACCCAAATAAAAATGCAAAAACAAGCTGTCGTCACGATGGTCGCCGATAAAACTGTCGAATTGTTGGCGGGAGGGCGGGTACATGTCACCGTCGCGATGCCGTTGGTTGATATAACTGGCGTACAAGCCGTAGGCATCGTCAGCGACTTGTGTTTGCCAGCGCAGCTGTAAATCGCTGTTGCGCGATAATAGCCGGCGTTGATTGCGGCTGAAGCTAAAATCCTGCACTGGAACCCGGCAGGGAATACACTCTTTGCAGGCTTCACAGTTGGGGCGGTAGTAGTGACTGCCGCTACGTCGAAAGCCCGCTTGAGAGAGCTGGGTGTACAGGGTCGCGCTGACATCGACGCCGGGGTCGAGAAACAGTGTTTGCGCCTCGCGGTCGCTGAAATAACTACAGGGGTGGGGCGCTGTGGAATAGAGCTTGACGCGCTGTTCGTCATTCATATCAGGCTGCCAACTATCGTATCACTGAGTGTCCAGCGGCCGGCATCGGCCTCGCGGATAAGGGCGTGTTCGGCCAGCAATTCTTTAAACTGTTGGCGGGGCAAATTTTCTGCGCCCATGCTGTAAAGATAGTCATTGCCGACCTGACAGTCGATAAGTTCAAACCCCCATTGTCGTAGTTGCGCGCACAGTGCAACTAGCGCGATTTTGGAGCCGCTCGGCCGCCGGCTGAACATCGACTCGCCAAAAAATACCCGCCCTAGGGCTAGGCCGTAGAGACCGCCGATAAGTTCATTGTGTTGCCAGACTTCAATGGAGTGCGCCCAGCCCAAAGTATGCAGGCGGTTGTAAGCGCTTCGCATATCATCGGTAATCCAGGTGCCAGGACGTTTGGGGCTCAGCTCGGCGCAGGCGTCCAATACGTCGGAAAAGCATTGATCAGCGCTGAGCTGGAAATCGTTGCGTCGCAGCTGCTTTGTCAAGCTGCGGCTGATATGAAGACTCTGGGGGAACAGCACCGCGCGTGGCTGTGGTGACCACCACAGTATCGGCTGGGGCGTTTCATACCAGGGGAAAATGCCCCGCCGATAGGCTTGCAGTAGGCGCTCTGGGGACAGATCGCCACCCACCGCAAGCAAGCCATTGGGGTCGTCTAATGCCGAATCAATATCGGGAAAGCGCAGCTCTTTGGCATCCAGCCAGGGAATATTCGCCATGCGGCTGCGCTCCCCCGCTTAGACCAAGTCGTCGAGGTATCGCTCGGCGTCCAGCGCGGCCATGCAACCAAAGCCAGCCGAGGTGACTGCTTGCCGGTAGATGTGATCGGCCACATCGCCGGCGGCGAATACGCCGTCAATGCTGGTTTGCGTCGCATTTCCCTCGGTGCCACTGGTGATTTTGAGGTAGCCGTTGTGCATTTCCAGCTGGCCTTCAAAAATGCCGGTGTTGGGTTTGTGGCCAATGGCGATAAAGACGCCCGCGACGTCGATTTCCTGAGTGCTGTCATCCTGTGTGCTGGCTAGGCGCAGCCCGGTTACACCTGAATCATCACCTAACACTTCGTCTAGGGTGTGGTTCCAAAGGATGTTGATATTGCCGTTTTCGGCGCGCTCGAGCAGTTTGTCCTGCAGAATCTTTTCCGAGCGCAGGGCGTCGCGGCGGTGAACCAAGGTCACTTCAGCGGCGATATTGGAAAGGTAAAGCGCTTCTTCTACTGCGGTATTGCCGCCGCCAATAACCGCGACTTTCTTACCACGGTAGAAAAAACCGTCGCAGGTAGCGCAAGCGGATACACCTTTGCCCATAAAGGCTTCTTCAGAGGGCAGGCCGAGGTACTGAGCCGAGGCGCCTGTGGCGATAATCAGTGCGTCGCAGGTGTAGGTGTTGCTGCCTTTCAAAGTGAAGGGGCGCTGCGTCAGGTCAACGCTGTCGATGTGATCAAAAATCACCTCGGTGTCAAAGCGCTCGGCGTGTTGCTGCATGCGCATCATCAGCTCGGGGCCCTGCACGCCATTTTGGTCGCCGGGCCAGTTGTCAACGTCAGTGGTAGTGGTTAACTGGCCGCCTTGCTGCATGCCAGTGATAACGACCGGGTTCAAATTGGCGCGGGCGGCATATACGGCGGCGGTATAGCCCGCAGGGCCGGAACCGAGGATGATCAAACGGTGGTGCTGACTGTCGCTCATGAAGATAGAATTCCGTGATGGGGGATTGAACTTTGTACAATCCCGGGTGACTGATAACAGGCGCCTATCATAGGGGAATTCCGCTGCGCCGGCAAAAGCAGGTACAGCGACAAGTGCCTGATTGAAGTGCTAATATTGGGCCAATTTTCGCGGTTTCAATACTGCATGTGCCGCGTGGCAATACTGCTACGCAAACTCAAAGGACGTCGATCTCCCTTGGCAAAAACCACGAAGGCAAGCAATAGCGATAGCCGTCACGGCCGCGATACTCTGCAGCTGCGTTTACGAGAAGGCCTGTTGATTGGCCTTGTTGCCATCTGTGTCTATATTTTTGTGTCGCTGCTTAGTTACAGCCCTGCCGACCCCGGTTGGTCGCGCACCGGCAGCGGCAATGGTGTGGCAAATGCCGGCGGTCCGGTTGGCGCCTGGTTGGCCGACGTCTTCTATGCAGTGTTTGGCTATATGGCCTATTTGTTCCCCGCGATGCTGGCATTTCGTGCCACCAAGTTATTCCGAGACCGCCTGCACCCGGAGGGTTTTGATTCGCTGCTTTTCGCCCTGCGTTGTGTTGGTTTTGTCCTTGTCATGATCGCCAGTACCGGCTTGGCGGCGACCGAGGACACCGGGCTCAGTGGCTTACCATTTGGTGCTGGCGGAGTGCTGGGCGACGCCATTGGCCATGCTACGGTGGCCTCTTTTAGTCGCTTCGGAAGCCATTTATTACTATTAGCAATCCTATTGTTTGGCATGACGATCTTCACCGATCTGTCGTGGTTAAAGCTGGTCGACAGAATTGGCGCAGTAACGCTTGCCCTTATTGATCGCGTCCGCGACCGCTACTACCAGTTTCAGCAGCAGCGCGCCGAGCGCTTAGCCAGTAAGCAAGCCCAGCAGCAACGCAAGGAGTCGGTGGCCAAGAAAACCGAAATTCACAAAACTCGCGTTGCCCCGGAAATCACCCCGCCTGCTAAACCCGCCAAAAAATCGGCGAGAGTAGAAAAGGAGCGTCAGGCGTCCTTATTCGATGGTGTAGTCAGCGGTACGTTGCCCTCCCTGGCCCTGCTTGACCCGGCGGAACGCCACCCGGACAAAGGCTTTTCGCCAGAAACACTGGAGGCCATGTCGAGGTTATTGGAGATCAAATTGCTCGATTTTGGCGTGTCAGCCAAGGTCGTGGCAGTGTTCCCCGGGCCGGTGATAACGCGCTTCGAGCTGGAGCCGGATGCGGGGGTAAAGGTTAGCAAAATTAGTAACTTGGTTAAGGATCTTGCGAGATCACTTGCAGTTATAAGTGTGCGCGTGGTGGAGGTTATTCCGGGCAAGCCTTATGTTGGCATCGAGATTCCCAACGAAGATCGCGAGATTGTAAATTTCCGCGAGGTGTTGTCATCGCAGGCCTTCGAGGCGTCCAAGTCGGCGCTGACCCTAGCGCTGGGCCACGATATCTCCGGTGAGCCGGTTTGCGCAGATTTGGCGAAAATGCCGCATTTGCTGGTGGCGGGTACTACCGGTTCGGGTAAGTCAGTGGGCGTCAATGCCATGCTGCTCAGCCTGCTTTACAAGTCGACGCCGGAAGAGGTCCGCCTGCTACTGGTCGACCCCAAAATGCTAGAGCTGTCGGTGTACGACGGCATTCCCCACCTACTTACGCCTGTTATTACCGATATGAAGGATGCCGCCAACGGTCTGCGTTGGTGTGTGGCCGAAATGGAGCGTCGCTATAAGCTGATGTCGGCGATGGGGGTGCGAAATTTGGCGGGCTTTAATCGCAAGGTCAATGAGGCCAAACAGTCCGGTAATCCGATAAAAGATCCACTTTTTGTGCCCGAAGAGAACTACCAGCCGGGCCTTGAGGAGGCCCTAGCGCCGGAACTGGAGGCGCTGCCAGCCATTGTGGTAGTGATCGATGAGTTTGCCGACATGATGATGATCGTCGGCAAAAAAGTGGAAGAGTTGATCGCCCGTATTGCGCAAAAGGCCCGCGCCGCGGGTATTCATTTGATTCTTGCTACGCAGCGTCCTTCGGTTGATGTCATTACCGGCCTGATTAAGGCTAACGTGCCGACGCGCATCGCCTTCCAGGTGTCATCAAAAATCGATTCTCGCACCATTTTGGACCAGGGCGGCGCTGAACAGTTGCTGGGTCACGGCGATATGCTTTACCTGCCGCCGGGTTCGGGCTTGCCGGTGCGGGTACACGGCGCCTTTTGCAGTGATGAGGAGGTGCACCGCGTGGTTGCTGATTGGAAGCAGCGCGGAGAGCCCCAGTATATTGATGGTCTATTGGAAGAAGGCAGCAGCAGCGATGCCATGCCCGGTATGTCGGCCGAAGGTGGAGATGTAGATGGCGAGGCTGACGCGCTTTACGACGAGGCGGTGCGCTTTGTCACGCAGAGCCGGCGGGCGTCAATTTCGTCGGTGCAGCGCAAGTTGCGCATTGGTTATAACCGCGCCGCGAGACTCATCGAAACTATGGAATCTGCCGGCGTGGTGTCAGAAATGGCCAGTAATGGCAGCCGCGAAGTGATCGCGCCGCCACCGGTTGAATAGGGACTACAATGCGTAAAAATTTACTGATTTCTTTTTTTGTTGCATGTTTTGTCGCAGTGCCGGCGCAGGCCGGGGATATCGCCCAGCTGCACCTGCATTTGTCGTCACTGAAGACTTTGCAGGCCGATTTTGAGCAGGATGTTCGCGACGAGGAGGGCAACCTCTTGCAGCAAAGCCGCGGTGATATTGCACTGCAGCGGCCTAATAAATTGCGCTGGGAGAGCCGTGAGCCCTTTCACTATCAATTGATAAGCGATGGCGTGACACTGTGGCGTTACGACGCGGAATTGGAGCAGCTCAACAGCGAGCCATTTAGCACCGAACTTTCCCAGGCACCGGCAATGATTATTGGCGCCAGCATGGAACAGCTGGAAAGTCAGTTTGATGTCGTCTTTCACAAAAGCGCTGGGCTGCGGGAGTTTGTGCTCAGCCCCAAGCAGCCCGGCATGTTTAGCGAAATGACACTGCGCTTTCGCCAGGGAAAGTTGATTGGCATGGCAATGCGCGACAATCTCGAGCAGCGCACTGAAATTCGTTTTAGCAACGCCCGTTATAACAAGCCCCTGGCTGCAGAGCTGTTTCGCTATAACGATGCCAGCGCGGTGCAATGAGCGCCCCGCAAGCCCCTCTGGCGGCGCGCATGCGCCCGCAGACACTCACGGATTACCGCGGCCAGCGGCACTTGCTGGCCGAGGGCCAGGCATTGCGTAAAGCACTGGATTCGGGCCAGTTGCATTCAATGATCTTTTGGGGGCCGCCGGGGGTTGGCAAGACAACGCTCGCGCGACTGATTGCCCTGCACAGCGACGCGCATTTTATTAGTGTATCGGCGGTGCTGGCCGGCGTGAAAGATATTCGCAAAGCCGTTGAGCAGGCGCAGCAGGAGCAGCGCTACGGTCGCCGCACCATCTTATTTATCGATGAGGTTCACCGCTTTAACAAGGCTCAGCAAGATGCGTTTTTGCCCTATGTTGAAGACGGCACATTGATTTTCGTCGGCGCGACCACTGAAAATCCCAGCTTCGAAATTAACAACGCCCTGCTGTCGCGAGCGCGGGTCTACCCACTGCGCTCGCTGGATAGTCAGAGTTTACTGGAGATTTTACAGCAGGCCTGCGATGCCGAAGGCTGGCGCTGCGAGGCGGCACTGCTGGAGGACTTGGCCCTGCAGGCCGACGGCGATGCGCGTCGCGCGCTCAATTTGCTGGAGTTGGCCATGGATTTGGCCAGAGATCATAGCGCGGATCGCGAGTTGGATGCCGAGGCGATCGCCCAGGCAACGAGCCACCAACCGCGCCGATTCGACAAGGGCGGTGATCTGTTCTATGAGCAAATTTCGGCGCTGCATAAGTCGGTGCGCGGCAGCTCCCCCGATGGCGCCCTGTACTGGCTGCTGCGCATGATTGACGGCGGCTGTGACCCGGTATACATCGCTCGCCGTCTGGTGCGAATGGCCAGTGAAGATATTGGCAATGCCGATCCCAGGGCGCTGCGCATCTGCCTTGACGCCTGGGATGTGCAGGAGCGATTAGGTAGCCCGGAAGGTGAACTGGCACTGGCGCAGGCGGTGACCTATTTAGCAGCGGCGCCCAAGAGCAACGCGGTGTACAGCGCCTTCAATGCCTTGCGCCGGCGCATCACCAGCGACCCCAGTTACGAGGTGCCCATGCACCTGCGCAATGCGCCAACTAAAATGATGGGGGCTCAGGGTTTCGGTCAGGGCTACCGCTACGCCCACGATGAGCCGGATGCCTATGCGGCCGGGGAGAGCTATTTGCCCGAGGCGCTGGTCGATGAGCAGTTCTACCACCCTGTGGAGCGGGGGCTGGAAAAGAAAATCGCAGAAAAAATGCGTTATTTACGCCAGCTCGATGCGCAAAGCCCGCATAAACGCTATTCCTGAGCACACATCTTGGTAAAATGCCTGCTTTAGCCAACAAGGAAAGCGCGTGCTGCAATACCTTTTGATCGCATTGGGCGGTGCCAGTGGTGCCCTTAGCCGCTACGGCGTGGCGAGGTTCTGCCAACTCGTTGTGCCGCCCAGTCACTGGCCGGTAGCCACCTTTGCGGTCAACGTCACCGGCTCGGCGCTGATCGGCGTGGTGTATGTGCTGATCACCGAGCGTGGCAGCCTTCACAGCGATTGGCGCTATGTACTCATGGTCGGGTTTTTCGGCGCTTTCACCACCTTCTCAACGTTTTCGCTGGAGTCCGTCGCCATGCTCGAAGCGGGCAGGCCGCTGCTGGCGCTGGGCTATATGTTCACTACGCTTATAACATGTGTTCTGGCCTGCTGGCTGGGAATTATTGCAACAAGATAATCAAATATATCAAAGGCTTGGAGATTTTATATAATGTTGGATATCAAGCAGCTTCGCCAGGAC
>JBFKEA010000085.1:0-9412 GCA_041619375.1 Spongiibacter sp. | reverse complement strand
CCACCTTGGCCGCCGAGGCTGCCCGCTATGGCATGGCGCTGGCCGGTGGCGACACCACTCGCGGGCCGCTGTGTATCACCTTGCAGGTTATGGGCGTAGCGCCGCGCGGCGCGGCGCTGCTGCGCAGCGGTGCCAAGCTTGGCGATCGCATCTATGTGTCCGGCACCCTGGGCGATGCCCGGGCCGCGCTAGCGGTGCTGGATGTTAATGAGCCCGATGCCGATCAGCAGCAGTGGCTGCGGCGCTACCACCAGCCCGAGCCGCGCCTGGCGCTGGGTCAGGCGCTGCGGGGTATTGCCTCGGCGGCGATTGATATTTCCGACGGCCTGGCCGCCGACCTCGGTCATATTTTGCGCTGCAGTGGCGTCGGCGCCACCGTGCGGTTGGCGTCGTTGCCGCTGTCGGCGGCGCTTGCCGGTCACCCGTCGGCGCTAGACTACGCTTTATCGGGCGGTGATGACTACGAACTGTGTTTCACCGCGCCGCCGCAGCACGCGGCGGCGATTGCGGCGCTGGCCGAGACGCTGCAATTGCCGCTCAGCTACATTGGTGATATTGCTGCCGAACCGGGCCTGCGCTGCATCGATGCGCAGGGTGGCGACTACTGCCCGGCTGCGGGCTACCAACATTTTTGAGGCGCTATGAAAACCATTCCCCCCGCGCTGTTGCGCAACCCCATCCACTTTTTGTCACTGGGTTTCGGCAGTGGCTTGGCGCCCAAGGCACCGGGCACCTTCGGTACCCTGGCGGCACTGCCGCTGTGGTTTGCACTGCAGTACTTGCCGGCCAGCAGCTATATCGCGGTGGTGGTCGCGGCGTTTGCGCTGGGGGTCTACCTCTGCGGTGAAACCGCCAAAGCGCTGGGCGTGCACGACCACGGCGGCATTGTCTGGGACGAATTTGTCGGCCTGTGGATCGCGCTGTTTTTGCTGCCGCCGGGCTGGCCCTGGTTGCTGCTGGGCTTTGCGCTGTTTCGCCTGTTTGATATTTGGAAGCCCTGGCCGATTCGCGTATTGGATGCCCGTGTGCACGGCGGTCTGGGTATTATGATTGACGATGTACTGGCCGGGATTTACGCCTTTTTCGTTTTGCAGCTGCTGTTTGTGTTGCTGTAGAACGGGGCAGCCGCGACTTCAACAGTGATGAGTGAGGGTGACATGGTTTCTATTGGCACGCCGTTTAGCCGCAGTGCTTGCAAGGTTTTATTGTGTGGCAGTGGCGAGTTGGGCAAAGAGGTGGCGATTGAGCTGCAGCGCCTGGGTGTAGAGGTGATCGCCTGCGACCGCTACGACAATGCGCCGGCCATGCAGGTGGCCGATCGCAGCCACTGTTTTTCCATGCTCGACGGCGCTGAATTGCGCCGGGTGATCGAGCTGGAAAAGCCCGATTACATCGTGCCGGAGATCGAGGCCATTGCCACCGATGTGCTGGTCGAGCTGGAGGACGAGGGCTATACCGTGGTGCCCAGCGCCCGTGCTGCCCAGCTCACCATGAACCGCGAAGGCATTCGCCGGCTGGCGGCGGAAACCCTCAATATCGCCACTTCGGCCTACCGCTTTGCCGATAATTTTGCCGATTTCAGCGCAGCGGTTAGCGAGATCGGTATGCCCTGCGTGATCAAGCCGATTATGAGCTCCTCGGGCAAGGGCCAGAGTTTGCTGCGCCGCGCCGAGGATATTGAGCGCGCCTGGCAATACGCCCAGCAGGGCGGTCGCGCCGGGGCTGGGCGGGTGATCGTGGAGGGCTTTGTCGACTTTGACTATGAAATTACCCTGCTCACCGTGCGCCACCGCGACGGCTGCAGCTTCTGCGCGCCGATTGGCCACCGCCAAGAAGATGGCGACTACCGCGAGTCCTGGCAGCCCCAGCCGATGTCGGCGGCGGCACTGGCCAAGTCCAAGGCGATTGCCGAGTCGGTGACCGCGGCGCTGGGCGGCTGGGGATTGTTTGGCGTGGAATTGTTTATCAAGGGCGACGAGGTGTGGTTTAGCGAGGTCTCGCCCCGGCCCCACGACACCGGGCTGGTCACCTTGATCTCGCAAGACCTGTCGGAGTTTGCCCTGCATGCCCGCGCCATCCTCGGCCTGCCGGTTGGCAATATCCACCAGCACGGCCCCGCCGCGTCGGCGGTGCTGCTGGTCGAGGGGCGCTCGCAACAGGCCAGTTTTGGCAATCTCGAGCAGGCGCTGCGCGAGCCCGACACCCAGCTGCGGCTGTTCGGCAAGCCCGAGGTCGACGGTCAGCGCCGCATGGGGGTGGCGTTGGCCCGCGGCGTTGATATCGACGAGGCCAAGCGCAAGGCCATTGCCGCCGCGCAGGCGATCAGCGTCGAGCTATAGCGCCGCTGGGCGTCGCCAATCCCTTGCCATTGTTCGGTCTGCGCCCTACACTGGCTCGGTCTTGTCGGGGCGCCCTTGGGCTGAGATCGCGAAAGCGAGTCCCGTTGTACCTGATCTGGGTAATGCCAGCGTAGGGAACAAGTTCGCCTCAGTGTTAATCCGTCTTCTGTGACGATCTTTTCCCCGCGTTCATCAATACAGTTGCGTCCGGCGCACTGAGGGGAAAACAATGAGTTCATCTGACTATCCGTTACTTCGCGATACTGCACAGGTCGATGCCGCAGCCGTTGAGCCGCTGCCCGGTTCCAGCAAGGTGTATGTACAGGGCAGCCGCGAGGATATTCGCGTGCCGATGCGCGAAATCAAACTGACCGCGACCCCGGTTGCCGAGGCCGATGGCAGTACCCGGTTGGAACCCAATCCGCCGCTGCGGGTATACGATACCTCGGGTGCCTACACCGACCCCAGTGCGAGCATTGATATTCGCAAGGGCCTGGCGCCCATTCGCGAGCAGTGGATTCTCGACCGCGATGACACCGAGCTGCTGAGCAGCGATAGCTCCGAGTACACCCGCAAGCGCGCCGCCGACCTGAGTCTGGAGCAACTGCGCTTTGAGCTGAAGCGCCGGCCGCGTCGCGCCAAGGCCGGACAGAACGTCAGTCAGATGCACTACGCCAAGCGCGGCATTATTACCCCGGAAATGGAATACATTGCCATCCGCGAAAACATGGCGCTGGCTCAGGCTCGCGAGGCCGGCGAACTGGCGGTGCAGCACCCCGGTCAGTCGTTTGGCGCCAGTATTCCCGAGGAGATTACCCCGGAATTTGTCCGCGACGAGGTCGCCCGCGGCCGCGCCATTATTCCCGCCAATATCAACCACCCCGAGCTGGAGCCGATGATTATCGGCCGCAACTTCCTGGTGAAGGTGAACGGCAATATCGGTAACTCGGCTCTGGGCTCGAGCATCGAGGAAGAAGTCGCCAAGTTAACCTGGGGCATCCGCTGGGGTGCCGACACCATGATGGACTTGTCGACCGGTAAAAATATTCACGAAACCCGCGAGTGGATTGTGCGCAATTCGCCGGTGCCTGTGGGCACGGTGCCCATTTATCAGGCGCTGGAAAAAGTCGACGGTGTGGCCGAAGACCTGACCTGGGAAATCTTTCGCGACACGCTGATCGAGCAGGCCGAGCAGGGCGTGGATTATTTCACCATTCACGCCGGAGTATTGCTGCGCTATGTGCCGCTGACCGCCAAGCGGGTTACCGGTATTGTGTCGCGCGGTGGCTCGATCATGGCCAAGTGGTGCCTGGCCCACCACAAAGAGAATTTCCTCTACACACACTTCGACGATATCTGCGAAATTATGAAGGCCTACGATGTGTCCTTCTCGCTGGGCGATGGCCTGCGCCCCGGCTCGGTGGCCGACGCCAACGACGAAGCCCAGTTCGGCGAGCTGCGCACCCTTGGCGAGCTGACCAAAAAGGCCTGGAAGCACGATGTGCAGGTGATGATCGAGGGCCCCGGTCATGTGCCGATGCAGATGATTCAGGAGAATATGACCGAGCAGCTCAAGCATTGCGACGAGGCGCCGTTCTACACCTTGGGGCCGCTGACCACCGATATCGCGCCGGGCTACGACCATATCACCTCGGGCATTGGCGCCGCGCAAATCGGTTGGTATGGCTGCGCCATGCTGTGCTATGTCACGCCGAAAGAGCATTTGGGGCTGCCCAATAAAGACGACGTCAAAACCGGCATTATTACCTACAAGATCGCCGCGCACGCCGCCGACTTGGCCAAGGGCCACCCCGGTGCCCAGCTGCGCGACAATGCGTTGAGCAAGGCGCGCTTCGAGTTCCGCTGGGAAGACCAGTTCAATCTCGGCCTGGACCCGGATACCGCCCGCGAATACCACGATGAAACCCTGCCCAAGGAATCCGCCAAAGTGGCGCATTTCTGCTCGATGTGCGGGCCAAAATTCTGTTCGATGAAAATCACCCAGGACGTGCGCGACTACGCCGCCAAGCTGGAAGCTGACGAGCTGGAGCAGGAAATGGCGAAGAAATCCCAGGAGTTTAAGGCCCAGGGTAGCGAGATCTACCAGAAGGTCTGAGTCGCGATGGCCGGGGAGTCTATCGCCGTTGTCGGCGCCGGCCTGTTGGGCCGGCTGTTGGCCTGGAAGCTGCTGGCGCGCGGCTGCCGGGTGACGCTGTTTGAGCGCGGCAGTCGCGCCGGCGAGCGGAGTGCGGCGCGGGTGGCGGCATCGATGTTGGCGCCTTATACCGAGGTCGCCAGCGCTGAGCGCCGGGTGTTCGACTGGGGGTTGATGGCCCTGCGCTGGTGGCCCGAGCAGATCGCGCTGCTGCAGGCTGAGAGCGGACGGCAGATTGCCCACGCCGTCGATGGCAGTGTGGTAGTGGCCCACGACTTGGACAAATCGACGCTGCAGCATTTTATGCAGCAGCTGCAGGCGGTAGTGCCCGAGCATCTGGAGCGTGTGCGGCGGCTCGACCGGGCGCAATTGACGGCGCTGGAGCCAGAGTTGGCGCAGCGCTACGGCGATGGCCTGTACCTGCCCGACGAAGGCTATTTGGACAATACCGCGCTACTCGCCGCGCTGGAAACGGCGATCAGCCGCGCCGGTGGCCAGTGGCGCGAGCACACTGACGTGGCGGAGCTGGCGCCCCAGCGGCTGCGTGTGGGCGGGGACTGGCAGCAGTTTGACTGTGTGCTGGACTGCCGCGGCACGGGCGCCAAGGGCCAGTTGGCGGGGCTGCGCGCTGTGCGCGGCGAGGTGCTGTGGTTGCATGCGCCGGAGGTGCAGCTGTCGCGGCCGGTGCGGCTGATGCATCCGCGCTACAAGCTCTATGTGTCGCCGCGTCCGCAGCAGCGCTATGTGATCGGCGCCACCGAAATCGAGAGCGAGTCGATGGCGCCGGTGACGGTGCGCAGCAGTTTGGAGCTGTTGTCGGCGCTGTACAGTTTGCACAGCGGCTTTGCCGAGGCGACGGTGGAGCACGCCTGGGCACACTGTCGGCCGGCGATGCCGGATAATTTGCCGGTAGTGCGCGCCGAGCGGGGGCTGTTGCAGGTCAACGGCCTGTATCGCCACGGCTACCTGCTCAGTCCCCATGTGGTGGAGACGGCGCTTGAGGCATTTGACCGCCGTTGTATCGGATAAGAGAAATGATTTCAGTAAGTGTCAACAATCAGCAAAAACACTGTGACGGCAGCCGCTCACTGGCCGACTTATTGGCCGACTGGGGCTTTGTCAGCGGCAAGGTGGCGGTGGCGATTAACGGCGACTTTGTGCCGCGCTCGGGCTATGCCGCGCAGCGCCTGAGCGACGGTGACCAACTCGATGTGCTGGCCCCCGTGCAAGGCGGCTAGGGGCCGGCGTTTGGCCGGCCATACAATGTTTCAACAGGGATAGACAGGGGGCGACAATGAGCCAGACCGAATCCGATAGCTGGACCCTCTATGGTCAGACGTTTCGCAGTCGCTTGCTGATCGGCAGTGCGCTGTATCCGTCGCCGCAGATTATGTGCGAGGCGATTGCCGCCTCCGGTGCCGAAATTGTCACCGTTGGCCTGCGCCGCCAGTCGCCGGAGCAGGCGGGCGGCAGCGCGTTCTGGCAGCAGATCAAGTCATTGAACAAGGCGCTGTTGCCCAATACCGCCGGCTGTCACAGCGTTAAAGAGGCGGTGACCCTGGCGCAGATGAGCCGCGAGCTGTTTGAAACCGACTGGTTGAAGCTGGAAGTTGTCGGCGACGACTACAATCTGCAGCCCGACCCCATCGCGACCATCGAGGCGGCGGCCCAGCTGAGCAAGCTGGGCTTTAAGGTCTTTCCCTATTGCACTGACGACTTGGTGGTCTGTCAGCGCCTGCGCGATGCCGGCTGCGAGGTGTTGATGCCCTGGGGCTCGCCGATCGGCACGGGGCGCGGCCTGATGAACCCCTATAATTTGCAGACCATTCGCGAGCGCCTGCCCGAGCTGCCATTGATTGTCGACGCCGGTATCGGCAAACCTTCCCATGCGGTGCAGGCGATGGAGTTGGGCTACGACGGAATATTGCTGAACACGGCGGTGGCCCAGGCGGCCCAGCCCGTCGCCATGGCCGAGGCCTTCGGTGCAGCCTTGAGCGCGGGGCGCAAGGGCTATCTGGCCGGCGCGATGCCGGAGCGCCAAACTGCCTCACCGTCGACGCCGACCCTGGGTATGCCGTTTTGGCATCAGCAGTAGTGGCGCGGATTTGCTGCCGCCATTGAGCTTGAGTGCTCTGGACTGCGGTGCAGGTGAGAATCGGCTGCTATGCTCAACAACAAGCGCTGATCCTTGTCGCCTATCGGGACGTAGAGCTTGTTTCTTTCAACACTAGGGAGCGCCCCATGTTAACGATTCATCACCTCGGTCTGTCGCGTTCAGATCGCATCATTTGGCTCGCTGAAGAGCTGGGCTTGGAGTACCGCCTGGTCAAGCACGACCGCGATCCCGAAACGTTTCGCTCGCCAGCGTCGCTGTGGGAGGTCAGTCCGATGGGCAAGGCGCCGGTTATCGAAGACGCCGGTATGGTCATTCCCGAGTCGGGCGCGATTGTGGAATACCTGCTCGATACCTATGGTGAGGGGCGGCTGAGGCCCGCAGCGGGCACCCCGGCCTATATCGATTATCTCCACTGGCTGCACGCCTCGGAGTCGACCCTGATGACACCGGTGCTGATGAATATGATTGCCGGTATGAGTGGTGTGGACAATCCGGCCTATGTCAGCTTTGTGCAGGGTGAGTTCTCTACGGTGCTGGGCTATATGGAAAAGGTACTCGCCGACCGCGAATACATTGCGGGTGAGTTTAGTGCTGCCGATATTATGGTGGCGTTTCCGCTGATGATGTTGGATTCGCCGTTAATTCCCGGGCCCTCCGGCGGTGATGTGCTCGGTCCCTACGAAAACATCAAGGCCTATTTATTGCGTCTGCGCGATCGACCGATGTGGCTCAAGGCCGAGGCAATTTTTCGGCCGGAGTAGGTCGTTGCGGTCACTGTGTTCTGGGCGGCCCTGCGCCGCCTAATTTTATAGAAAGAGGTTCTATGGCTAGTCATTCCAAGCCCATTGCATGGTCGATCGCCGGTTCAGACTCCGGCGGCGGCGCCGGTATTCAGGCTGATTTGGCCAGCTTTCACGACTTTGGTGTTCACGGCTGTACGGTGATTACTGCGCTGACTGCGCAGAACAGTTTCACCGTGGGGCATGTGTCGATTACCCCGCGCCGCGCGCTGGCAGCGCAGATCAATGCTTTGGATAGTGATCTGCCGGCCGATGCGATCAAGCTGGGAATGCTCGGCAGTGAAGATGTAGTGGCGATGGTGGGCAAGTATCTAGCCGATTACCAAGGCTTTGTGGTGTGTGATCCGGTGATGGTCTCCACTAGCGGCGGTCAGCTAATGGAAGACGGCGTCAGCCAGCTACTGATTGAAAATATTCTGCCGCGGGCGGATCTGCTAACACCCAATATCAGTGAGGCGGAAACCCTGTTGGATCGCAAGATTGTCTCTCTGGACGATGTCGAGCGCGCGGCGGCAGACATCGTCACCTTGGGCGCTCGCTCGGTATTGATTACCGGCGGCCACCTAGCTAGTGGCGATGGCCGGCGTCACGATTATTGGACTGATGGCGAAACGGGTTTTTGGTTGAGTGGTAGCAATATCGACACGCTGAATACCCACGGCACTGGCTGCACGCTGTCGTCGGCGATTGCGGCGCTGATGGCGCGGGGCTATGAGTTGCCCGATGCACTGGTGATAGCCAAGGCCTATGTCAGTCAGGGGCTGCGTATGGCGGTGCAACTGGGCGGCGGCCCGGGGCCGGTTGCGCATTTGGGTTGGCCGTTGCAGCTCGGTGATTTGCCGGCGATCAGCCGTCGCCCGGCGGCGTTAAATCGTCCAGCTTTTGCCGATTGCGGTGGCGAACTGGGCCTGTATCCGGTGGTGGACAGCAGTGCGTGGATCGAAAGACTGCTGCGCTGCGGTGTCAAAACTATCCAGCTGCGCATCAAAGATCCCCAGCAAGCGAATCTGCAGGAGGAAATTGCTCGCGCGGTCGCCTTGGGCCGTGAACATAATGCCCGGGTGTTTATTAATGACTACTGGCAGCAGGCGATCGCCGCCGGGGCCTATGGCGTCCACCTCGGTCAGGAGGATTTAGATATCGCCGACCTCGATGCCATCGCTACTGCGGGGCTGCGTCTGGGCGTCAGCACTCACAGTTATTACGAGGTGGCGCGCGCTCACGGCTTGCGGCCCAGCTACATCGCCATCGGTCCGGTTTATCCCACCACAAGCAAGGTAATGCGTTTTGGTCCGCAGGGCTTGAGCCGGCTGCGCCGCTGGGCGGCGCTGCTGGCGCCGCATTACACCTTGACGGCGATCGGCGGCATCGATGTGCGCCGGGCGCGCGAAGTGCTGGCCAGCGGCGTGGGCAGTTGCGCGATGATTACCGCTATCACCGAGGCCGATGACCCCGAGGCGGTGGTGGCTGAGCTACTGGCACTGCACGATCGGGGCTGACTAGCGCAGTTTGGCGAGGTCGGTGGCGAAATAGCGGTAGAGAACACTGTGCTCCTCTTCCGGGCTCTGACGCCAGCCGTAAACCTCGGGTTTTTTTCGCTCTATCACTAAGCTGTTGAACAGCAGCCAGTCGTAGATCGACAGCAAGTTGCACAGATTGCTGCCGGAGTTCTTGCCGCGGGCGTGATGGTGGTGGTGTTGGGTGGGGAAGGTGAAAACATGGCAGAGTCCATACATTGCCTTGCGCACCCAGGCCCAGCGGTGGTTGAGCAGGTACAGGTCGTAGTTCCAGTTCACATGGTTGTGTGCCGCCCAAAGCCCTTTAAACAGCGTGCCGACGATAAAGACTTCGGTGAGTCCCAAATACAGCGCCAGGAACTGGAACCAGTAGTTGGGCATGATAAACCACCACAACCAGTGTTCAACAAAGGTCTGGGTGACGCTGAGCTGGCCCTTGCCGTCGTTGCCGCCGGACAGGTGGTGGGGGCGGTGGCCCATCTTGT
>JBFKEA010000084.1:0-9442 GCA_041619375.1 Spongiibacter sp. | reverse complement strand
GTGTGGTCTTCACTTTTCGCGTAGCGGGTGAAAACGCCGACCAGCGGCAGTCGCAATTCCAGGTTCTTGGCGTTCTGGCCGTGCAGGAAGTTGTTGATGTACTGCATGGCGGCGGCAGCGTTAGCGCGGGGCACCGCGACCTCCCAGTCCATTTGGAAAAAGCCGTCCTGACCGTCGACCAGCGTGCTGGTGATCATCCGGTGCTGGGGGCCGACAACGTCGGCGGTAAACACGCTTTTGCCGCCTTGATCTTTGACGAAGGGTGGCTGGTTAACAAACTGCAGGTAGCGAAAACGCTCCATAAAGCCGTCGAGATAGCCGCCCGGGTTGCAGGCCGCCGCGTGCATGCCCTGTTTGAACAAGGGGAAAATCTCCGCCGGTACCGAGGGGTTGAGCAGGCGGTTTTGTGCGCCGGGTTCGGCAGCGGCGCTAGTTTCCATGCCGCAGCTGCGGATGACTTTGGACATGCCGGGATACCAGTTGTACTGGCCGAAGTCACAGTCCTTGATGTTTTCCCAGGCCGAATCCGGGCCGTTCTGAAACAGGTAGTCGTCATCGTGGTAAGTCACCTTCACGTGCAGGTTGGTGGTTGGCTGCACTTCTATACGCAGGTTGGTGACCACGCCGAGGTAGCCGAGGTTGGTGGTCAGCGCCTTCCACAAGTCTTTCTTAGTGGTGCCGCGGGAGAACTGGCGCAGCTGGCCGTCGGCGGTGACAACTTCCATACCCACAACGCTGTGTGCGAGTACGGTGCGGTGGCGCGGCGAGCTGCCGTGGGAGCTAGTGGCGATGTGCCCGGCAACGGTGGGATAGGCATAGCCTAGATGGGTATAACCGATGGACTTGCCGCGCGGGTGCAGCCATTCGGACAGATCCCACATCAGAGTGCCGGCGGGGACTTTAACGACCTCAACGCCTTCGAAGGTCTCCAGTTGGATGCCGAGCTCGGGGTTGTGCATGGTGAGCTGGGCGGTGCTGATCAGCACGCCATCGGTGCACATCACTTCGGTGGCCGAGTGGGCCTTGCCGGTGACCTTGACGCGCTCGCCGGCGGCAGCGGCGGCGCTGACCAGTTGCTGGACTTCGGCGACACTGCTTGGCGTGTGGATCGACTGAATATCGCTGCACAGGGTCTGGTAGTTGTAGGAGGCCAATTGCCAGTTGCCGCAGTCCGCCGGACAATTTTCGGCGGTTTCCTGCGCGTCGCACATCTGGTTGCCGCAGCTGGCGGCGACTTCGACACCGGGGCAGTTGGCGAGTGCGCCGAGGTCGCCGGTGACCAAGGGGAGTTCTGTCAGGGTGGCGGCCATGCCGCTGTCGCGAAAGCGGTAAAGAACCTTGTCGCTTGCCGAGCTGCCGCAGTATTCGCTGTCGGCGGTGCGCGAGCAAGCCAATACGGCATAGGCGCTGGGCGGTACCGTGGTGTCTGCGGCAAAGCGGTAGCTTAGCGTATGGCCGCTGGCGTTGAGATCGGTGATAAAGGGCTTGTCGCCCAGTAGTGGCAGGTCGATAAGCTTGTTGCCGGCGTCGTCGGCCCAGTACAGCCGGTAGCCGCTGATGCTGCTTTCATCGACGGCGGGCTTCAAATCGATGCCCTCGGCGGTGAGTTTATCGGGTATCAGCTGATCCCCGGCGGTGTAGGTAAAGCTGACTTCGGTTGGCAGCGGTAGGGCTTGCTCCCGATTGCCGTTGAGGAGTGGGCTTAGGTTCAGTGCGTTGGCGAGAGTGCTGCTGCCAAGCAGGACTGTTAGGGCGATGCACCACCGCACTCGCCACCGGGACTTGGCCGATTGCTTTTGCATATTCTTCCTTTTTCTCTTGTTGTTATAGTTTTTATACGCGGGCCGGGCGCGCCGACAGTAAAGGGGGAGCGTTACTGTGTCGGCGGGGGATTAGCTCCGCTTATTATCCTCGTTATGGTTGCGTTGCCAGGGCTCTGGCCACAGTGAGAGTGGTCGTGTGCTTTGGCTACAGTATATTAACCTTGGTGTTAGGGAGGGTAATTAGCGGGCTTGTGAATGTGTGAGCAAGTCCATGATTTAGATGTAAAAAAGGGCCCGTATGGGCCCTTTTAGCAGTGCTGTTGCGGATCGCGATCAGGCAACTTGTACGGGAATGGCATTGCTGGAATGGCTTACCGTGTTGTCTTCGTTCATATAGATCAGGCGAGGTTTGAAGTTAATCAACTCCGCTTCGGTGTAGCTGGCGTAGGCACAAATGATAATGGTGTCGTCGACGCCGGCTTTGTGGGCGGCGGCACCATTGATGGAAATGATACCGCTGTTGTCTTCACCGCGAATGGCATAGGTAGTGAAGCGCTCACCGTTGGTGACGTTGTAGATTTGAATTTGTTCAAACTCGCGAATCCCGGACATATCCAGCAATTTGCCGTCTATGGCGCAGGAGCCCTCGTAGTTCAGTACCGCGTGGGTTACTCGAGCTTTGTGGAGTTTGGCTTTCAGCATAACGGACTGCATAACGCTGTTCCTTTCTCGTCGTTCTCGGCCGGCGCTTAATTAGCGGCCAGCATGCCCCAGTCGGCACTGGGATTCAGGGTAAGGGTGACGTTGTCGATTAGTCGCGTCGTGCCCAATTTAGCGGCGGCTAGTATAACAACTTCTTCGGTGTCGCGGCGAACCTCCTGGAGGCTGCGGGCGTCACAAATATTTACGTAATCGGGCGTAAAGCCGGCGTCTCGCAATGCCAGTTTGGCATGCTCTTCCAGCTCGCCATAGCTGTCGTAGCCACAGGCGATGGCTTCGCGCGTTTCCTGCAGCACGCGGTGCAGGACGGGCGCCAGGTGGCGCTGCTCATCGTTCAGGTAGCCGTTGCGCGAACTCAGTGCCAGACCATCTTCGGCACGGGCGGTGGCAACGCCAATCACATTGATAGGCATACACAGGTCTTTGACCATCTTGCGAATGACGCTGAGCTGTTGGAAGTCTTTCTCGCCAAATACCGCGACGTCGGGCTGCACCATATTGAACAGCTTGTTGACGATGGTTGCCACGCCGGTGAAGTGGCCGGGGCGGCTGGCACCGCAGTGATGTTCAGAAACTGCGGGAACTGAAACCTTAGTGTGCTGGTCCATGCCTTCGGGGTAGATTTCTTCTACCGGGGGTTGGAACAGTAGTTGAACGCCTTCGGCGAACAGTTTTTCTTTGTCGGCGGCCAGTGTCCGAGGGTAGCTGCTCAGGTCTTCGCTGGCAGCGAATTGCAGTGGGTTGACAAAAATACTCACCACAACGACGTCGGCCTCGCGCGTGGCGCGGCGGACCAGTGAAATATGACCTTCGTGTAGATTGCCCATTGTGGGAACGAAGGCAACAGTTTTACCTGCGCGGCGTGCGGCGGAAATGGCAGCCCGGAGCGCGGCGGTTGTGCTGTATGTTTTCATACCACCTAACTTCCCAATCTCGATCTTTGCACGGAGTGCGCAAAGGCAGTTTGCTGTGAAGTCAGTCCGCTTGTTTTGCGGGCTGGCGACCTTTCCACCGCAGTGCGTTAGCACTGATTACATTGGTCATAAACTGACCAGCTCGACGGTGGCGGGCAAGTATGCCCCAACTGTAATAGTCGTTCAATGCCTTGGTAACAAAAAAACATTACATTGTTACCTGCGAGAATGTGTTTCTCGAGGTAACATTTTCGGGGATTTTCGGCGTTCAGTCAAAGCCGTGTTCGGCGGCGGGGAAGCTGCCGTCCAGTACGGCGGCGCGATAGCGACACAGGGCGTCTTCGGCGCCGCTGCTGCCGTCGGCAAAATTGCGGACAAATTTGGCGGTTTTTTCGGTGATGCCTAGCAGGTCGTGCAGCACCAGTACCTGGGCATCAGTCTCCGCGCCGGCGCCGATACCGATGACCGGGATGCTCAGCGTGCGGCTGATCTGAGCGGCCAACTTGCGCGGCACGCATTCCAGTACCAGCATTGCGGCGCCGGCGCTTTCCAGCACCTTGGCGTCGTCGATGATCTGCTGCGCCTGGTCAGTTTCGCGGCCCTGCACGCGATAGCCGCCGAGCACATTGACCGACTGTGGGGTGAGGCCTAGGTGGCCGCAGGCGGGTATGCCGGCGCGACTCAGTTGCACAATGCTGTCGGCCAGCCATGCGCCGCCTTCAAGTTTGACCATTTGCGCGCCGGCACGCATCAGTGCGGTGGCATTGTCGAGGCACTGCTGGCTGCTGTGGTAGCTGCCAAAGGGCAGGTCGGCAATGATCAGCGGGGCAGTGCAGCCGCGCGCGACAGCCGCCGTGTGGTAGACCATATCCTCGACGCTGACCGGCAGCGTTGAATCGTGACCCTGCAGCACCATGCCCAGAGAGTCGCCGACCAGAATCGCCTCGATTTCTGCTTTTTCCACCAGCCGGGCAAAGCTGGCGTCGTAGCAGGTGACGACGGCAAATTTTTCGCCGCGCTGTTTTTTCTGCATCAGGCTGGGGATGCTGGTCTTGTTCATAGTCGGCCTCTTGGAGACTCAGAAAAAAGTGGGGTTAAAATAATGGCGACCGCTGCGAATTTCCAGTAAATAGTCGAGAAGTTGCTGGTAATCGCGGTCGTTGTGGGCGAAGTCTATCTCTTCGGCGTTGACAATTAACAGCGGTGAGTCGCTGTAGTCGAGAAAAAACTCGCTGTAGGCTTCGTTGACCTGTTCCAGGTAGCTGAGGTCGATATTGCGCTCAAAGCGCACGCCGCGCTGTTGGATACGTTCGCGTAGGGTCTTGCTGGGCGCTTGCAGGTAGATAACGAGGTCGGCGCTGGGCAGGTCGACGCTGAGTTGCTCGTAGACCTTTTGGTAGAGCGCCAGCTCGTTGGTGTCGAGGGTGATTTGCGCGAATAGCGGGTCTTTCTGGAAGAGAAAATCGGCGATATAGCCGCGCTCGAATAAATCACTCTGCGCCAGGTCGCTGAGCTGTTGGGCGCGCTGAAACAGGAAGAACAGCTGCGCGGAGAGCGCGCCGTGGCGGCGGTTGTTGTAAAAGCGCTCGAGAAAGGGGTTCTCGTCGGCCTTTTCTTCCAGTGGCGCATACCCCAGCGAGTCGCACAGTTTGCGCATCAGTGTGCTTTTACCAACACCAATCGGCCCTTCTATGGCGATATGGCGCGGCGGCTTGGCGGATTTGAACAGTGCTTCAGTCAACATGGCTGGACAGCTCTTCAGCGTCGATTAGCCACAGCTCGTCACTGCCGACAAAGTCGCTGATGTCGCTGCTCAGCGCGCTGTGCGCGGCAGCGAGAGCGGGGTCGAGGTCGGCCAGTGGTGCCAGCACAAAAGGGCGCTGCGTCATGCGCGGATGGGGGATTTGCAGGCTGTCGTTGTCGATGTGTTGGTCGCCGAACAGCAGAATATCCAGGTCCAGGGTGCGCGCGCCCCAGCGGATGTCGCGCTGGCGGCCGTGCTGTTGTTCGATGCGCTGCAGGGCACGCAGCAGTTCCTCGGCGCTGAGCGCGCTGTCGATGGCCGCCACGGCGTTGATGTAATCGGGCTGGTTGCCGGGGCCGACAGCGCGGCTGCCGTACAGCCGCGAGCTGGCAATAAAGCGACTGCCCGGCAGTCGCTTAAGCGCGTTAAAGGCACCGTAGATCTGTGCCAGGGGCGATGCCTGGTTGCTGCCCAGGCCGATATAGCTGCGGATCATCCCTTGTTGCGCGGTCTGCGCCGCCTGCGCCGCGGGCGCTGTTCGGACGGTGCTGCGTCGTTGACGTGCTGTTGCATGCCTTCGCGGGTGGTCGGCTGGGCCTCGTAAAAGGCCTGCCACCACTGGCTGAGCTGTTCGCTGACCTCGCCGGATTGTTCGCGCAATAGTAGGAAGTCGTAGCCGGCGCGGAAGTAACGGTGTTCCACCAGCTGTGCGGCCCGCTTGCCGGACTGGCGTTCAAAGCGCAGTTGCAGCTCCCAAATGTCGCGCATTGGCAGCGAAAAGCGCTTGGGAATCGCCACGCGTTGCTGCTGTTGATGCAGGCAGCGCTCGGCGGCCTGATGCAGGGCGGGGATCGGCGGTACGCCATCGTCCAGCTGCTCCTGGTGCAGCTTTTTCACGACCGGCCACAACAGCACTGCATAGAGGAAGGCCGGGGTGACGGGTTTGCCCTCGGCAATGCGC
Organism: Spongiibacter sp.; assembly: GCA_041619375.1. Classification (GTDB taxonomy): domain Bacteria; phylum Pseudomonadota; class Gammaproteobacteria; order Pseudomonadales; family Spongiibacteraceae; genus Spongiibacter. The sequence goes on along the minus strand of JBFKEA010000084.1, from coordinate 3,340 downwards.
GCGTCGGTATTGGCCAGTCCTTGGTGAATGAGTTCGATGGTAGCCGAGCAGTCCTGATCAAGCAGGCGCTGGGTTGCCGGGAATAGCGGCGCAAATAAGCCGTACCGCTGCATCAGTGCATAGGTTTGCAGAGCGCGCCCGGCCATGAACAGCTTGAGCACCTCGTCGAACATGCGCGCGGCGGGGATGTCTTTGAGCAGCGGGGCCAGCTTGCGCAGCGGTGCCTCGGTGTTGGCTTCAATGTCGAAGTCGAGCTTGGCGGCAAAGCGGACGACGCGCAGCATGCGCACCGGGTCTTCGCGGTAGCGCGTTTCCGGGTCGCCAATCACGCGGATTAGGCGCTGGTCGAGGTCGTCGATGCCGCCGGCGAAGTCGTAGATGGCGAAGTCGCGGCTGGAATAGTAGAGCGCGTTGATGCTTAAGTCGCGGCGCAGAGCGTCTTCGTCCATGCTGCCGTAGACATTGTCGCGCAGCAGCATGCCGGTTTCGTTGCGCGCCGACTGTTTGCCCTTGGGGTTGCTTTGCGTTGGCACGGCGTCGTGGCTGCCGCGGAAAGTAGTCACCTCGATGACTTCGCGACCAAAGCGCACATGGACGATGCGAAAACGCCGGCCGATGATGCGGCTGCTGCGAAAGAGTCCCCGCACCTGCTCGGGGGTGGCGTCGGTGGCAACGTCGAAGTCCTTGGGTTCTCCGCCCAGCAGGATGTCGCGCACGCCGCCACCCACCAGATAGGCCTCGTAGCCCGCCTGGTTGAGGCGTTGGATCACTTTTAGGGCGCCGTCGCTAATAAGGCGGCGGGATACACAGTGATCGTCGCGGGGGATAATTGTCGGACGGTGTGGACTGTCTTTGGAACGACTCAGCTTGCCGGCGAGTTTTTTCCAGAGTCCTGAAACAGTAGTGGCGCTCATTGATCTCAATATCAGCCTAAAATGGCAAAGGCAGCATTCTAGCACAAGCGGGATGCTTGGCGCGCCGTCGAAGCGGTAGGGGATTTGCGGGGTTCAGAAATGAAGAAGGGGAAAACAATGTCCTCCCCACCCAGGTCTTTTTACTACGTCTATTATTTTTATTTTGTCGCGTTTTTATTATTTTTATTGTCGTTGTTATTCTTGTTTGACAATAACTAAAGCATTCACTGTGCCAACTTAGTTTTTTCTTTGTTTTTCAGTGTGTTATAAAAAAATCTGGCGGTTCAGTGTTGTGGAGGTTTGGGTGTTTGTTACCTTACTAAACGCGATATGTTACGTAGTCGGAGTTTGGGTAACGGCCCTAGGCGTTGCTGGAGCGGGCGCTTTTCTTGCGCGGAATGCCCAGTCGCTGGCGGCGCTCCCACAGGCACTTGCGGCTGACGCCAAGTTTTTGCGCCAGCTCGGTTTCGCTCATGCTGTCCTGGTGTTCCAGCACAAAGCGCTGGAAGTAGTCTTCCAGAGATAGGTCCTCGGTGGGGTCGGAGCTGCGCACCCGGCTGGGGCGGTTGTCTTTGCGCTCGCTGAGCCCCGGGTTGCGACTGCGCTCGGGTTTGCGGCCGCGGATTTGGCTGATGTCGACCAGTTCGAGGTCGATGTCGAGTAGCTCGTTATCGATTTCGCTGCCCTCGCAGAGGATCACTGCGCGCTCGATGGCGTTTTCCAGTTCGCGGATATTGCCCGGCCAGACATAGGTGGTGATGGCTTGAATGGCCTTGGGGCTCAGCTTCAACAGCTCTCGGCCCAGCGCTTCACAGCGCCGTTGCAGCAGGGTTTCGGCAATTTCCAGAATGTCTTTGCCGCGCTCGCGCAGCGGCGGCAATTCGAGCTTCATGACATTGATGCGGTAGTAGAGGTCCTCGCGAAAGCGGCCGTTGTGGGCCATGTCTTTGAGGTCGCGGTGGGTGGCGCAGATCAGCCGCACGTCGACTTTGCTGGATTCCACGGCGCCGATGCGGCGGATTTCGTCCTCTTGGATAAAACGCAGCAGTCGCGCCTGGGCTTCAAGCGGCAGCTCGCCGATTTCGTCGAGAAACAGGGTGCCGCCATCGGCGGCTTCAATCAGGCCGATGCGGTTGGTGTTGGCGCCGGTAAAGGCGCCTTTTTCATAGCCAAACAGCTCGGATTCGATCAGGGTTTCGGGGATGGCGGCGCAGTTGACGCAGATGATGGCTTTATTGGCGCGCTTGCTCTGGCTGTGGATGGCGCGCGCGACCAGTTCTTTACCAGTGCCGGTTTCGCCATGTACCAGCACCGTGGTGTCGGTGGGGGCCACGCGACGAATGTGATCGTAGAGCTGCTGCATCGGCTTGCAACTGCCGATCATGCCGTTAGCAGTGGCTTGCTGGCGGCGCTGTCGCGCCGAGCTGGTGCTGCTGCCGTTGTCGTTATCGCTGATGATGCGAGCGACGGTGTCGAGCATTTCGTCGTGATCAAAGGGCTTGGCAATATAGTCAATAGCGCCCTTTTTCATCGAGTCGACCGCCGACTTGAGGCTGGCGTAGCTGGTCATAATTAACACCGGGCGTTCGGTTTTGCCAATGAGCTCGGTGCCCGGTGCGCCGGGCAGGCGCAGGTCGCTGATCAGTAGCTGGTAGCTGTCGAGGTCAAAATTGCCGACGGCTTCTTGCACCGATGCCGCCTCGTCTACCTGATAGTCATTGCGCTCTAGCAGGCGGCGCAGGGCGAGGCGAATAACATCTTCGTCTTCAACGATCAGGATTCGGGGCATAGTGGGCTCCATCGCGTGTCTAGCTTGCCGTGTTCAGCCCGACAACATAACGCGTCCGGGCCGATAATTCCACAGCTGGCGCGGCGTTCAGCTTGGGCAGTCATCGTTTAAGTGGCAGGCCAGAGGCAGGTGGATGTGAAAGCAGGTGCCGTGTTGAGCGCCGCTGTCATAGGGGCTTTCGACACTGATGTCGCCGCCGAGGTCGTCAATAATACGGTAGACCAGCGCTAGGCCGAGGCCGGTGCCCTTGCCCGGGTCTTTGGTGGTAAAAAAGGGCTCGAAAATCTGCTCGATCAGCAGCGGGTCGACTCCGCTGCCGCAGTCGCGAATGCGGATGTGCGCTTGATTTTTTTCCGCGGCGGTGTCGGCGTCGATATACACGGTGGACTTGGCGGGGCTGGCATCGCGGGCATTGGTGAGCAGGTTGATGAAGACTTGAACGAGTCGCTGTTGGTCGCCGGCGACCTCTAGCACGGGGGGGCAGTCGTTAAGGAAGCGCACTTGCTCGGCCTCCTTGTCCAGCTGCAGCAACTGCACGGCGTCGTCAACGCAGTGGCGAATGGATACCACCTCCTTGGCGCGGGTGGGGTTTTCGCGGCCATTGTGGGCGAAGTTGACCAGGCTTTGCACGATGCTG
>JBFKEA010000083.1:0-9448 GCA_041619375.1 Spongiibacter sp. | reverse complement strand
GTGCCGGATCTGCGCGATGGCATTCAGTATTGCGAATCGGTGAAAGACTACGGCAGCCGCGAGCTGCTGGAAGAAATACTCGAGTCAGAAGAAGAGCACATCGATTGGCTGGAAACCCAGCTGAGCCTGATTGAAAAAGTCGGCTTGCAAAATTATCAGCAGTCAATGATGGGCAGCGTTGGCGACTGAGCCGCGCTAACCGGCGCCCCCTTGCGGGACGCCGACTACCCAACTCGCAAAGACTTACTTCTTCGGTTTGGCGGGTGACACATGCATGCCGATCTCGGCGGTAAACACCACGGTACCGTCGGCCTCTTGCACCTCAACGATTACCGGCACCTCGCCCTTTTCACCCATCTCGATCTCGCGCATTGTGGCATAGCCACGCAATACGCCCTTAGCCGGCTTCAAATAGCGCACCGTCATGCCGGCGGGAATCCAGCGCATCCCCTTGGGAACCGACACCTCGGCGGTAATTCCCCCCACCACTTCGGCCAGGTTACACAGGGCAATGGCGTGCACGGTGCCAATATGATTGTGCAGCGCGCGGCGCTCGCGAATACGCACCACACCGCTGCCGACATCCAGCGCTTCAAACTGCGGAGAAATCGTCGAGAAGTACGGCGCCTTTAAGCAGATCATTTTGGAGAAAACGCGCTTGCCACCGGGGTAAGCCGACATTTTGCGCCACATATTGAGTACGGAATTCATAACACCACCTCCTGAACAAGGCAGTCAGACTAGCACCAAGATGCGGCACGACCATTGACCGCAGCCGCGATCAATACGGGTTTTAGGGCCAAAACGACCGCCTAGCGGCGCCGCCAACGCCCTGGTTTGGTCACCCACACCCACACACCGCTTAAGGCGATCAGGAGCAGTGCAATGGCGGCAATATCGACCACCAGTACACCGAGATCACCAAATAGTCGGCCGCTATGCAGATCCAGCAACACCCGCTCCCAACTTGGCCCTTTGCCGCGGTGACGCTGCTGCAAAAAAGCGTCGAGTTCCGCCGGCGGCGGCGCCACCTGCGACCAACTCAACGCCGGCGGTTCGTCGGCAAGACTAAACTCGAAACTCAGCGGCTGATATTGATAGACCCGTTGGGCGTCGCGCAGATACAAACGGCCATTCTTTTCCGCCAGTGCCTGCAGCGCCGCCGGCAGGCCGTAGGCACTGCCGATATCGTCCAGCAACTGGCCGTCGGCACTGAATACCAGCAAGCGCGCCTCACACAGGGCGTAAAGCTCGTCGCCGACAACAGCCGCACCCAACAACGCGCCGTCGCAGGACAACAACGGCTGTTCATCCAAATACAGACCGCTGTCGCCCGCCTGGCTCAGATAGTGCTCGCCCAAGGGAAAGCTGCGCTGCTCTGCCGCACTGATCCCGTACAGCGCCAACAGCCAACCCTGATCGACATGCCGCTCATTCAGCGCCCAGCCATTGCTGTGATTAATGGCAATGCCGGTAAACACCAGATTGATAACAAACAGCGCCAGCGCCACACCAATACGGCGGTGCCAGCGCAATAACAGCAGCCGCCAGCGGCGGTGACCGTTCACGGCGCAGAGGCTCCATCAGCGGGTGGGGCGACTTCTTCGGCCAGCAGTAGTGCCAGCCGCGCGACATGACTCACCGCGCGCACCGACAGGGTGGCGCCGGTAATACCGTCGATCCGATTGCTCAATCGCCGCCGTTCATCGAGTGCAGCACCGGCAAACTGCTTAGTAAAAAACGGATGGCGCACTTCCCATCCGCGACTTTCGCGAAAGGCCAGAATATCCAGTTGGCGAATCGACTGTCCTTCGACCACCACGCCGATAGTAATCGGCATCTCCTTGCCAATTTCGTCGAGAATCCAGGCTGTGCGTGCGCCCTGCTGCCAGTATCGCACCCGCAACAGCGGAAAATTCCGCCCGGTTAGCCGCTGGATGTCTTGCTTCAAGCCAGCCGGCAACCAGTAGACCTTAGCTTGCGGCTCTGCACCGCCGAAGGCGCTGGCCAAAAAATCGCCAACACTGAGGTACTGGCCCGCCTCGCTGGCAAACACCGGCCGGGGCAATAACACACACAAGGCAAAAACAACAACAGCGGGCATAAGCCCGCTGCTGGTGTAACGCTTAATCAGCTTTGCGAACAATCAAAAGCTCCAGCCAATGCCAAAGTTAACCGCATCTTTGCTGCTGTTGCGGGTATCGGCGATATCCGCCTTCAGCACAACATTGGGCACCAACCAGTAGTTCAGACCCAGGTCAATCTGCTCGACCTCGGTGTCAGTCGCACTGTTTGCCTTGTTATCCCACTCGCTCTGGCGAACGAAAACACCCAGCTTGGGAGTTACTTTATAGGAAGCTTCCAGGTAGCTGCCTTCCTGCTTATCAGAACCTGCTGCCGCAAAGGCATCACCGTCGATATCCCACTGCGCCGCCATTGCCGTCAGCGTCAGGCCGCCAACGCGGTAGCGCGCGTGTGCCTGGTACAACGTGGCTTCGCCGCCACCGACAGCACCCTGAGTAATGTCTTGCTGCTGCTGCACCGCCGCAGCCAGCTCCAGACCCGCCACGCCGTTATAGGCTAGGCGCGCCGTGTAGGCCAGATCTTCAGCTGTGGCCTTGGCAGACTTTTGACGACCGCCGCGCACGCTGCTGCCAGGGTCTGCTTTCAAACCGCTGTGCACCGCCACGTTGTAGTTCAGGCCGGGGGCAATTTCTCCATTGACCATCGCACCGGTTTCCCACCACGTGGCCGGAATAATGTTTTTCTCAACGTTGTTGCGCTCAACACCGTAGAAGGTATCAGGCTCGTGGGTTTCGTTGATGATACCGATCGGAACCAGGAATTGACCCATGGTCAGGCTGTGGCCCTGAGTGAAATCCCAGGCGATGTAGGCCTGCTCCAGCTCCACTTCACCGGGTTTACCGTCACCAGACAGACCGTGCTCTACCTCCAGCTCGGAGAAAAAGCGCACGGTGTCGCTGTACTGGTGGCCAATAAACAGAACAAAGCGGTGAGCATCAACCTTGTCGTCGCCGCTTTTAAAGTGGTTGAAATGGTGCTCACCGTAACCGCCCAGGGTGGTTTTGCTCGCCCAACTGGCAAGGCTCGAAGACTGCTCAACCGCATCGGCCGTGGCATTCAGCTTGGCATCGGCCTGCGCCTGATCCTGCTTCAGACGCTCAATTTCACGCTGCTGCTTCTCGATAATCTTCCACATCTCAGCGGTGCTCGGGGTCTGGGCCAAGGTGGCAACAGGCAGGGCGGCCAGTGCAACGGCCAAAGCAGTTTTCTTCATCACTTACAGGTCTCCATCAAGGTAGTTGCGTCGGCCACCAGCTCATCCACAGTGGCACGCTAAATTCTGTGGCGATCATAGCAAAGCACAAAGTAAACGAAAAGCATTCTCATTAGTAATTGCAACAAAATATTCTTTGCGCTCACTCCAGACACAAAAAACCCGGCACAGGGGCCGGGTTTCGGAGACTGCCGCCGCCATCAGCCCTCGGCGGACGACTCCGCTGCCGCTTCTTTTACCAGCGTTTGCAGCTCGCCACTTTCATGCATTTCGCAAATAATGTCGCAACCACCGATCAACTCGCCCTTCACCCACAGCTGCGGGAAGGTTGGCCAGTTGGCATATTCGGGCAATTTTGCGCGAATTTCCGGATTGGACAGAATATCGACAAAGGCGAAACGCTCACCACAGCCCATCAGGGCCTGTGAGGCGCGAGCCGAAAAGCCACACTGCGGCTGATTGGGGGAGCCCTTCATGTAAATAATGATGGGGTTGTTTTCGATTTGCTGCTTAATCGCGTCGATAGTATCCATTGAGCACCTGCCGTGTCGGCGTCCGGCAAACCGATGAGTAAAAAATCCCGGACAATTTCAGCCCTCTATTCTAACAATTCTGCGCGTCAAAAGTCATGCACGCCGGCGGCGCCCCAACCGCCCCCACCGGGAGTGGCAATACACAGGCGGTCGCCGGGCGCCGCATCGGCGCTGACTTTAGCCGGCAGCAGCGCGCCGTTCAGACGATTTTCACCGCAGCTGGCAGCACCACCGCCAGCTAGGCCCCAGGGCGCAACTCGGCGGCGCTCAGTGAGCAAGGTAAAGCGCGCAGCGGCTAAAAACTCAAATTCACGGATCAAGCCATCACCGCCGCGATGCCGCCCATCGCCGCCACTGCCCCGGCGCAAGGCGTAGCGCACAATGCGCAGCGGGTAGTGCATCTCCAAACTTTCAATTGGGGTATTCAGGGTATTGGTCATATGGCACTGCACCGCGCTCAGCCCCGCACCTTCACTGTGACCACCGCTGCCACCGGCCAGTGTTTCGTAGTAATGCCAGGGCCGGCCCTGCCGCGACCCCATCGCAACATTGTTCATACTGCCGTGGGCAGCAGCGGGAATCAGCTCGGGCACCGCGCATGCCAAGGCTCCCAGCACCACATCGCAGGCGCGCATCGACGTTTCCACATTGCCGGCGGCCACGGCGGCGGGCCGCCGCGCATTGAGCAGGCTGCCGGCAGGTACCGACAGCGAAATAGGCTTAAACAACCCGGCGCAAACCGGCGCCTCATCGGGCATCAAGCAGCGAAAGGCGTAATACACCGCAGCGGCGGCGACCGAGCGCGGGCAATTTATATTGCCAACCACCTGATCAGCGGTGCCGGCAAAATCGACATGCGCGCCGTCATCAGCCAGTGTCAGCTCGGCAACAATGGCCAGATCCTGATGGCCAAAGCCATCGTCGTCCATCACATCGCTGAACTGGTAGCGACCACTGGGCAAGTCGGCAAGGCGGGTGCGCGCCAGCTGCTCGGCATAGTCCTGCAGCTGCGCCACCGCACTGACAAAGGTCACCGGCAAGGCATCGATCACCTCATCAAGGCGAATCAGGCCGCAGCGATTGGCACTGATCTGGGCAATAAAATCACCATGCTCGCCGTCGCCAAACCAATCGTTCAGCAACTGGCGTTGCAGCACCCCGCCGCGCTGCAACAAAGTCGGCGGAATTACCACCCCCTCTTCGTCCAAGCTGCGCGACAGCGGCATCGAGCCGGGGGTATCAGCGCCGATATCGGCGTGGTGGGCACGATTGGCAATAAACGCCAGCAGCTCGCCATCGCGAAAATACGGCGCGACCACAGTGACGTCCGGCAGGTGGGTACCACCGAGAAAGGGATCGTTCAGCACCAGCATATCGCCCGGTGCCCAATCGCAGCTACCGACGATATCGGCCATGGCGTAAGCCATGCTGCCCAAATGCACAGGAATATGCGCGGCCTGCGCGCACAGCGCGCCACCGGCGTCGAAAATCGCGCAGGAGAAATCCAGACGGTCTTTAATATTCGGCGAGAATGCCGCGCGCTGTAGCACCGCGCCCATTTCTTCGCACACCGCCTCTAGGCGGCTGACAAATAGGCCGAGCTTAACGGGATCAAGTTGGCTAGTGCTGGGCATGGGGTCACCGCGAAACATCGATAGACCGCTATTATCGCCAATGCGCCGCCCAATATCCAAAACCACAGCACAAACAAAAGCGGCCCCGAAGGGCCGCCGCTGAGAACGGTTGTTCTCCTTATAAAAGGTGCAAAGACCTCAGAAGTTATAGCGCGCCGTGATGCCAATAGTGCGCGGCTGATTGACGTGATGGCCCACACGGGCATTGCCGCCACGCTCGGTATCCAGCGACAGCTCGGCCTGTTCGTTGGTGGCATTACGCACAAACAGCGCGGTGTCCCAGCTGTCGTTGCGCGCACCCAAACGCAGATTGACGATCTGATAGGCGCTCAACTCACGATCGTACTCGTAGGTCGACTGCGTGAGCGGCCCGCCAACATTACTGTACAAGCTGGCAACGCCATTGCTGCCATTTTCCTGATCAGCAAGCTGAGTGTAGCGCGACCCCACATTTTGGTACGTGGTATTAAAGTAACCCTCCCAGGTCTCAAACACCGGGAAGTAATAAGTGGCCGTCGCCGCCAACTCAAAGCCTGGCGCCGTGGGCAACTCATTGCCTTCGCGAATACCGCCAACCACACTGGTCACATTATTGTCGTCAGTAGAGGTTACGTCCGAGTCAATTTCGGCGCGCACATAGCTAGCCGAAAAACCAAATTCAAAGTTGCTGAACGGCCGCACAAACAGCTCGACTTCCATCCCGGCACTATGCGCCTCAGGCACATTGTAGACAATACGCGACGAGCAGGTACCGGCTGTTACGGTGGCCTGCAGGTCTTTAATGTCGCTATAGAAAGCTGAGACATTAAAGGTACCCGCACCGCCGAACAGCGTCATTTTACTGCCCACCTCATAGTTGGTCAGGGTTTCGTCATCGAAGCTGTCGTTGCCGCCAAAGGTCGCCTTATCCGGGTCCGAACACAGTGGTTCGTTCAGCGGGTCGTTAATCCCCCCCAGACGGAAACCCTTGGACACCTGCGCATTCAACATGACATCGTCATTGACGTCATAGCGCAGCATCACCCGTGGTGAAATACCATCGGAAGACACCTTACTCTTCTGATTCAGCACGCTAGCATTGTAAATACCGTCAAAATTCAACGTGCGCTTCTCTTCGTAATCAAAGAAGCGTGCGCCGACCACCAGCATGGTCTTGTCATTTAAGTCATAGGAGACTTCACCAAACACTGCGTACTGTTCAAGCTGATAGGGAATATCAGAATAAAACAACTCATCTACCGCATTCGCACCGAGGGTTTCATTCGGGTCAGTGGAATCTGGCGCTGTTGTCCGCGCACTCGCATCGTAGCCCGCTACCTGCAAGGACTGGCCGTAGCGACGCTCTACATCACTGTAGAAAACCCCCGCCAACCACTGAACCGGCCCCTCAACCCCGCTGAGACGCAGCTCCTGGGTTAACACTTCCGCTTCTGTTTCATCGTAGAGCGGCGCATCGAGGGTGTAGTTGGCCTCATTTTCGCCAAACGAACCGCCCGTAATACTGCCGTTCAACGCCGTGGCATCGCGCAGCACCAAGACATCGCGGTCGGTATAGGAACTGACAGAGGTGAGTGTCAGGTTTTCGTTTATGTCGTAATTAATGGTCAAATCAACCAGCAAAAAATCGTCTTCAAAGCTCTCTTCCAGCTGGGTGAATTGCTCGTAGTCACCCAAGCTGACGGGAGGGCGACTGGTGGTGTAGGGGTTGGCCAACATATTGTAATCGTCTTCGCGATTGAAGCCGTCCATATCAATCGACTGGAACACCACCCGCGGAATAATATTCAGCGCTTCCGTAGGCTGGATGCTCAAGGCGATACGGCCGCCAGTGCGCTCACCTTCATTCACATCTTCATTGACGCTGCCGTCTGGCTGACGGGCATCGATATAACCGGCGTACTGTTGGGCATAACCCACCGCGCGCAATGCCACGGTGTCGCTCAGCGGCACATTGATATGACCTTTGATATTGCCGCCTTCACTGCCCTCGTCGACAGTTTCTCCGCCTACTTGAACAGAGCCACTGAGCTGATCCGGGGTGGCAACATTGCTGATATAGCGCACGGTGCCTGACAGTGAGCCCGAGCCAAACAGCGTGCCCTGTGGACCGCGAAGCACCTCTACCCGATTGATATCGTAGAAATCCAGATCCGGGGTAAACAGTGACATCGAAATCACCGATTCGTCGAAATACACCCCGACTTGCTCTTTCACACCGGGCTGGTCGCGCACAATCTGGCCGGCCGAAATACCGCGAATAGACACCTGGCTCTGACCCGGCCCGAGATTCTGAATCGAAATACCGGCGACATTCGTCGCCATCGACTCCAGATCCGTAGCGCCGCTGCGCTTGAGCTTGCCCTCGGTCATCGCCGCAATAGAGAACGGCACATCCTGCAAGGTTTCTGCCTGCTTCCGCGCCGTCACAACCACCTCTTCCAAGGCGTTGCCGTTACCCTGAGCCGACACCGTTAGCGGCAGCGCCATGGCGGCCCATGCCAATTTAGACAAACGGAACCTATGATGTATTTTCATTAAAAACTCTCCCCAACCAACATTTATTATTTACTCTAAAAACACCGAGTTAGCGTCTAGAGCTAAGTTACTTATAGCAAACATCTGCGCGTTTGCTTTGTCGTGCATCCAACGGCGCCATGTTTACACATAAAACATTCAATTTGAAAGCCCCCTACAAGCCCCAATCCTCCCACCCTGAATGCCCCGCTCCTCCCCACCACAACCGCAGTAAGCAAATTGCCGCCAGCTCTAGAATTTACAAAAGCTTCCTTATATGATTACTCCCCTATTTTTGGGCAGCACTTGCTGCCTTTTTGCGTTTTAGGCGCGGCGCCGCAGCCCGCGCCGCTAGGAGATATGCCGAAATGACTCTGCCCGCCCTGATGAACACCTACGGCCGCCTGCCCGTCAGCTTTGTGCGCGGCGAAGGTGTTCGCCTGTTCGACGAGCAGGGCAAAGCCTATATCGACGGCATCAGCGGCATCGGCGTCAACGCTCTGGGCCATGCTCACCCGGCCGTTACCGAGGCCATTCAACAGCAGGCCGGCCAGCTATTGCACACCTCCAACCTCTACAATGTGCAGCGCCAGCAGGAATTGGCTGAGGCCCTGCGCGATGCCAGCGGCATGGACAATGTGTTTTTTGCCAACTCCGGCGCCGAAGCCAATGAAGCGGCAATTAAATTGGCGCGGATGCACGGCCACCAGCGCAATATCGATACCCCCCATGTCGTGGTGATGGAGCAGGCCTTCCACGGCCGTACCCTGGCCACCCTAACGGCGTCCGGCAATCGCAAAATTCAAGTCGGCTTTGAACCGCTGGTGCAAGGCTTTATCCGCGCGCCCTTTGGCGACATCGAGGCGCTGGAAAACATTGCCAAAAACAACAACAGCGTGGCCGCCGTCCTGCTCGAACCCATTCAGGGCGAAGGCGGGCTGTACCCGCTGCCCGACGGTTTTTTGACCCAGCTGCGCGAACTTTGCGACCGCTACGACTGGCTGCTGATGCTCGATGAAGTACAAACCGGCAACGGCCGTACCGGCAAATACTTTGCCTGCCAACACGACGGCGTAACTCCCGACGTACTGGTCACCGCCAAGGGCCTGGGCAACGGCCTGCCCATTGGCGCCTGTCTGGCACACGGCAAGGCCGCCTCGCTGTTTCAGCCCGGCAACCACGGTTCCACCTTTGGCGGTAACCCGCTGGCCTGCGCCGCCGGCCTGGTGGTGGTCAACACCGTGAACACCCCGGCCATGCTCGCCCAGGTCGCCGACACTGGCGACTACCTGCAGCAGCAGCTCCGCCAACGTCTGGCCGACGCCAGTCATGTCAAAGAAGTGCGCGGTCGCGGGTTGATGATCGGCATCGAGCTGGACAGCCCCTGCGGCGGCCTGGTTAAACAAGCGCTTGACCAAGGCCTGCTGATCAACGTTACCGCCGAACGGGTGGTGCGCCTGTTACCACCT
>JBFKEA010000082.1:0-9566 GCA_041619375.1 Spongiibacter sp. | reverse complement strand
GGGGCGACGCCCAACATATACAGCATCGGCAGAAAAATCGGCGCCATTAACGCCCATTTGGCGGAAGCACTGCCGATGAGCAGGTTGATTAACGCCGAGCAAAAGACAAACATCAGCAGCAGGCTGGTTGTTGACAGGCCGAGGCCCGCCAGCCACTGGGCGCCATTGATTGCGGCGATCGCGCCGATCCCCGACCAGGAAAAATAATTGACAAATTGGGCGGCAAAAAACATCAGCACAAGATAGCCAGCGAGGGTGCTCATGCCTTTTTCCATGGCCATTATCCAGTCGCTGCGGCGCTGAAAACGCCCACTGCTATAACCAAAAATAATGCCGGCCAGTGCGGCGTACAGGGCGATAAATACCACTATGCCGCGCAGCAGGGGCATGGCGGCCATGCCCTCGGGGTCGGGATTGCGCAGCAGGCCCGAAGGCAGTAGAACCATGGCGACGAGTGCGGTGATATACGCTAGGGAAAAGATCGCCACGCGGTGCAGGCCGCGTCGCTCGGCGTCGCTGGGGGCGGCTTGCTGCAGGGCTTCGGTGTGCTCAGGCCTGCGCAGCCGCGGCTCGACTAAGCGCTCGTTGACCCAGGCGCCGACGACGGTAATCATCAGCGTCGAGGCGACGATGAAATAGTAATTGGCGCTGACCATGACCTCGGCTTGCGCGTCAACCAGCTGCAGGGCCTCGGTAGAAATGCCCGCCAGAATGGCATCGACGGGGCCGAGTACGAGGTTGGCGCTGTAGCCGCCAGATACCCCGGCAAACGCGGCGGCAATGCCGGCAAGCGGTGAGCGCCCGGCGGCGCGAAAGATCAGTGCCGCAAGCGGAATCAGTACGACATAGCCGGAGTCGAAGCCGATACTGGACAGCACGCCGCAGAAAACGATAACCGCGCTCAGAGTTCTCGGTGGAGCGCGCCGGGAGATGGCGCTGAGCACATAGCCGAGTAGCCCCGAATGCTCGGCCACGGCAATACCCATTATGGCGACGATGACCGACCCCACCGGGGCAAACGTCACGAAATTTTGCACTGCGTTGTGCAGCATCCACAGTAGACCTTCGCGCGACAGCAATGAGCGGGTGTGCAGCCATTCGCCATTAGTCGGGTTCTGTGCGCTGGCGCCAATGGCCGCCATCACTGCCGATAGCAGCACCAGGATTGCACAAAATATGATGAACAATGTGACGGGGTGGGGGAGGCGATTGCCCAGAGTCTCTATTCGGTCAAGCCAACGCTGGCTCCACGGTACGTCTTGCTGAACCTTTACCATGTTTCCCACTTACTGTGTGTTGGCGCCAATAGGCGCCGTGTAGAATGCAACCCAAATGTATTCGGGCAGCTGGATATTTCTGAGTTCGGCACAAAGTTTGCCAGAAGCGGCCGCCGATAGAAAACTTCATAAACGCAAAATGAGTTCAATATAAACATGACTGACAGCCCCCCGCGCTCCGATTGGCGAGCGATGATTTCTCTGTACGGCGCAATGATGGCGGTCGGTATGGGCCAGAGCGTGGTGTTTGCGGTGCTGCCCATGCTTGGGCGTGAATTACAGCTTCACGAGATGCTTTGGACCATTCCGTTTACCAGCGTGGAGCTCGCACCAAAAGAAATGGCGATAACCTCGCTGTCGGCGTTGACCGCGCTGGTGTTTTTTATGACCTCGCCATTCTGGGGGCGCAAAAGTGATTATTGGGGGCGCAAGCCGGTTATTGTTATCGGCCTGTTCGGCTATACCTTGGGAACGGTGCTGTTTAACGCCATTGCATGGATGGGCTTGGTCGCCATTCTCGGCGGCGGTTTACTGTATGTGCTGCTGTTGCTCGGGCGCGCAGTGCATGCGGCATTAATGTCGGCGACCCACCCGGCGTCGGCGGCCTATATGGTTGATGTGACCAGTGTCGATCGCCGCGCACAGGGTATGGCCAAACTGCAGGCCTTTAACCAGCTAGGCGTAATGTTTGGCCCCGCGCTGGCATGGTTTGTTCACTTCAGTTATCTCACGCCACTGTATTTGCAAGCCGGTTTTGCCGCGCTGGTCGCGGTAATGGTTTGGCGCTATCTGCCGTCGATTCCGCCGCACAGTACAACCGGACAGCGACCTCGCCGCATGGCCTATTTAGACCCGCGCTACCGGCTGTTCATTATTATCGGTTTTGCGCTCTATAGCTTGTTGGGCATGGTGCAGCAGACGCTGGGTTTCTATTTTCAAGATCTGTTGTCACTCGATGGCGTTGCCGCTGCCCAGTGGTTTTCTGCGGCGATGATTGTCTCTTCGGCGGCAATGTTGGTCGCCCAGTTTGTCGTAGTACAGCGCTACAGCGGCCCGCCAATGCGATTGCTATTCATGGGGCTGCCGTTTAGTTGCGCGGGATATCTATTGCTGGCCATGGCGGGCAGCCTGCCACTGTTGTTACTGGCGATGGCGCTTTTTGGTTTTGGCATGGGGCTTACCGGACCGGCCTATGGCGCCAGTGCAACTCTGGTTGTCGAACCTCACGAGCAGGGTGGGCTGGCGGGCTTGCTGGGATCCGTGGCTGGACTGGGTTTTGTTGCCGGGCCGTTAATCGGCGGCTTCCTCTACCGCATCTCACCGAGTTACCCCTATTTCTGTGCGGCAACGGTTATGGCTGTGATTATTGCCGTGATGATTAGTCGGCGTCGTCAGATTGCTGGCGGCTGATCAAAAAATACGCGTGTTCCGCCAACGTTGATGCTGCGCAGCTCCGGGGGGAATTCAACAGTCTTATCCACAAGTTTATTCACCTTATCTGGGGAAAACTCTTGTGGGTAACTCAACACAATGCACGACAGGGGTGACGATTTTATGACCACAAGCACCGTCGGTGCAAAAGTGCTAGTGGCGCCGCCGCGGCGCATCTGCGCGGGTTCCCCGCTTGACTGGTCGTGAGGAAAAAGATGCGGCGAAATGCTAGCGAAGGCCGGGTTTAGGCGGGGGTATTGGCATTTATCGGATAAAAAAATGCTGAATTTGGTGTGGAATAGGGGATTTCCGAGGTATCAACAAAATTTTGGTGTAAGCTTTAGAAGAAATCCGTGCGGCTGGGAATAGGGAAATAGGCGAGAGCAGTGGCGATGAAGAAAATAAAAGTACCGGCGATGATTCCGCTTTGTCTTGCCGCGATGGTGAGTCGCGAATGCTTGGCAATGGGTTTGGGCGAGGCACAACTTTACTCGAAACTGGGCAGTCCCCTAGAAGCTAAAGTCCCCGTCAGTGGGGCTGAGGGTTTGGATGCCGAGCAATTATTGGTGAAAGTGCTTCCGGTCTGGGATGAGCAGAGCGACAGCGCCATTGGCGGCCTGGATCCAAGGGTGATTACCGTTACCAGCGAGATTGATAAGTCTGGCACGGCAATGATCTATTTGCGCAGCAGCAATCCCATTGTTGAGCCTTTTCTCAATTTTGTACTCAATGTGCGCTGGCCAATGGGGACGATCAATCGTGAATACACCCTGTTGCTGGACTTGCCCAATACCATGGCGTCTTTCCAGGCGCTGCCGGCGGCCAGTCACAGCGGTGCCGATACAGCGGTTGTTGCAACGACCGGACAGCCGGCAGCGCCAGCGCCAGCGCGAACAGCTGCACCGGCACGCCGTTCGTCAACTTCCGCGACAAGTGATATCAACGCGGAAAGCAAACGCTATTTTACCCGCCGCGGCGACAGTTTATGGCGCATTGCCGCCAGGCTTCGCCGTGCGCGCGGCGGTGACCAAATACAATTAATGGATCAGCTTTATCGCCTAAACCCTCAGGCGTTCGTTCGCGATAACCGCGATATGCTCAAGGAGTCGGTGACGCTAAATATCGATGCTGCTGCCCTAGCTTCTGGCGTGCCGGCTGACTCTGCCGCTGAAACCGGAGCGCCGAGCAAGACTAAGCCCTCGCAAGCGACCGCATTTTTGGAAGCGGGCGCGCAGCAGCCCGGACAAGACGCGGCAGTTGTAGCTAAGGCTATGCGCAGAGAGGAAGAGGCGGTTGCCGCAGAGCCGGCCGAAATTGAGGCCAACGGTGGTGATGCTTCCGGCAGTGTAGATAAACTGTCGAGTTCGCTGGTGGCGGTGAGTCAGGAAGTGGAAAGTGTTAGTGCCAATATCCAGGCAATGACACAACGTCTGGACGCGCTTAAGGCGCGTCTGCTGGTTTTACAGGAGCAATATTCTGCGACCAGTGAAAAAGTGGCCGGCGAGTTGAATGACAGCCCGGTGCCGGTCGCCGACCTGGCCGAGCTTGAGGCAACTACTGAACTGGCTGATGTCGCCACCGGGGGCGAGCTGGGCGAGAGTGCCGCCGTCGAGTCGCAAGCTGGTACCGTTGCTGTGGAGCTTCCTGTTGGACTGGCGAGCAATAATAATATTGCAGCGCCTGCGCCACTGCCTGAGAGCGCGGCGCAGCCGGAGCCGGCCGTGACCGGCGATAGCGAGTGGCGTGGTAATCCCTGGTTATTATTAGTGGCGGGATTACTGGCCGTCGTTGGCATTGTCGCAAATGGGCGCCGCAAGGCGAAGCAGCGGCGGGCCATGGCCTCTGTCAGCCGCAGTAGCGGGCAAGGCGGTGAGGAAAACAGCGCGGTAGTGGCTGCCCAATTTGATGACGTTTTTGATGATCTTGATGGCGGCCGTTATAGCGCGGTTAAAAAGCCCGGGCTGCAAGCTACTGCCGGCTTCGACCGCGATGATATGGTGCCCGCACCGCGCCAGGCATCAGTGGCGGTGCCGGTATCTGCCAAGGTCGCGCCAGCGGCCGTGGACAAAGCAGGTAGCCAGCCAGCGAAGACTGCAGAAGTAGACCTTGGGGATCATTTCGATTTTGATACCGTAGAGAATGTGGCAGCGCCGGCAGGCGATGAACTGTTTGCCGACATGAGCTTTGGGCAAACGGGTGACGATGACATCAGTCATGTCCAAACCGCCGCTGCGGCTTGCATTGAGCTCGGTGATTTTAGCGGCGCCCAGCGTATTCTCGAGTCGGCGTTGACCGATAGTGAGTCGGTTGAGCTGCGTTTAATGCTGTTGGATGTCTATGGCCAGCAGGGCAATGTGGGTGAGTTCGAAGCGCTGGCTTTGCAGATTGAGTTTGCCGGTGCCAGTGATGAAGATATCCACGAAATCGAAGTGTTGCGCAAGGCAATGAACAAATCCACACTGCGGCGCGATTCCGCTAGTGAGTTTTAATATTACGAGGTAGCAGTGTACAGCTTGGTTCACCGGCACGCTGATTTTTACGTGATTGACAAAGCGCCGGGGGCCAATCTGCACCGCAATGATCGCGGTGTTAGCCTGATGGATACGCTGTCCCGAGACTTGCTCGACCCCTCCCTGCATCTTGTTCATCGGCTGGACGACGCCACTTCCGGATTGCTGCTGATCGCACGCAATGCCGAGGCTGCGGCAAATTTAGCAGCGGTTTTCCGCCAGCGTGCGATCGACAAATACTATATTGCACTTGCCGACGGGCGGCCGCGTAAAAAACAGGGGCTGGTTATCGGTGATATCGAAAAGGCGCGCGGCGGCAGTTATCGTCTCAGCCGCAGCCGCAGTAACCCCTCCAAAACGCGTTTTATCAGCTGTGGTCTCGGCGGCGGCCGGCGCTGTTACTTACTCAAACCAATCACAGGTAAAACCCATCAATTGCGGGTGGTGATGTCCAGTTTAGGCGCGGCGATACTGGGCGATTCGCGTTATGGGAGGACCCCGGCCGACCGCTGTTACCTTCACGCTTGGGCGCTGCGCTTTGATTATGGCGGTGAGACGTATAATTTTATCTGCCCGCCAACTGCCGGGGAGAGCTTTGCCGATAGAGCTGTTGAGGCGGCGCTGTTAGAATGGGCGCCGCCCTGGGAGCTACCCTGGGGCAGCGCCCAGTAATTATGCCAATCAATATGTTAGAGCCCTGTTATGACCGAACAGCCCGATAGTGATGAGTTGCTGCATAAGCTAAACCGTGAAACTGCAAAAATTGCCTGGAGTGAGTTGCAGCGCTTTTATGCTCAGGGCGCGGTGCTAGAGGTGTCTTCGGCACTGGACTTGATCGCTGTTGCCGCGGCCATGGCCGCTGACGATGCTGGCCAAATACGTGAATTTTTAAACAACGGGCAGTTGGCTCGTGTCGATGAGCAGACCGCTAGCGACTGGTTTGAAAGCCAGCGTGAGCTGTGGGCGGTGGTGGTGGCGCCCTGGGTACTGGTGCAAACCGAGCGCGAGTTGAACTGATTGGAGCGGGCGCATGGCTGAGCAGGTATTTCTCGAGGAGCTGGATCATCGCCTGCGCAGTTTTTTTGAGGAGCAGGAGGCGGGCTTTGATGTGCCGCCGGCGACCTTATATCGCTTGGAGGGCGCAATGGAGACTGCGGTGCAGCTGGGCGTGATCGGTCAGCTACAGTTGCGTGACAAGTTGCTGGCGCTCGCCGAAGAATTTTTGCCACAGCCTCTGCAGGAAATCTATCGCGCCGACACCCGCTTAGCCCTGCATTTGCATATGGCTGAGGCGCCCGTTTACCCCGGCACCGGACACGAGTAGTGGGCCCCGCCGAGTTTTCTGATTATTGCCAAGCCTTGCGCCACCGCTGCCGGCAGCGTGGTCACCGCAGTTTAATGCTGTTGAGCGGTGAGCGTGGCTGGGCGGAAGCGTTGTTGGGCACTGCCCTTGGGGGTGATGAGCGGCTGCTGCTGGTCGGTCCACAAGCCTTACTAGGGGTACAGCCCAGTCGCAAGTTAGCCAGCCTTGGCATAGAGGCTGATATAGTCATTATTGATGCCCATTACTATACCTCGGTCAATCATTGGCTGGCTGCTGCGGGCACGCTGCGAGCTGGCGGTGTGTTGGTTTTGCTTTGCCCGCCGTTAAAAACATGGCCACAGCACTACGCTGAGGCTATGGCGGCGCAGGGCTTTACACTGTCGGCATCGCACTTTATCGCCCGCCTGTGCGCACTGCTGCCGACGCAACCGGGTACGGTTGTCATCGAGCAGGGGGCTGCGGCGCCGCAGCCGATGGCCGATATCGCTAATGATTGGCAGCCCAATGTGCCCAGTGACGACCAGCGGCGATGTATCGCGGCGATATGTCGTGTTGCCCAAGGACGTGCCGGCCGGCCATTGGTGATTCGTGCAGACCGAGGCCGCGGAAAGACCAGTGCGCTGGGCTTGGCCGCGGCGCAGTTGCTGCGCGGCGGCGCGCGGCGGTTGATATTGTCGGCGGCCCGCCGGGAGATGGTTGAGATTGCATTTCAGCATGCCGCGGCGGAGTTGGCCGGAGCGGTGCGTGAACGCGACCAGCTGTGTTTTGGCGAGGCAGTGCTGGAATACCTAACGCCGGCTGAACTGCTGGACAGGGCCCAGGATGGCACTGCTGGCACTGAGCTGGTGATGATAGATGAGGCGGCGAGTCTGCCCCTTTCAGTGCTGCAGTCGCTGCTGCGCCACTATCCACGTTCAGTATTTTCCAGCACTGTGTACGGTTACGAGGGCAGTGGCCGCGGCTTTGATATCCGTTTTCGCCACAGCCTGGACCGGCTGCGCCCCCACTGGCGACGCGAGACCTTGCAAACACCGCTGCGCTGGGCTGAAGACGATCCGCTGGAGGCCTGCCTAAATCGCTGTTTTTTGCTCGATGTCGACAGCGAGTGCAGCGACCAGGCGTGCGCAGAGCTGCCGTCCGTGCAGTCAGTACCAGTGTCGGCGTTAATCGCGGATGAATCACTGCTGCGACAGGTCTTTGCGCTACTCATGGAAGCGCATTATCAAACCACCCCCCAGGACCTGCAAAATTTGTTGGATATGCCCGGCAGTTTGGTGGTGGCGCGCAGAGCCGCGCGGGTGGTGGGGGTGTGTCAGGCGCTGCCTGAAGGCAGTATTGCAAAACCCCTTGCTGAGCAAGTTTGCCGCGGTCAGCGTCGACCAAAAGGGAATTTGTTGGTGCAGAGTTTAGCCCAACGCAGTGGCGATGAGGCGTGGTTGGCGGCCTCCAGCTTGCGCGTCAACCGCATTGCGGTGGCGGCGGGGCTGCGGCGTCGCGGCATTGCCAGCGCGCTAATAGAGCACTTGCTCAGTGAAGCGCGGCGGCAGGGGGTAGAATTTGTCAGCAGCAGTTTTGCCTGCGAGGCGCAGTCGCTGCGATTTTGGTCGGCGCAGGGCTTGCTGCCTGTACACTTAGGCAGTCGCCGCGACGCCAGCAGTGGCAGTTATTCATTAATGGTGGTTAGGCCCTTAGTCGCTCATTGGCAGGCGCCGATAGCAGGCTTGCGGGCACAGCTTGGCGATGAATTGTGGAGTTGTGCAGCGCTGCTGCGCCGCGATATGTCGGCCGGCGCGCTGGCGGTAGTCTTGGCGTGCTTGTCCAGTACCGCCCAGAGCCATGATGTTGTTCAGGCGCGGCGCTATAGTCTGGGTGAGCTGCCATTTGAGCAGGTGGCCATGCACTTAAAGCGGCTTTGTATCGGTATGCAGGGGCTGCCGGAGTTGGTGGTAGAGCGCTTGTTTCTCGATTGCCCTTGGTCGCGGCTGGCTGCACGGCATTCACTGGTCGGCAGAGCCGCTTGCGAACAGCAAATACGGGCGTTTTTTAGCGGCCACTGCGGCCGGGATATCGACGAGTAAGGAGAGAGCATGGCGAGCATTTTTAGCAAGATTATCAGTGGCGACTTACCCGGTCATTTCGTCTGGCAGGACGAGCAGTGTGTGGCGATTATGACCATACAGCCAATTAAACCTGGTCACCTATTGGTTGTGCCGCGCAGCGAAATTGACCATTGGGACGATATGCCGGACAGTCTGAGCGCCCATATATTGGCGGTGTCTAGCAAGCTGGCCAAGGCCTTGAAGCAAGTGTACAGCTGTCGCCGGGTGAGCCTGCAAATAGTCGGTTTGGAGGTGCCGCATACCCATCTGCACCTGGTGCCGATAGACGAGATGCGCGACATCGACTTCAGTCGCGCGGCGATGGCGGATAGCGATGCGCTGGCCGCCGAGGCGGCAAAAATACGCGCGGCTTTGACCGCCTGATTCGGCCTTTAGTGGGCGAGTGACTCCAAGCCGGGTTGGATAATTCGCACCACCTGGCGCTCGCTGTGCTGCTGGATTTCGCCGCGCAGCCAAGCGCCGCCGTCGGGTTCGTGCAGAATGCTGCCCACGCCTCCCGGGGTGCGCACCTGTGCTCCCTGTGGCCCGGCGCTAAAGCACTGCTCGTCGGGCGCAGACATTTCATCGAGTGCCCGCTTGCAGGCCAAGGCATCAAAGCTGAAGCTGACTTCCTGCTCACTGGCCTCGCCCCAGCGCGGCGACAGGGCTTTATCGAGTTCCAGTAGCAGGCTCAAGCGGGTTTTCAGCGGCAGGCTGGACGAGGCGCCGCTGTGACTGCCGATATAGTCGCCGACGACCTGATTCAGGCAGCGATACAGGCGCTCGGGGTCGCGCAGCGACTCGGTAAAGATGCGATTGCGCGATTCGTAAATGCTCAGTGGGTCGTCAATATTCACCGACGGCAGTTCATCGGCGTATTCGCGGCAGACCGCCAGCAACAGTTCACGCATCAGGGTGGCCGTGG
>JBFKEA010000081.1:0-9623 GCA_041619375.1 Spongiibacter sp. | reverse complement strand
GCTCAACTCGGGCTCAGCGATAATACGCTGCAATTCCGCCCGCATGCGCTGCTGGGCGTCGGGCAGGAACTTGCGCCACTTACTAAGCGGCCCCAACAGGCGCGAGGCCAGCTGGGGGTTGCGGCGATTCAGCTCAATGACACGGTCGGCCAAAAAGGCGTAACCGGCGCCATCTGGACGGTGAAAGTTCACCGCATTCTGCCCGCAGAACGCACCGATTAAGGCTCGCACCTTATTCGGATTACCCGAATCGTAGGCCGGGTGGGTCATCAGCTCTCGCACCCGCTCCAGCGTGCCCGGCAGTTTGCACATTGCCTGCACCTGAAACCACTGGTTGATCACCAGTGGTTCGTGCTGCCAGTCTTGGTAAAACCGCTGAAGCGCCTGCGACTTGTAGGGCATTTCGCTATTCACCATCGCGCTCAGCGCAGCCAGGCGATCGGTCATATTGGCGCTGTGTTCAAACTGCTGGCGGGCCAAATTCGCTCCCGCATCCGTCAACATCAGGTAGGACAACGCAGTATTTTTCAAACTGCGGCGGGCGATTTGCTCGGCGCTGGGCCGGTAGGGCTCAGTGCTGACACAGCGCTGATAGGCCGCCAGCCACGACTCGCTAAGCGCTTCCGCCAAATTGCGGCGCAACGCTTCGCGAGCACGGTGAATCGCCTGAACGTCTACCGGCGAAATGAGCTCTGCCAAATAGGCCTCCGAGGGCAGCTGCAACATCAGCGACACCATCGCCGGATCGAGACTGGCGTTTGCCATCAGCTGACGACAGGCATCGAGATAGTCTTCACCCGCTTCCACCGCCCCGCCACCGGCCTGGGCAAGCAGTGCCGCGCGAATTTCCGCCAGACCCAACTGCTGACTGGCATCCCAGCGGCAGAAGCCATCGCCGTCGACGCGCATAATTCGCAGCAAGTCATCGCGCCGGTAATTCATGGCTAATTTTACCGGTGCCGAAAAACCGCGCAGCAAACTCGGCACAGGCTCTTCGAGCACGTTGTCAAAAACAAAGTGCTGCTCAACTTCGGTGACATCTAACACCAGCTCGGTGTTATCGCTGCTCTCCACGTTGGCTGCAGCGCCATGCAACTGTAGCGGCAATTGCCCGGCCTCGCCCAACAGCGCAACCGCCAACGGGATATGGAAAGGCGCTTTATGTGGCTGCCCCGGACTGGGCGGGCAGTGCTGCGCCACCTGCAGGGTATAGGTTTGCTCGGCCGCATCGTAGTCGCCTTTCACAGTTAATTCAGGCGTGCCGGCCTGGGAGTACCAGCGCCGAAACTGGGTCAAATCGACACCGCTGGCATCTTCCATCGCCTTAACAAAGTCTTCGCAGGTAACCGCCTGGCCATCGTGGCGATCGAAATACAAATCACTACCGGCGCGAAAACGCTCTGCCCCCAGCAAGGTGTGAATCATGCGCACCACTTCGGCACCCTTTTCATACACAGTTACCGTGTAAAAATTGGATATTTCGATAAAGGCGTCCGGCCTCACCGGGTGGGCCATTGGCCCGGCATCTTCGGCAAACTGCGCCGTGCGCAGCAGCGTCACATCCTCAACCCGCTTCACTGTCGGTGAACCCATATCGGCGGAGAACGCCGCATCGCGAAATACCGTAAAGCCTTCTTTCAGGCTCAGCTGGAACCAGTCGCGACAGGTGACTCGATTGCCCGACCAATTGTGAAAATACTCGTGGGCGACTACGCCTTCAACCCGCTGAAAACCCGCATCGGTGGTCGTTTCCGGCTTGGCCAGCACACAGGAGGTATTAAAAATATTGAGGCTTTTGTTCTCCATTGCCCCCATATTAAAGTCGTCTACCGCAACGATATTGAACAATTCAAGGTCGTATTCACGGCCGTAAACGTCCTCATCCCAACGCATGGCATTTTTCAGCGACTGCATGGCGTGCTGGCATTTGTCGAGATCCTTCTCTTCGACATAGATGTGCAGGGCAACCTCGCGGCCGCTTGCCGTAGTGAAGCTATCGCTCACCCGAGACAAACGCCCGGCGACCAGCGCAAATAAATACGCAGGCTTCGGAAAGGGGTCGCGCCAGACACTGCGATGCAGGACGCCGTCGAGGTCTTCGCTGAGCACACAATTGCCGTTAGACAACAGCACCGGGTAGGCACTGGCCTCGGCAATAATCTCCACCTCAAACTCAGCCATTACATCGGGGCGATCGAGGTAATAGGTAATCTTGCGGAAACCTTCAGCTTCGCACTGGGTACAAAACATGCCGCTGGACTTATACAAGCCCTCGAGCGAGGTGTTCTGCTCGGGGTAAATACGCGTGACACAGTGCAACTCAAACCGCTCCGGCACTGCCTTAATACGCAGCAACTCGCCTTCCTGCTGCCAGTCCGCATCACTGAGCGCCCGACCGTCGATGGCCAGCGCCCGCAACTCAAGTTCGGCGCCGTGTAATTCAAGGGGCGCGTCGCCACCCTCTGCCGCCGGGTTGCGGCGCATCTGCAGGTGTGAACTGACCTCGGTATAGTCCTCCCCGAGGCGAAAGCTCAACGCGGTTTTATCGATCAGGTACTCGGGGGGACGATAGTCTTTCAGGTAAATCGTGCGGGGCTGCGCGTCGCGCATACTACTCTCCTAACGGCGGCGGCAAGTTACAGTGCTGGACTGCTGACTTCCAAGTGATAACCGCCATATTTGCGAATATTGATAACACCGGTATCAAAGATCAGATACTGACCTTTTATGCCAAGCAAGGTGCCTTCGGCAAGGGGATTTTTATCCAAATTAAAAGATTTGACCTTGCTCGGGTACTTTTCCACGGGGTAGTCAATGCGCTGCACCGCCGCATCGTCGATCTCCTGGATCGCCTGTAAACCAAAACGCTGCTTTAGGGCTTCCAGCTCGGGGCGACACAACAGCGCCAATTCATCGCGACGCGCGTGCAAATCTTGCTCCGCAGGCTGCCCCTTGAGCATTGCCTGCCAGCTAGTTTTATCTGCCACATGGGCTTTGTAGGCGCTTTCGACTAACCCAGACTGCAGCCGGGTACTCACCCGAAAAATGGGCAGCGCAGCAACCGCACCTTGGTCGATCCAGCGTGTCGGCAGCTGGGTACCGCGGGTAATACCCACTTTGACACCGGAAGAATTGGCCAAATAAACAATGTGGTCAATCAGGCAGTGACTTTCGCCCCACTCCGGCTCTCGGCAAGTGCCCTCAAAGTAATGGCATTTCTCAGGACTGACAATGCAACTGTCACACTGGGCCAGTCGCTGAAAACACGGGTAACAGTAGCCCTGACTGAAGCTCTTCTTGGTCAACCTGCCGCAGTGCACACAGTTAATCTGGTGAATAAACTCCAGCCGCAAAGTGCTGCCGATCAGCCTGTTCATGGCGACAACGTCTTCGCCCAGCGTCAGGGAGTATTGCGCCTGGGTACCGTCGAGCGCGGTGCCCATCTTCGACGCCGCGCCGGCAACTGCTGACAAGGCCATCAGGAGTCCGCCCACTTAATGGCTTGCTCGCCATCGGCCTCGCCGTGGCCGCTGCAACTATCACCCTCGGCTTTGCTGCCCATATCGATATCACCAACACGCTGCCCCGGCGGCTTGCGGCGGTGATCATAGGCAATGACCGCATCCATGCAGAGGCCCCGCTGCTCGGCCGTCAACGGCCGACCATCGGGCCATTTGCCAATTTCGATGGCGCGCTTCAACGACTCATAAATCGCGGGATCGAGATTATCGATCAATTTATCAAAATCCATAGCGCCCTCCAAAGGCCGCCTGTCAAAATAGCAGGGAAGTATACCAGAGGCGGTAGCGCTGTTTTATAGCGGGCGACGCCGTAAAAATGCAGCGGCCGCACCGAGCAGCAAACCCATCAACAGGCCACTGATATGGGCGGTATTGGCAATTTCCACGCCCAGCAAGCGCGTAAAACCCGCCAGACAGATCAGTAACCACACCAGCATCACCACCGCCACTCCGCGCGGTAATGGCAGCGCCTCGCTACTTCGCAACTGGTTCCAAACCACGATATACCCCAATAGACCGTAGATAACCCCAGACATGCCGCCAAACAAAGACACCGACATCATTGCCTGCGCCATATTGGATGACGCCGCCACCAGCAGCACGACCGCCAGCAGTGTAGCGCTGCCCTGGCGTCGTTCTATCATGCCGCCGAGCTCCCACAACCACAGGCCGTTAAAAGCGATGTGCAGTAAACCAAAGTGCAAAAACATCGGCGTTAGCAAGCGCCAGAACTCGCCGCTGGGCCAGGTCGCCCGCAATTGACCCGTACTCAAATCCAGCGGGTAGAAACTCAGATAAGACACCGCCGCAAAGCTACGGTCGACCACCGGCAGCAGTGCACCGAGCACACTCAGCAACAGCAACAACCACACCACGGGGCGCTCGCCGACCGCCGCAGGACGCGGGCGGCGACTAGGCTCAGCGTTTGCAGCCAAGCGTTCAATACGCAGCTCGCCACTGCGCAACTTCTGGTACAGCGCTTGTACCACTGCCACCTGCTCCTCGTCGCCTACGCGAAGCACCTGACTGCCGCCATCCTCGGAAATATGGTGGGCCAAGCCGCGCTGCCAAAGCAGCGCCGAAAAATCCGCCAAATCTTCTGTCAGTGGCAAGCGCAGGGCAATAAAGTAATCAGTCATCATTATCGCTAGCCGGCAGGTGGGCGCCCCAACCGAGCTTGTCTCGACAGCTGGCATAAAAACTGTGCTCCAGCGGGTGGATCAACTTCATTCTATGCGGTTTTTTGCGCACGTGAATCACATCGCCAGGCTGGCTGGTCATCCGCAGCTGACCATCGCAGGTCACCGGTGGCTGGGCGGTGTTGCAATCGCACACCAGCATACTGATCTCGCTCTTTCCATCGATCACAATCGGCCGGCTGCTCAGGGTATGGGGGAACATCGGCACGATGACAATCGCATCGAGCCGGGGGTGCATGATCGGCCCACCGGCCGACAGAGAATAAGCTGTGGAGCCAGTGGGCGTGGAGATAATCACACCATCAGAGCGCTGTCGATAGACGAACTCGCCATCGACAAACAACTCAAACTCCATCATATGGCCCGAGGTACCGGAGTTGAGCACCACATCATTGAGCGCATCGCCCTTGCCCACTCGCTCGCCGTTGCGGAGAAGCTCCACGTCCAGCAAGAAGCGCTTTTCCAGTCGATAATGCCCATCCAGCACCGCCCCTACCTGGGCTTCGATATCATCCGGCGATATATCGGTGAGAAACCCCAGACGACCGCGGTTCACGCCCAATACCGGCGCATTGTGGCGCGCCAGCGTTCGCGCCGCACCGAGCAAGCTGCCATCGCCACCGACCACAATAATTAAATCGCAAATCTCGCCGATCATTCGCCGGCTGCACACCCGCAGCTCATGAGCAGCCATCAACCCGGCCACCTGCTCATCGAGTACGACACTCAGTTCACGCTGTTGAAGATAGTCCAACAGCCGTTTAAGTGTTGCGGCCACGCCATTGCCTTCACGGCCGATGACCCCTATATTGCGGAACTGTTCCATAATTTCTGCTGCCATACGCGGGGCGCTCATTATAACCAGCCAGCGGGAAGACAATGCAAACCCTGCGTGCCGCACCGTCTCAGAGTAACTTATTTATCAAGCCCTTGGATCTTAACCGCTATCGCTCGCCATTGCTTCGCGCACTGGCCTGGAGCTGCTTTTCTGCACCACTACTGCAGGCCGACGAGCAGCTGGCCGCCGCACCAGCGCTTAAACTCAACCGCCGGCGCCAAGACTGGCTAGCGGCGCTAGATAGCGATGACCGCCCCCTGCGCAAGTACCTGGAACAGCGCTGCCCCAGCCCGCGACTGGGTTTGGTCTTTGAGTCGCTCTGGCACTTCTTTCTCGAGCACGACCCGCAGACTGAACTACTGGCGAACAATCTCGCGGTCAGACACAACGGGCGAACACTCGGCGAATTTGACATTATCTACCGCGATCTCGACAGCGGCGCGGCAATACACTTGGAACTGGCCGTGAAATTCTTTCTTGCTACCGGTACCGGACCGCTGCCAATGAGCGCCTGGCGAGGCCCGAATAGCGCCGACAGGCTCGACCGCAAACTGGCAAGACTGCAAGAGCATCAATTGCAGCTATCACTAAGCGATGCCGGGCGCAGCGCCCTGAAAGGGATTGGCATTGATCACTGCGAACGACAGCTGCGGGTCGCTGGCACGTTGTTTTACGCCGGCGGCCAGGCAGCCACAACCTCGGGACTGCACCCCGATCACTGCCGAGGCCACTGGCTGAGAGCCGCAGCTCTGAACGACCAATGGCAGGCACACACTGAGCATGAATTTCCCTGGCGACTACTGGAAAAGCCACAGTGGCTGAACGCTGACTACGAGGGCGCGGAGCCTCTCAACGACAGTATCGTGAAGCGCACCTTCCGACGCCCCCTAATGTTGATCAACGCCAACTTAGAGCGCTGCTTTGTCGTACCCCAGAACTGGCCAGCACCTGCTAATCATTGAACAAAGCGGGATAGCCGCGCCGCCCCTGCAACCCGCCACTGTGCACCAACAGAATACGCCGCTGCCCGGCCAGCTCACCGGCCGCCAACATCTGCTGAACGGCAAAAAACAACTTGGCAGTATAAACCGGGTCGAGCGGCAGCCCGTGTCGGCGCTCAAAATCGCCAATAAAGCCCACCAGAGCGTCCGTCAGCTGCGCAAACCCACGCCCCACAAAACGATGGTCGAGGCGCCAATTCCCCCTATCCTCGCCCAGCTGGGTAATCAAACGGCGGATATCCTCAGCCATAAAAGACTTAGCCTTTAGTACCGGGATACCCACTAGCTGCACTCCTTCTGCCACCGCCGAGGCAAGGCCCGCCAGTGTCGTGCCGGTTCCACAGGCTAACAATATCAGCGAGTAGTCGGCGCCGCGCCGCGGCAATAAATCGACAATATCGCTGCAACCGGCGGCGCCGTCGACATTTGCGCCGCCTTCTGGAATGACATAGGGGCGATCAAAATCTGCCAGCAAGGCGTCAACAAAGCGCGGGTCGTGTCGGCGCCGATAGTCTCCACGACTCAAGCGGCGCAGCTCCATACCCCAGCGCTGCAAATCTTTCATACAGGGCGTGTACTGGTCGGCATCGGCACGTATAAATGCCGCCGTCGGCCAGCCAAGCTCGCGCCCCAGCGCTGCCATCGCGTGTAGATGATTGGAATGCGCACCGCCAAAACTCATTAGCTGGCTGGCGCCTAACTCGGCGGCGCGATCAAAATTGCGGCGCAATTTAAACCACTTATTACCGGGGGCCAGGCTGTGGTACCGATCCAGGCGCAATACATCAATCGCTGGCGGGCCTGAAAACGGTGCGGCTTCTATAAGGTCATCAAGCATCGCAGTGCTCTGCGCAGCGGTCGCTCTCCCCCGCGCGGAACAATTTGGGTTTAATCACCTTCGTAACCGGCTGCCCGCAGTATTCACCCGCATTGTTTTTGCAGCGACAAATAGGCAGGCGGTAGTGCTGAAGCCAACGCTGATAATGCTCTAAGGTCACCCCACAATGCTGAGCAGCGAAAGCTTGTGGGTCACGCAAATACGCCGGCATCTCTTGATTATCAATTACCAGGTGTTCGATCCCCGGGTGGTAGGCAACAAACACCACTCCCTTGGCCGACATTTCGCTAAGCATTTTTCGATCGTCGTTCAGCAGCAATTCGCGATTCTGCTCACGCAGACGACTAAGCTCTGCGCGCAGCTCCACAATTTCCGTCGAGCGCTGATAGAGCTCCGTCTCACGGCGATTCAATCGATCCTCGAAATCCACGGCCTGCTGTTGCATTTTAAGCTTCAGCTCGCGGGCATAATTCGCCTGCAACTTAGCCAGCTCTTCACGCTCGCCATTGCGTCCACCGCGCTCTAACAACGCTTGATATTCGCGGTTGCGCTCATCCAGCAGCGACTGCTGCTTCTCCAGCTGCACCGCGAGTTGCCGGCGCTGGCGCTCGGCGTCATTGAACTGTTGCTGAACGGCCAATAATTGCTCGCCGCGCTCGTTCAGCTGACAGCTATAACTCTCCTCCAAAGCGTCACACGCGGCACGATGCCGCTGTTTCTCAGTGGCAAGGCGAAGCTTTTCAGCACTGCGCAGTGCCTTTAAGCGCTGCCTGTAGCGCCGGTGAAACACCGGTGTAAAACCGCTCTCCTCGCCGGGCGAGGCCAGCATGACCGGCGCCTTAAAAAAAGGCGACACCGTATCGCCGTGAGCCGCCATGCCGACAGTACTGTCAGTGACGATACCCAAGCGATTGCGCTGGACTGCAGCGACCAGCGCTTGAAAACTTTGATTTTGTTCCATCACCGGATCCCACAGTTGGCTGCGGTACCAGGAAACGGGGCAGGCGCTTCGACAGGCAACCTTGATGACTCCGCCACCAAGGTCCGGACCAAAACCCGCGTGATCAAGCAGGTGGCGAAGAGGAATATTCCAATTGCCGGTGATACGACCACTCTTGTCGAAAGCAATGGTAAAAAAAACCGCCCCGGTAATTTTTAGCGCGGCATTAATCTGGACAAAAACGGCCTGTATTTGCTGGCCGGCAAAGTCCTGGACACCAACAACATCGTCAAGCACCGCCTCAAACTCGGCGAAGTACATTTCCTTAACAACATTATCGCCGCGGAAGAACATGACGGCTTCTGTCAGGGCTGACAAACTTTTCTCCACGAGGAATCATTAACAGCTACTAATATAGCGGGATTTCGCTCGGAAGAACGGCGGAAAGTCACACATTACCAATGCAACCGAGAACGGAAAAACGCCCGACTCGCTAGGCTGACGAAGCTTTGGCTCAGTGACAATGAAACGGAATTACAGCGTCTTGAAAAGAAGACTGCAAAAGGACTGGTCAAAACCGAGGGAAAAATAAGGAGGTCTTCGAAAATCCATTTAGGTTTTGAAAAAACCTAAATAGTAAAAGTTGGCGGACCGGACGGGACTCGAACCCGCGACCTCCGGCGTGACAGGCCGGCATTCTAACCAACTGAACTACCGGTCCGCATACTTTTAACAACTCGATTGGTGGGTGATGACGGGATCGAACCGCCGACCCTCTGCTTGTAAGGCAGATGCTCTCCCAGCTGAGCTAATCACCCTGTGTCTCGATCGAGTGAGGCGCATTCTACAGTAATGACTTGGCTTGTCAAACCCTCTTCCCAGTTTTTTTAAGATTTTATGAAAAAAGCGCTATCCAACTGATTTCGCTTATTTTTTGAGCAATATCGCGCACAAATTTTGGCCACTTTGCACAGTGTTTATACACCGGCAATATCCACTGCGCTGTACAGCCATCCAGCAGCTGATTACCATAGCCGGCCAATCGCAACAGCCCGAGATCAGCACGTGGAAATTTTTAAAGAATTTAGCTTCGAAGCCGCCCACCGCCTACCCAATGTTCCCGACGGCCACAAATGCGCGCGCCTTCACGGCCACAGTTTTTTGCTGCGCATAGTAGTTGGCGGCCAGCCCGACCCACACAGCGGCTGGATAATGGATTTCGGTGATATTAAAAGTGCGGTCAAACCCATCATAGACCAGCTCGACCACTACTACCTGAATGACAT
>JBFKEA010000080.1:0-9722 GCA_041619375.1 Spongiibacter sp. | reverse complement strand
GGCCTCGGCAGGCTCGCCGGAATTGTCCTCGGTCACCACAATCCACTGCACATTCTTGGCGTTCTTCGCAATTTCCGCCACAAATTTTGGTTGGGTGATGACCCCCACCGCTTCAGTGTGCTCGGCAAAGTATTCGATCTCACCACCCACGCAGCGGGTATTGGTGGTGACCCCCACCGCGCCCAGCTTGGCACAGGCATACCAGGCCAATACCATTTCCGGGCAGTTCTCGGCGTGAATCATCACTTTGTCGTGTTTGCGCACCCCCTTGGCATACAGGCCGGCGGCAATTTTGCTGGTTTCGTCATCAAAGGCTTTGTAGCTCCAGCGGCGATCCTCGCCCGAGCGCGGCTCCCAGATCATAAAGGCGTGATCGGGACGCACTTCGGCCCAGTGCCGCAGTCGCTGGGGGATATCCTGGTCGGCAAAATCAAACTGGGCGGCGGCCGCCGCCACATTCAGATCAACACTCATGGCCACTCCTTCATTATCTTTAGGCATTCGATTGGCAATTAATGATCCGATCTTACCCAGCTGCAGCGCCCTACTCTATGACAAAACCACTCAAGTCAGTGACATTTTGAGCAGCTTGTTGGCGACGCGCACCGACCCCGATTTTCAAAGCGTTCTCTGCTAAAATGCGCGCTTTGCCTTTAGAGCCAGAACTATGAGCCTCAGCCCTACCCTGCAACTTGCCGTCGACCTGATTGAACGCCGCTCCGTGACCCCCGAAGACGAGGGCTGCCAAGCGCTGATGATGCAGCGTTTGAGCGCAATTGGCTTCCACTGCGAGACACTGCGTTTTGGCGAGGTCGACAACTTTTGGGCGGTGCGCGGCGACAGCGGCCCGCTGCTGTGTTTTGCTGGCCACACCGACGTGGTGCCCACCGGCCCGGAAGAAAACTGGCAAACACCGCCCTTTGCCCCCCAAATCAGCGACGGAATGCTGCGCGGCCGCGGCGCCGCCGACATGAAAGGCAGCCTGGCCGCCATGGTCACCGCCTGTGAGCGTTTTGTCGCCGAGCACCCCGATCACCAGGGGCGCATCGCCTTTTTGATCACCAGTGACGAAGAAGGCCCGGCCAAGAATGGCACCGTTAAGGTGGTAGAGTGGCTGGAAGCGCAGAATGAAAAAATCACCTGGTGCGTGGTCGGCGAGCCCTCATCGACCGCCGAGGTCGGCGACGTTATTAAAAATGGTCGCCGCGGCTCGCTGGGCGCCGTGCTCAAAGTCGCCGGTGTGCAGGGGCACGTCGCCTACCCCCACCTAGCTGCCAACCCCATTCACCTCGCCGCCCCGGCGCTGGCCGAGTTGGCCGCCGAGCGCTGGGATGAGGGCAACGACTTCTTCCCTGCCACCTCTTTTCAAATTTCCAATATCAACGGCGGCACCGGCGCCACCAATGTCATTCCCGGCGAACTGGAAGTGGTGTTTAACTTCCGTTTTTCCACCGAACTGAGCGCAGAAATACTGCAGCAGCGCAGCGAGGCGATTCTCGACAAACACGGCCTGGACTACCAGCTGGAATGGAACCTCAGCGGCCAGCCCTTTCTCACCGCCGAGGGGCCGCTGGTGGAGGCCGCGCAGAAAGCGATTCGCCAGGTCACCGGCCGCGACACGGTACTGTCGACCGCGGGCGGCACCTCCGACGGCCGGTTTATCGCCCCTACCGGGGCGCAGGTGGTCGAGCTCGGACCCGTCAATGCCACGATTCACAAAGTCGATGAATGTGTAAAGGCCGACGACCTAAACCTGCTCAGCGATATGTATCAGGCAATGATGGTAGAGCTGCTCGCTCGCTAGGCCTTGGCAAAAGCCTTTAAGGGATAAATGTCGAAGCGCACCGCCTTGCCCGCCACACTGAACTGCGGCTCGGCAAGCTTGCCCAGCGGCGCCAAGGCAGGCCCGGCGATCACCGGCGCCTTCGGCGGGCGTTTTACCACCACTCGGTGACGGGCCGCCACTAGCGCCGCCGCGAGCAGGGCATCGGCGTCCTCGTCTTTACCGACTAAGCTGTGGAACAGTCGCATTTCTTTTTTCACCAGTGCCGACTTACCCGAATCGGGAAACATCGGGTCCAGATAGACCACATCCGGACGCTGCTCGTGCTCGTCAGCCTGCAGCTGCGACAAAAGCGCCAGTGCGCTGACCGGCTGCAACTGCATTCTGCCGACAATCTCCGCCACCTCGGGTTCGCCCCCCCCCCGCTGCAAGCCGTCGGCAAGCAGCGCGGCCACCACCGGCTGGCGCTCACACAACACCACCTCTGCACCATAGCTAGCCAACAGAAAACTGTCACGTCCCAGGCCAGCGGTGGCATCAACCACCCTCAAGCTATCGCGACGACCGCCAATGGCCTTCAACAGCAGCTCCTTACCGCGGTGACGCTTGCGCTGCTGCTCGGCAAAATCGACACACACCGGGTGCTCGCGGGCCGCCGGCGGCAGGCCAATACTCAGGCAGCCCTGCCGATAAAACAGGTATTGCTGGTCAAGGTCAGCCGACCACTGGTCAACACAGCGCAGGCCGAGGCGGCGAGCCAGCGCCGCCTCGGCGTCACCGCCAGCAGAATAAATTAGGGGAGAGTTTGTCACAGCACAGCACCACAGGAGTCTTTGGCGATTGTACCGCGCCGCGCCAGCCAGCAAAAACCCCATAACGGAGCCGGGCAGTGACGGCTAAAACGGCGTATAGTGCCGGCATTGCTCTTCCAACGCGCCAACCGTCCACAGGTCCACTATGAAATTACTCGTCCGCAAGCTCAGCCGCGCCATCACCGACAGTGAGCTGCGCGCACTGTTCGAAGCCCACGGCGCGGTGCAGTCTTGCACCGTAGTCAAAGACCCCAACACCCACAGCTCCAAAGGCTTTGCCTTTGTGGTTATGCCCAAGGCTGGCGAAGCCAAGGTGGCAATGAAAGCACTAAACGGACTGGAACTGGACGGTTTTAAAATTCGCGTCAAAAAGGCCGAAAGCCCCACCGACGGCGAAGAAGCATCGGTTCCGCCCAATGCTTCGCCGTGGAAAAAAAGCGATGACTGACAGCGCCAGTCGCGACCCCTTACACGGCAAAACCCTGAAGGCCATCGTCACCGAGCTGCAGGCCTATTATGGCTGGCCGGAGCTGGGACGACGCATTGCCATCAATTGCTTCCTCAGCGACCCCAGCATCAATTCCAGTCTCAAGTTCCTGAGGCGCACGCCCTGGGCGCGGCAAAAAGTCGAGCAGCTGTATCTCGACAGCCCGCTGAGCAAGGCTGCCGATTAACACCCCCTCAGCGATTGGCCGGCCACGGCGCGTCGTCGGCCACCACCGCCAGCGCGGCGGCCTCGGCGTCACAATCAGCTGAACTGCCCTGCCCCGCCGCGCGCAGCGCCGCCAACTCAGCTCGCGCCGCCGTCATCGCCGCCTGAAATTCGGCGTTATTGTGCAGTGCCGCCACCGCCGCACTGCCCACCGCGCGGCCTTCCAAGACATCACTCTGCCAGTGGACATTACACATGACCCGACTCTGACCGAAGGCCCGGCCGCGCGCCAGAATAGCGTCTTGGCGCTCCGGTGCCAGTTCCGCCAGAATCAATGCCCAGGCCCAACCTAGGGCCGCATGCCCCGAAGGGAAGGAGCCGTCTTTACGCAAATACGCTTCTTGTTCGGGGGTGCAACTCGGCTCGCCATTGACCATAAACGGCCGCTGGCGCTGATACTGATTCTTCGCCGCATAGGTAGCAAAACCGGCATCGGTGAGGCTGCGGCGCAACAGGCGGTAAAGCTGGGGAGTCTGCTGCTGATTGATCGGCGCATCCAGCGCGCAGGAAAACACCTCGGCCGCAGCGGGGAAACGCAGCTCGGCATCGCGGCGCGCCTGCTGCCAGCGCGGGCTATCGCGCAGACTTAAAGCGGCCTGGTTCACGGCAATATCCAGCGCCTCGGCAACACTGCCCGACGCCGGCGGCGGCGATACCAATTTTAAGCTGTTGGGTACCTCCGCGGGTGCCAAGTAGCCCTGCAAAATACCGGGACGAAGCTCCGGCACATCGGCCAGCGGCAGGTTTTGTGGCGTGCTACAGCCTAGAAGGGCGCTAGCGACAATAGCGCACAGCGAAATCCGCGTGCGGGCTGCAAGGCTAATCATTATTTCGATCCTGTCTTTATATTCTTTGCACAGTCACAGCTGTGTTTCGCAATACAAAGTAGGCCAAAGTCAGTGGCTTTGCCATTACGGCTTTTTCATATACCGCGTCTTCGAAATCGTAATGTACCGAGAAGGCGCCGAGCATTTCGTGCCGCGGCCCCTACCAGTTAAGCCGTAACGCGCCGTATACCTGGCGACCGGGGTTTTGCTGTGAGTAATAGGTACCCGGAAACAGCACCGAGTCGACCACTTGGTTTTGCGTGCGCTCGTCACTGGCATTCTTCACCCCCAAGGTGGCGCTCCACCACTCGTCGACACTGGCCAGCGACAGACGGAGATTCAATTTGGTATTGGCCGCTACGCGGGTATTGTCGTCCAAGTCCAAGTCGGTGTATTGCTCGCCCTGGCGAATCACATCGACGCCGGCGGTCAAACGCAGTGCATCGCCCAGCACGAAACTCAGTGTCGGGCTTACGGTTAAACTACTTTCGGGTGCAAAGGCAATGCGCTCACCGCTCAAGTCTTGCTGCTCATCAATGCCCTGTGATACCGGCGCCGGCGCACTCTGATAGTCGTCGTAGTGGGCATCTAACAAGCCCAACGAACCCGATACTGAAAGGGGTTCCCAAGGGCTCAGCCACTGCCAGTCGACCTCCAATCCCGTCGAAGTCGCCGTCGCCGCATTGCTTACATCAAAGAACACACCGTTGAACGCCAACACCTGCAGGTCGTCAAACTCGGTCCGATAGAGCGTCGCGTCGACACTGAGTGTGCGCTCGAAGAAACGCCCTTTCATTCCCAGTTCAGCCGTCGTGGCACTCTCATCTTCAAACTCGATATCTTCACCGGTGAAGGAAATCGCGTTGAAACCGCCGCTTTTGAAGCCGCGACTAATACTGCTAAATACATTAACTTCATCATTGAGCACATACATCGCCGACAACTTGGGCGACAAATCGCGCTCATTGCGCTCCAAGCCGCGACGATCGTAGTCCTGGGTTCCCAGCAAAAACGGCGTCACACAGGTTGCCGGTGGCAACTGGGGA
The DNA here is from genome assembly GCA_041619375.1 of Spongiibacter sp. Lineage (GTDB taxonomy): Bacteria > Pseudomonadota > Gammaproteobacteria > Pseudomonadales > Spongiibacteraceae > Spongiibacter. The sequence goes on along the minus strand of JBFKEA010000080.1, from coordinate 4,542 downwards.
TTGCTGTTGCTACAACTGGCCTGACCGAGGGTATCAATACGCTTATCTTCGCGATTGTAGCGCAAGCCAGGCGTAATCACCCAGTGATCCCCCAAACTCAAACTAAACTGCCCAAACAGAGCTAGCGACTCGGTGGCTTGTCGATAGTGAAAGCGAAAGCGGTCATCTGCCGTCGTCTGCGCGGCCAGGCTGAGCAAGGGCAGCAGGGGCGCGTCATCGCCGGCCAACTGCTGGGCATCATTAGTATTCAGCCAACTATCAATATCTTCACCCAACTCCACCGCCGCATTGAGCTCGTAATCGGAGTCGAAATAAAAGGCACCGACAACAAACTGCAGGTGATTACCCAGACCAAACAGGCCTTCGGCCTCGCCGGTAAAGCGCCACTCCAAGGTGTCCTGTTGGTAGTCTTCGCGGTTAAACAAAATAAGCAAATCCGCCGGCGACACATCCAGGTCCTGATCCTGCTCGACAAAAAACTCACTGCTGCCCAGCACCGCAACCGTATCCAGATTGCTCAGCCCACCAACCTCGCCAAAGCTATAACTGAGTTTTGCACTGTAGCTGGTCGACCCCTTTTCCAGCTCGCCATCGCGGTTCATGCTGGTATTAAAGTCTTCGCTGTCGTCTTCGATATCAGCGTCAAAATCATCGAGGTAATCGCGGGTATCAGCATCCAAGGCCTTTAACTGCTTCGGCCAATACGCCATGGTGGTGTCAGACTTCACCGCCAGCAGCTCTAACTCCATGGCATCGCTGGGCTGAAATAGCAACTTCAGTCGCTGGGCCTGCTGAGAAAACTCCTCCTGATCGCGATTCAAAAAGCCATTGCGCAACTCACCGTCGGTACGCGTATCCAGCGCCGACAGGCGCAGGCCAAACCAATCGGTCAGCTTGCCGCCCACGCCAAATTCCGCTCGCTGCTCGCTGTGCTCGCCACCGCGCAACTCCGCATTGGCCGCCAGCTCTTCGCTCACCGGGCGGCTGAACACGTTAAACACACCGGCTACGGTGTTTTTACCAAACAGGGTGCCCTGGGGGCCGCGCAGCACTTCAATGCGGCCGACATCAAACATGGCCTCGGTGAAATATCCCGCGCGACCAAAAAACACCTCGTCCTGCACCAGGCCCACCGAACTTTCAAAACTGGGGTTAAAGGTGTTGGTGCCAAAACCGCGAATAAATATTTGTGGCGAACCGGGGTCGTTGTCGTCCATGCGCACATTGGGCACAAACACGGACAATTCCTGCAGGTCGCCAATTGCCGCGTCCTGCATAAACTGGCCATCCACCGCCGTCACCGAAATAGGGACGTCTTGTAAGTTCTGAGCCGTTTTCTGGGCGGTGATAATCACCTCTTCGATAACCCGCGTCTCAGCGTGAACAACGTTTGCAGCCAATATCCCTGCAGCGCACAGTAGCGGGCGAAACATAGACGACGTCATAGTGATATTCCTTAGTCACAAATACAGTGTGTTATAACCATCAGCACCGTTCTTTAGCAGCGAGAGCGGGCGCCCAGTATCGATTCGAGGTGGCCATTAAGGAAGCGTCCACGAGGATCGAGTTCCTCACGCAATGTGACAAAGTCCTGCCACTGCGGGTAAAGCGTGGACAATTGCGCCGCATTGAGGTTGTGCAATTTCCCCCAGTGCGGGCGCCCCCCGTACTTCCAGAAAATCGGCTCTACCGCCGCAAAGAAATTGTGGTAGTCCATTTCATAGGACTGATGCACGGAGATGGCGCAGCCGTCGCGACCCTGGAACATGGACAGCGGAATGTCGTCGGCTTTGACGTAGCGATATTCCATGGGCATAAAACTGTCCAGGTTTTTATCGCGCACCAAGGCCAGGATTTCGCGCAGGCAGTCCGGGCCCGCCTCAGCAGGTACCGTATATTCCATTTCATTAAATCGCTGGTCTCGCACTTTGGCGAACACCTTGTAAGAACGGTCAATCGCCTCGGGAAGGTCCTGCTGTTTTGCCAGCAGATTAATCAGCGATGCGCGTAGTTTCGGGTGGCTGCCCGCATAGTGATGCGCCGCGCGCAACAGCGCCACCTTGTCGCCATCTCCCCCCGTCTCAACGGGGATGGTGCGATTGTCATTGGTTTCATTCAAGGTGACACAGATCGAGACATCCGAGTGCACAACGGGAATAAACTCAAAGCGGTCATTCTCTCTGGCCAGCGTATCGATGTTTTCCAACAGCTCCTCAGTGTTTTGTATCCACGATTTTTCGTGCAGGCGGAAGCTCTCGCGGGTTTTCATGCGGATACGGCTGATTATCCCCAGCGCGCCTAGCGAGGTCCGCGCGGCGCGAAATACCTCGGGATTATGCTCGGCGTCGCAATCCAGTACCTCGCCACTGGCGGTAATCAAACGCAGGCCGCTGACCATCGACGAGTAACAGCCAAAATCAATGCCTGTTCCGTGGGTCGAGGTGGCAATGGCCCCCGCCAGAGTCTGGTAATCGATATCGGCCATATTGATCAGTGCCTGGCCGACCTCGTGCAGCGGCTCCCCCATCTGCGACATCGGCGTTCCCGCCCAGAACTCCGCTTCCTGAGTCTCTGCATTATGGGAAATCATGCCGCTGAGCTGAGCCAAAGACACTATCGTGCCATCGGTAGGTACTAGAGCACTAAATGAATGGGAGGCGCCAACTGGGCGCACCACGCCCGAGCTGCTGCGCAGCAACTCAGCGATGGCGTCTTCGCTGGTCGGCGCCAAACGCTGGGCCGGTATGCAGCGCTGGGCACCCGACCAGTTCGACCAGGGAATTAAGCGGCGGCGACGCGCCGCTGCCGAGACTGGGCTCCAACTGGCTGTCGCGGCCGCGGCACCGGCAACCGACAATTGTTTAATCAAACTCCTGCGACTTACCGCCACGGCATTACTCCCCACTCACTCCGGCCATCCACTCGATCAAGGCCACAAAATCGTCTTCCGAACACTGAGGGCACAAGCCCATGGGCGGCATGGAATTAAAGCCATCAATACTGTGGTCCAGCAGCGTATCCATGCCCTTTTCAAGGCGCGAAGCCCAGGCTTGGCGGTCGCCACTCAGTGGCGCACCGGTGCCCGGGTTGCCGTGGCAAGCCATGCACGAGCTTTGATAAGTGCGGCGCAATACCGGGTCGTCAATACTGGCCGCGGATGTCGCTGTCAGCGTCGCCGGCGCCATTGCTTCATCTGCCATTTTGTCACCACTGCAGGCCGTCAATGCCAGCACTGTCAGGGCGGTAAAACCTAGGCCTAGGACTCTCATAATAACTCCTCACTTGTTGTCGTTATATTGCCTGCCGAGCTGAAACCAATCATACGCTCTGCGGCATTACCGGCCAGCTATCAATGATGCGACCACCGCGCATCACCAGCAAATCGCCAAACTCCAGCAACACGCTTTCGCTAATCTCTGGCCGCAGGAACACATGATCATCTACCGCCAAACCGGTAGCCGGCGAGCCGTTGACGATCTCCTGATTGGCGCTGTGGCCGAAGTTGGCGTTGAACTGCAGGCCTTTGGGCGACTCGTATTCCGCCCGCCAATACCCGCCGTACACGAAGTAAGTCTGGCGCTGATTAACATCCCACCAAGAAAATATCTTCGACTTGTCATCCAGCGCCGGTAGTTTGATCTCGCCCTCCGCCTTGATCACCGGCGTAGCGATAAATGCGGCCGGCAAATGGCCGGCTAGTGTCGGGATATCATAATGGCTAGGTTTAAGCAGCGCCGTGCCCACACTAACCTCCGTACTCAGCTGCTCATTTTCGTGTAGGCGATAACTGGGGCTACCACCGGTATTCAGCGTCAAACTTTGCTGCCACAGCTGCGGGTACTGGCTGCGCGCAAAGTCAACATAGCCCTGATACAAGGCCATGGCTTTGTCTAGTAAGGTTTCCGGGCTGCCGAGGATAGCCGGCACGCCCATGCCGACATGGGCGTCGTAGCCCATAAAACCACTAAAGCTCAGCTGCTCTGGGTGAGCGGCAATGATCGCGAGCATTTGTCCCAACATCGCATTACTGTCGACCCCACCGCGATGCAGACCGACATCGATCTCGATATTTACCTGCAGCTGAGTGCTCAGACTCAGAGCCATTTGTCGATATTGCTCCAAGCGTTCGGGGGTATCGATCAGCCACTGCAACTGCCGCTGCGGATCGAATGGGCCGCGATGCTGGGCATAAAAACGCTCTGCCGAGCGCACCGGCAATGGCTTGCCCAACAATAGATCGGCATTGGGCATCTGCCGGGCATCGTGATTGAGAAACGGCTGATGGAAACTCATCAAGCGCTTGCTGCCCGACTTGGCCGAGACATATTCCAGCAATTTCATGCAGGGCAGCGACTTTTCAACAATGCGATAGTGCTTGCCGGTGCGCGCCAAACTGCCCTGCACCAGCGCCAAGTTGTGATCGACGCGATCGAGGTCAATCACCATCACTGGCCGCATCGGTCCGCTGCGTTGCAATTGCTGATTTAAGACCCGAAAATATTCACTGTAGGGGCCGCCATTATCACCGGGCCTCAGCAGAGC
>JBFKEA010000079.1:0-9765 GCA_041619375.1 Spongiibacter sp. | reverse complement strand
CAACAGCTTAAAGCCATTGGCGCCACCACAGTGCAGGGCAGCTATATGGGCGACAACCTCGACCTCTACGCCAGTACAGAACTGTTGCAGGCCTTGCCCAGACAGGAGAGTGAACTCTGCTCCAGCTGGGTACAGGCTCGTCACCCCACAGCCTAAACCCAAGCGCATTTTCAGCGCGGCCATTGCGCCAGCATAAAAAAACCGCTGAGACTCTCGCCCCAGCGGTTTTCGCTTCCTGCCAATGTGGCTTTTTATATTAGTTTAGAACACTTCAAACAGCGCTGCCGCGCCCATGCCACCGCCGATGCACATGGTTACCACAGCGTATTTTTCGCCGCGGCGCTTGGCTTCCAACAACGCGTGACCCACCAGGCGAGCACCGCTCATGCCGAAGGGGTGACCGATGGAGATGCCGCCGCCATTGATATTGAGCTTGTTGTTATCGATGCCCAACTGATCGCGGCAGTAAATTACCTGACAGGCAAAGGCCTCGTTCAATTCCCAAACGCCGATATCGTCAACCTTCAGGCCCTGGCGTTTAAGCAGCTTGGGAATGGCGAATACCGGCCCAATGCCCATCTCATCGGCCTTACAACCCGCAACTGCCATGCCGCGATAGGCACCCAGTGGCGCCAGACCCAACTGCTCGGCGCGCTTGGCTTCCATGACCACACTGGCTGATGCGCCATCGGACAGCTGTGAAGCATTGCCGGCGGTAATGAAACGGCCCTCTTTAACCCACTGACCATCTTTCCATACCGGCGCCAGACTCTGCAGGCTTTCCAGTGTCGTCGACGGGCGATTGCATTCGTCGCGATCCAATACCACGTCTTTATAGGTGACTTCCTTGGTCTCTTTGTTAAACACCGACATGCGGGTGGCAAAGGGCACAATCTCGTCGTTAAACAGGCCCGCTTCCTGAGCGGCGGCCACGCGCATCTGGCTCTGCAGGGCGTATTCGTCCTGGGCGTCGCGGCTGATGCCGTAGCGCTCGGACACCAGTTCAGCAGTTTCGATCATCGGAATATAGGCCGTCGGATCAATTTCCGTGACCGTCTTCGATACATTGCGGTAGCTGTTCTTATGCTTGGTTTGCACCAGCGAGATCGACTCCAGGCCACCGGCCACGGCCACATCCATCTCGTCACACATAATCGACTTGGCCGCCCAGGCGATAGACATCAAACCCGAGCTGCACTGGCGGTCGATGGTCATCCCGGCGGCCGTGTCGGGCAGGCCCGCCGCCACGCTGCACAGGCGGCCGAGGTTGTAGGCCTGAGTGCCCTGCTGGGCCGCAGCGCCCATGATCACATCTTCCACCGACGCGGGATCGATACCCGCCTTCTCGACGGCCGACTTGACCGCGTGGCCACCCATTGCCGGTGCTTCAGTGTCGTTCAATGCACCGCGGAAGGATTTGCCCATACCGGTACGGGCGGTAGAGACGATGACAGCTTCTTTCATAGTGAACCTCGTTCGCTGTAGGCGCCGCAAGCGGCGCCCGGGTTGAATACGTTAGCTGGAATTCTGGGCTGCTAGGGTAACGCGCCTCAGGCACGCTGCGAAGAGCAGCTGATAATTTCGCCAGTCAGGTAGCTGGAGTAGTCAGAGGCCAGGAACATCATCACATTGGCGACTTCCCATACTTCGGCACCGCGACCAAAGGCTTCGCGGCTTTCCAGCTCTGCCAGCAGCTCTTCCGGCGCCGATTTCTTGAGCATGGGGTGCACCGCCAGTGACGGCGACACCGCGTTGATGCGCACGCCAAAGTCCGCCGCTTCCAACGCCGCGCAGCGGGTCAGTGCCATAACGCCGGCCTTGGCCGCCGCATAGTGAGACTGCTCTTTCTGCGCGCGCCAGCCCAGTACCGAGGCGTTGTTAACAATCACGCCCGCGCCGCGGGCTTTCATATTGCGCATCATCTGCCGAGTCATGCGCATGGTGCCATTGAGGGTGACATCAATAACCTTGTCCCACTCGGCATCTTCCATGTCGATCAGCGACTTGGTGGTGCCCAATCCAGCATTATTGATCAGCACGTCAACCCCGCCGCAGAACTCTTCGGCAAAGGCAATCAGCGCCTGCACGTCGTCTTCCGCCGCGACATTGCACACCTTGCCGGCAACCTGCTGCAAACCGGTGTCGCTTTTCAGGCGCTCCACCGCGTCGTTCAGACGGCCTTCGTGGATATCACTGATCACAATGCTGCGACAGCCCTCTTCCACCGCGCGCTTGGCCGCGGCAAAACCAATACCGGCACCCGCCGCCGCGGTAATCAATACCGACTTGCCTTTCAGCAGGCCGTGGCCCGCCACGTATTCAGGAATCTTCACACTCATTCTATAACTCCGTTGCAGACGAGCGCCGCTCAGCGCTCGTTGTTAAATCATTGTGCTCGCTCTGTCGGCTTCGCCAGTACCAGCGGCCTACCACTTGGGCTCTTTGGGCATACCGAGACCCCGCTCGGCAATAATATTGCGCTGGATCTGGTTGGTGCCGCCGTAGATGGTGTCGGAGCGAGTAAACAGGAACAGCGACTGCAAGCGGTTCAGCTCGTAGGGCGCCGCCGCCAGAATATCGGCCTCTGGCCCCATAATATCCACCGCCAGCTCACCGAGATCGCGGTGCCAGGTGGCCCAGTACAGCTTGTAGATCAACGCTTCTTTTTGCAGGCTGCCATCGCCCTTGTCGCCCGACAGCATACGCATGCTGTTATAGCGCATTATTTTCAAACCGATATGGGCCTGGGCAATGCGCTGGCGAATCTGCGGGTCTTGGGCGGCGCCATTTTCACGCGCCAGCTTGACCACTTCGTTGAGTTCATTCTGGAAGGCCATCTGCTGACCCAGAGTCGACACGCCGCGCTCAAAACCGAGCAGGCCCATCGCCACCTTCCAGCCGTCGCCGGGAGCGCCAACGATATCTTCAGCATCGCACTGGGCATCATCGAAGAACACTTCATTAAACTCAGAGGTGCCAGTAATCTGCTCAATGGGGCGCACCGTGACGCCGGGTTGATCCATTTTCACCAGAAAGAAACCCAGGCCCTTGTGGGCCACCGAATCGGGATCAGTGCGGGCAATCACAAAGCAGTATTCCGACTCGTGAGCCAGTGAGGTCCACACCTTTTGGCCGTTGATGACCCACTTGCCCGTCGCCTCGTCAAAACGCGCCTTGGTTTTTACATTGGCCAGGTCGGAACCGGCGCCCGGCTCGGAATAGCCCTGACACCAAAACTCGGTGCCCGCCAAAATACCCGGCAGGTATTTGGCTTTTTGCGCATCGCTGCCAAAGGCAATTATCGTTGGTCCGGCCAGGCCGTCGCCGATATGGCCCATACGGCCGGGGGCACCGGCGCGGGCGTACTCTTCGTAAAAAATCACCTGTTGTTCGATCGACAGACCGCGGCCGCCGTACTCCTTGGGCCAGCCCACACAGGTCCAGCCACCCTCGGCCAGTTTCTGCTCCCAGCGCTTGCGCTCTTCCGGAAACATATGCTCGTCGCCGGGGCCGCCGCGAAATTTAAGCTGGGCAAACTCACCGACGAGATTGGCCTTCAACCAGCCGGCAATTTCCTCGCGGAAAGCCTCATCTTTTTCACTGAATTGTAACTTCATACTTGTTCTCGCTTAGCCTATTCGTTTCAAACGCAGATCGATGCGCAGCCTATTCGCCGTCCAGCAGCAGGGCGGCAATCTGCTCGCGGTGCTGGCTGCTATTGCCCAGCAAATGTTCGCTGGCCTTGGCGCGTTTGAAGTACAGGTGAACGTCGTATTCCCAGGTAAAACCGACGCCGCCGTGCATTTGCAGCGACTCACCGGCATTTTTAAAGTAGGCCTCAGAGCACCAGGTTTTGGCGATGCTCGCCGCCTCGGCGAGTTCATCTGCCAGCGGGCCGCCGTTAAGCGCCTCATCGGCCACACAGGCGGCGTAGTAAATTGCCGAGCGCGCGACTTCATTGCGCATCATCATATCGGCGGCTTTGTGTTTAATGGACTGGAAACTGGCAATCGGCCGATTGAACTGCTTGCGCTCCTGAGTGTAGTCCACTGCGGCTTCCAACAGCTGTTGCATACCGCCGGTCTGCTCACCCGCCAGAGCAATGGTGGCCAACTGCAGAGTCTTGTTCAGCGCAGGCCAGGCCTCATCGCCGTCACAGACCAGCAGCGCGCCCGCGGGCAGGCGCAGCTCGCGCAACTGGATCGCCGCCTGGCGGCGGGTTTGGTCCATGGTCGGCAGCAATTCGCGGTGAATACCCGCCGCACTGGCATCGACGGCAAACAGGCGAATGCCCTGCTCACCCATGCTGCCCTCGGCGCGGGCGGCCAAAATCAGCAACTCGGCGCTGTGACCGTCGATCACATAGCGGTAGTCGCCGCTGAGCACATAGTCGTCGCCGTCCTGGCGATAGACGGCAGTGACGCCATCGGCCTGCCAACTGCGACCGCTGCTAACTGCCAGCGTCGCGGTTTTGCCTTCACAAATTGCGCCGAGATGCTCAGCCTTTTGTTCTTCCGAGCCGGCGCAAAGCAGCGCATTAGTCGCCATACACACCGTAGAGAAAAACGGCGCGCACAGTAAATAGCGCCCCATTTGCTCGACAATTGCCATCAGCTCAACATAGGACAAGCCGAGACCACCATAGGCCTCGGGAATATGAATCGCCTGCCAGTACATCTCGCCACACAGGCGCTGCCAGAGCTCGGCTTCATAGCCCAGCTCGGTGACCATCGCGGCGCGCACTGCCTCGCTAGTCGAGGTATCTTTCAGAAAGGCCTCCGCCGTATCGCGGATCATTTGCTGTTCGTCGGTAAACGCAAAATCCATACAGACTCCAGTTCACGACGGAGACCTCCGGGGCTTACAACCGCAGTTGTAAACGCAGGAAGGGACCGTCTTCAAAGTCGAATTCGCCGCCATTTACAGCATCGAATTCAATGTCACCAAAACCCAGCTGGATCGCCGAGTTTTGAAAGATTGATATTTCCGCGCTGATCGACCACTCGCGGTAGCCATCAACGTCGCTATACGTCGTCGCCTCGGGGCCGTAGTACAGCCCTGAGCGCAGTCGCAACACATCGTTTATCGGCAAGCTGAGGTCGCCGCCAAAGGCCACCGCGCCGCCGTCAAAACCGCTATCGTCGGCCGTCAATGTAACCGCCTTGGCACCCACGCGGCCGGTCAGCGCGCCGCGGCGACCATTGGCGTACAGGCCCAAAGACACTAGATCGGCATCGTCTTCGTGGTGTAACCAATCGAATTGGGCACTGCTTTCAGAACTCAGGTCGCCGGCGACCGACACGCCAAAGCTGTCGTCGCCAAAACGAAAGGCCACCCCGCCAGCCAGTGCACTGTTGGCAGTGGCGGCGAGAGCGAAAGCGGCGATAAGCGGTAATTTCATGGTGTAGATTCTCCGTGGATTGTGATCCTAGAAAATCAGGTACCATACACTTTCTGCGCGGGAACTGCCTCTGCCAGCAGTTTTTCAACCGCTTGGCCGACTTCAGCCGGTGCCCAGCGGTCGCCCTTGTCGACCTCGGGACCCTTGCGCCAGCCATCGGCAATGGAAATCTTGCCGCCTTCCGCTTCAAACACCTTGCCGCTCACTGCTGCCGACTCCGCACTGCCCAGCCATACCAGCAGGGAGGAAACGTTTTCTGGTGCCCAGTAATCGAAGCTGTTGTCTTCGGGCTTGGCCATGCGCTGCGCCATTTCTTCAACGGCGGTGGTCATACCGGTGCGCGCCGCCGGGGCGATGGCATTAGCGGTAATGCCGTAACGCGCCAGCTCGGCGGCCTGATTCAAGGTCAGCGCGGCAATGCCCGCTTTGGCGGCGGCGTAGTTAGACTGACCGATAGAGCCCTGCAGACCGGCGCCAGAGGTGGTATTAATAATGCGCGCATCCACTTTGTGGCCTTCTTTTGAACGGCCGCGCCAGTAGTGCACCGCGTGGGAGCTGATGCAGAAGTGGCCTTTCAGGTGCACCGCCATAATGGCGTCCCAATCCGCCTCGGTCATAGAGGCAAACATGCGGTCGCGGTTAATACCGGCGTTGTTAAGCACGATGTGCAGATCGCCAAAGCTGTCAATCGCCTGCTTAACGGCGTTCAAGCTGTCGTCGTAGTTGGTGATGTCCGAGGTGTTCACCACGGCGGTACCGCCGGCGGCAGTAATCTCGTCAACGACCTTTTGCGCTGCGTCCTGATTAATGTCATTAACAATAACCTTGGCGCCTTCGCTGGCAAATACTTTGGCGTGCGCCGCCCCCAAACCACCACCGGCTCCGGTGATAATAACCACGCGATCCTGACAAATACCCATTGCAGATCCTCTTTATGTTTTCTGTGTGAGCCTTGGCCCACATCGAAAGTTTCTCTAAGCACTCACGAACAAAAGTCCGTCAAACCTTTTCATCAAATTACAGACAGCTGCTGAACTCAGGGCTTCAGCTAAGCGTCACTGGCAAGGCGCGCAGCGTTTTTAGCGAGGGAGTTTACAAAGCCGTAAATGACCGAGTTAAAATCGCTGCGCAACACCGCCAGAGGCGTTTAGATGGAGCCGTTTACAGACGCTCTATAATCGTCACATTCGCCTGGCCACCACCCTCACACATAGTCTGCAGACCATAGCGGCCGCCACTGCGCTCCAGCTCGTGCAACAGCGTGGTCATCAGCTTGGTGCCGGTGGCCCCCAGTGGATGACCCAGCGCGATCGCGCCACCGTTGACATTGGTCTTGGCGTGGTCGTAACCGGTTTCTTTCAACCAGGCCATGGCCACTGAGGCAAAAGCTTCGTTAATTTCCACTCGGTCGATATCCGCCAGGGTCATACCGGCTTTTTTCAGTGCGTACTCGGTGGCCGGAATCGGCGCAGTGAGCATCCAGATTGGATCATCGGCGCGCACACTGATGTGGTGAATGCGCGCTCGCGGCGTCAAATTGTAGCGCTTGAGGGCGTCTTCGCTGACGATTAGCATCGCGCTGGAGGCGTCACAGGTCTGACTGGACACCGCCGCCGTCACTTTGTCGCAGCCGAACAAGAAGTCCAGTTCAGCCATTTTTTCCAGCGTCGACTGCCGCGGCGTTTCATCGGTGGTCACCCCGGCCAGAGGTACAATCTCGCGGTCAAAACGCCCTTCTTCAATGGCTTGCAGTGCGCGGCGGTGCGATTCCAGCGCGTACTCTTCCAAATCGCGACGGCTCAAGCCCCACTTGTCGGCAATCATCTGCGCCGATTTGAACTGCGTCGGCGGCTCGGCACCGTAGCGCGCGACCCAACCTTCGGAGCCGGAAAACGGGTCTTTAAAGCCCATCGGCTCGGCGGCGATCATCGCCGAAGAAATGGGGATTTGCGTCATAGTCTGCACACCGCCGGCGATGACCACATCCTGGGTACCGGACATCACCGCCTGGGCGGCAAAATGCACCGCCTGCTGCGACGAACCGCACTGGCGATCAATGGTGGTACCGGGCACTTCCTGCGACAAACCGCCGGCCAACCAGGCACTGCGGGCAATGTCACCGGCCAGTGGCCCGATGGTGTCCACACAGCCAAAGATCACGTCGTCGTATTCGTTGTCGGGGATGCCATTGCGCTCGACAATCGCTTTCAGCACATGGGCGCCGAGATCGGCGCCGTGCACATGGGCCAAACCGCCCTTGCGGCGCCCAGTGGGGCTTCTTACTGCATCGACAATATAGGCTTCAGCCATGGTCTTTTCCTCGTAGCAGCCGCCGCACACGCGGCGGGCTGAGTCAGCTCGTTAAAAGGTTGCACCCGCGCCAAGCGCGGCGCCGTCGGCCAGCACGGCTGCCGCAACGCGGTTTTTGTGGAAACCGGCGGTGCCATAGCTGCTGTTAAAGGCCCAGGCACGCTTCATAAAGATATGCAGATCGACTTCCCAGGTGTAACCCATGGCGCCGTGTACCTGAATGCTGTTCTTGGCCGCCAGATCCGCCACTTCACAGGACACCACTTTGGCGTGGCTCACCGACAGCGCCGCACGCGGCAACTTATTGGCAATATCGTAGGCCGCGCGATACACCGGGGTTTTGGCGTATTCGAGTTTGTAGGCGATATTGGCCATATGGTGCTTCACCGCCTGGAAGGTGCCGATCGCCACGCCAAACTGCTTGCGCTCGCTGGTGTACTGCACCGACAGGTCGATCATGCGCTGGGCAAGACCCAGGCATTGGGCGGCGACGCCCAGCGCGCCGCGATTCAGCGCGTTGTCGATCAAGCTTGTGGCCGCTGCGCCATCGGCAACCAGGGTCGCAGCAACGGGGTCAAAATCCACGGCAAACAACTTGCGACCCGGATCGACCGACTCGTTGGCCCGCAGACTGGCCTGGGCCGCTTCAACCGCGTAAACCGCGCCGTCTTTTTCCAACAGCAGCAGGTCGGCGCAATGGGCATCTTCCACCAGTTTGTTAATTTCCAAACCGGCGACAACGCGCGCTTCACCGCTGGCAATTTTCGGCAGCCAGCTATCGGCCAAATCACTGTTTCCGCACTCGACCAGCAGCGGGGTGGCGATCAGCACGCTGTTAACCAGTGGCTCAGACAGCGCCACGTAGCCAACCTCTTGGGCCAGCAGGACGAAATCCAGCTCTGTCATGCCCAGACCGCCGTGGGCCTCGGGTACGGTGATGCCGGTCAGGCCGAGTTCCGCCAGTTGCTGCCACAGCTCGTCACTGCGACCGCTGTCGGTTTCCCAGAGTTGACGAATTTTTTCCGGGGTAACCTCATTGACCAAAAAGTCGCGTACCGACTCTTGGAACAGGAGCTGATCTTCGCTAAAGGTAAAATCCATGTCAGTCTCCTTATTTGCGCGGCATACCGAGCATGCGCTCGGCAATAATGTTGCGTTGAATTTCGTTAGTGCCGGCATAAATCGGCCCCGACTGGGCAAACAGCCAGCCGTCGATCCAGCTGCCAACATCACCGGCATCCGGCGCCTCGGGCAACAACTCACCGCGCGTCTGCAATATCTTCAGCGCCGTAGCGTGCATCTGCTGGTCCAGTTCTGACCAGAAGATCTTGTTCGTTGATGCTTCGGCACCAATCTTGCCACCCTGCATCAAGCGGCAGGCAGTTTGATAGGTGGTCAGGCAGTAGGCCTCGGCGTCCATATAGGCGCGCAGCACAGCGTCGCGAATACTGGGATCTTCGTCGGCCGTGGCTTGATTGGCCTTGTAGAGCTCCACCAAACGGCGCGCAGTTTCCTGGAAACGGGCCGGCGAACGCAGCATCAAACCGCGCTCGAAGCCGGCGGTGGCCATCGCCACTTTCCAGCCCTCACCTTCGCCACCCAGACGGTTTTCAACCGGCACTTTGACGTTGTCAAAAAAGATCTCGGCAAAACCGGGCAGGCCGTCGAGCTGGGGAATCGGCCGCACGGTGACGCCTTCCAGATCCAGCGGCAACAAGATAAACGTCAGCCCGTGGTGGCGCTGCGACTCGGGGTCGGTGCGGAACATGCCAAAACACCAGTCCGCCCACACCGCGCGCGTCGACCAGGTTTTCTGGCCATTGATAATGTAGTGTTTGCCGTCTTCACTGAGCTCGGCGCGCGACCGAATGGCCGCCATATCCGAGCCGGCATTGGGCTCCGACCAACCCTGACACCAAATGTCTTTGCCAGTGGCCATACCGTTGAGGAAGCGTTTCTTCTGCTCGTCGGTGCCGTATTCCATCAGCGTGGGGCCGAGCAGGAAAATCCCGTTTTGGTTGACCCGCAGCGGCGCCTTGGCAGCGTAGTACTCT
>JBFKEA010000078.1:0-9902 GCA_041619375.1 Spongiibacter sp. | reverse complement strand
GGGCAGCGATCAGGCGAATATACTCCGGCACCGGCGTATGCGCGGGACAAGCGTATTGGCAATCGACCACCTTGTGGTAGTACTCGGGGTCGGTGACATCGGTCGGTTTCAATGCTCCCCCTGCTGCTTTGTAATTATTGGGGCGTGGTGAGCGAACACATGCTAGTCACTACTGATTACAGCACAGGCCCTAACAGAATTCATTAGAAAAATATCGCTATGTTTTTCTTATCTATCTCGCAGAGAAACAGCATTCATGACCAGCAACTGCGCAGGGGTTCACGGCGGTGAACGCCTAAGAAGCTATACTTAAGTCGCAGCCGCAGAGCTCAACAAAAAGCATGGCAGCTAACCCACCTGAGCATGGTGAAAACCGCCACAAAACAAGTTGTGGCGGTTGCCGCAGCCATTACAAGGCGCCGTCGCGCAACAGCCGGCCCTGCACATTGCAGTGAACCTTAGGCAGGAAACGAGCACTAAGCCTAAGCAACACACTCATTGCGAGCGCAGACATTCGCCGCAATGCCCACTTGGAGAACTGAAATGACGCAACGCACATTCCACCCGCTAGCCATCGCCCTCGCCAGTGCCGCACTACTGAGCGCCTGCAATGGCTCTGGCTCAAGCTCGACGGGCAATAGCACCGCCAGTTTTTCAGTCACCGACGCGCCAGTGGATAACGTCTCTGTCGTTAAGGTGACTTTCACCCGCATTGACCTGAAGCCGGCAAAGGACGACGCGGATGTTGTCAGCATCAGTTTTGACGAACCGGTGACCATCGACAACTTGCTAGAATTAACCGGCAATGCATCGGCCCCCATCCTCGACGACACCCCGGTGCCGGCCGGCGATTACAATTGGATCAGACTGTACGTCGACGGCGGCTTCCCCAACTCCACAGTGACCCCGGAGTTGGGCAACGAAACCGATCTATTTATTCCCGGCCAGCAAAACGGCAACAGCAATGGCCAACCGCGATTCTTGCAATTAAATAGCGGTTTCACCGTTGCGGCGGGGGGTAACAGCGACTTCACCATCGACTTTGTCCTGCGCAAGGGGCTGACCAAACCCGCCAATCAGGACCACTACCTGCTGCGCCCATCAATGCGGCTGCTGAACAATCTAGAGGTCGGCACCATCAGCGGCTCGGTAGCCAGCGATGTGCTGAACCACCCCAACTGCTCTAACGAAGACGGCAACGGCGCGGTGTACCTGTATGAGGGCGACCTGCCGAGCAACGGCACCGCCCCGGAGGACTACTTTGACAGTGAGACAGCCACCGGCGCCCGCCCCATTGCCAGTGCCGATGTTGTGCAGAACAGCGACGGCAGCTTCGGCTTTACCCTAGGGTTTGTCGAGGCCAGCGAACAGGCATACAGCGTGGCCTATACCTGTGAAGCGGCTCAAGATACACCGGAAAGCGATGAAGACATCGACTTCACCGAGGTGCTAACAGTGAACGTCAGCGCGGGGGAAACCAGCAGTGTCAGCTTTACCCAAGAGCCGGCTGTCCTGGAGCCCTAAAAACATCAGCCAAAGCCCCTCAGCAGAGGGGTTTTTACACAAGGGGGGGTTAATACAGGGGCTTTAAAACAGCGGCGTGAAGCTCAAGAAGACTTCTTTACAAACTTGCTGATAATGACGATACGCGTGCCATTGACCCGACCTTCAATGTGCTCGGGATTGTCACTTAAGGAGATGTTACGCACCGCCGTACCGCGCTTGGCGGTAAAACTCGTGCCCTTCACATTCAAATCTTTGATCAAAGTGACACTGTCACCGGCCTGTAGCAGCGCGCCATTGGCGTCCACTGTTGCCGGCTGATCGCTGTCAGCGATACCCGCATCGGCCCAGCGCTGCACCGCCTCATCGAGAAACACCATATCCAATAGATCCTGTGCCCAGGGCTCCGCACTCAGACGTTTCAATAGGCGATAGGACAGCACCTGCACTGCCGGCTCCGTACTCCACACGCTCTGATTCAAACAATGCCAACGCGCCGCCTGCAGGGCGTCACCGCCGTCGATCTGCCCGGCGCAACCGCCACAAATCACCACTTCGGCAGATTCATCAGGGCCAGTAACGGCATAACTTTGCAGCACCTCGCTACTGCCGCACAACCCACACTGTCCCTGACTGCGCTGCATCAGCGTCTGATCGATAGTCATACTTGTCCCCGGCAAAAGCCGCTCAGTATAAACGATTGCCGACGGCTACCGCAGAGAAACTACCGGCGCTCAGCCCTTGGCATTGCCGACATTTTTGTCTGCTGGCTCGCCACTGCTGTCCACCGGCTTCAGCACGGGCGAATCGTGCTTCTTAACGTGGCTGGCACCAATAAACTGACCGCCGGACTCAATCACCAACTCGCGCACTTTTATCTCACCGGTGACCTGGCCAGAGGCGACAATTTCAATGCGATCGGCATCTACTTTGCCATCAAGGATACCGCTCACCAGTAGCCGCTTGGCATTAATTTCGCCCTTAAAACGGCCGCTGCGACCGATGGCGACATCGCCTTGAGAATTAAGCGTTCCGTCCATTTTGCCGTCGAGGTGAAAGTTATCTTTCAGCTCGAGGTTGCCGACAAGGCTGGTACCCGCTGCGATAACTGTCGTTCGGGGAGCGCCATCTGTTTTCTTAGGGCCTTTGCCAGTGAATCCCATTTTATTCTCTCCTCGCGAGTAAAAAGCATTTCGTAATTTTCCAGCGACCACTCCATAAATGAGCGGGGAGCCAGACGGCGATGTAAATGCCGGACCTCGTAGTGCAGATGCGGCGCGCTGGACAAGCCGGTGTTGCCGCTGTAGCCAATCAATTGCCCCTGGCGCACAAAGTCACCGACCGCGACGGCAGTTTTACTCAAGTGGCCAAACAGTGTTGAAAAACCAAAATTGTGATTGAGCTTAATCATCCGCCCCAGACCGCTGTCGTGCATCCCGGCCCACTCCACAACGCCATCGGCGGTGGCGTAAACCGGGGTACCGACTCTGGCACGCAGATCGGCGCCGCCGTGCAATTTCATCGTGCCTAATACCGGATGCTTGCGCACCCCGTAGAAACTGGTGACCTTGGCATCTTCAAGCGGATAACCACTGGGAATAACCGACAACATATAGCGTTTTTCTTGCACCGTCTGACTTGCGGTATCCAAGCGCTCGATCAGGGCATCGCCAGGAGCCGGTTTTAAGCCGATCAAACTCTCGATGTTGCCCAGCTCATCGCCCATCATCGACAGCGCCGCCACTTTCTCCTCTACCGAGGCCTGCAAACGCTCCTGCTCTGCCAACAGCGCCGAGTTCTCAGCCTTAATTTCTCCCTGCTGGGCCTGCAATAACGCCAGCTCACCATTCAGCGAGGCCATCTTGCTGCTGAGCAAATAAATAGATAAAAAGCCACCGAGAAACATCAGCCCCAGCAGGGCACAGATGCCGGCGATAAAGCGCCGCGCCAGCTGAGTGAGGGTATAATGCCGGGCACCCTCGAAACTGGTAATGGTGATTCTGTAATGATCTCGCATAGTGAAGCCGCCGTTCCGTTGCGCTGCGAGCACAAGGCCTGGGCGCAAAAGCGCGCCGCCACGTTGATCGCCGGATGCGAAACCATGAACTTTACCACTGCCACAGGCCCGCAAAATACCGCAATACTACACAAGCCATATCAGCAGAGACAAGTAAAGCCCGCGACACGGCAACACTCAAAGTAACCACCCAGCAAATAGAGAACCGCGCAATGCCAAACCATTTTCAACCGCGCTACAGGGGCAAGCCGTGTTAAATGCACTGCCACCCATGGTCAGCAACCCGGCCTACAGCTACAACTTTGACCCCCGCCACCGCTTTCCCATGGAAAAATTCGCCCTGCTGGCCGCCCACCTACGCCACCGCAAGCTACTCACTGCCAGCAACCTGTTTCGGCCGGGCCGGGCGCGCCAGGAGCTGCTCGCCCTCGCCCACTGCCCTAACTACATCGACGCCTTCAGCAATAACCGCCTGTCCCCTCAGGCCGCGCGACGACTAGGCCTGCCTTGGAGCGAGGGTTTGGTAAAACGCAGCTGGATTGCCGCCAACGGCAGCCTGCTCACCGCCCAACTGGCGCTGCGCCACGGTCTTGCCTGCCACCTCGCCGGCGGCACTCATCACGCCCACCGCGACTTTGGCTCGGGTTTTTGCGCCTTCAACGATCTGGCCATCACCGCCATGGCACTACTCAGCCAACAGCGGGTATCGCGCCTGCTCATTTTTGACTGCGATGTCCATCAGGGCGACGGCACAGCGACTATTCTGGCCGACCAGCCCGCCGCCTTTAGCTGCTCAGTCCACTGTGAAAAAAACTTTCCGGCGCGCAAGGCCAGCAGTGATATGGACGTCAATGTCGAAAAAGGCTGCGGCGACCAGGCCTATCTGGATATCGTCAGCGACGCCCTCGAGCGGGCACTGGCAGCAGCGCAGCCACAATTGGTGATTTACGATGCCGGCGTGGACGTATTCAGCGGCGACCCGCTGGGCCTGCTGGATATCAGCGAGGAGGGCATTCGCCAGCGCGACAGACTGGTCTTGGAGCGCTGCGCCCAAGCCGGGATTCCAGTTGCCACCGTGATCGGCGGCGGCTACGACGACGACCGCGAGGCGCTGGCGCGTCGCCACGCCATTGTGGTAGAGGAAACCCAGCGCTGCTTTGCCCGACTCGGCTGAGCAATACTGCGGATGAGCAGACAAAAAAAGCGGCCAAAGGCCGCTTTTTTTACTAACAACAGATCAGTTACCGCCCAACAACCCGCCTAGCAGACCGCCCAGTAACTGGTCGAGCAAACCGCTCAGCAGGTCCACCGGATTGGCGCCAGGGTTTAAAGTCAGCGCTGCTTGCAGCTGACTAATAACATCGCAAACCGGTGCCAGTGGCGTAGCCGCTATCGGGCAACTGCCACCGCCGTTCAGTGTCGACGCCAAGGGGTCAAGCAACAGGTCCAACGGCGTGCCGGTCAGGCCCTCACCGCTGCCGCCAGCTTGCAGCGCCGCAGTCACACCCTCTAGCGGGCTCAGCAAGGCGTCCAATGGTGTACCAGTCGGACCCGCACCGGAACCGCCCGACGCCAAACCACCACTAATTGCCTCGCCCAGCGGAGTCAGCAGCGTATTGAGGCCACCGAACAGCGGGTCCAGAGCGCCGCCAAACAGCGCGCCAAAGGCGGGGTCCAAGACAGTACCCAAGCCGTTATTCAGTTGCGTCGTGACTTGGGCGATACCGGCCTCAATCTGGCTACTGAACAGCCCCTGCTGGCCCGCTTGCTCTTCGAGCAGGGCCACCGGCACCACCTCAATCAGCAAGTTGCCGAGCAAATTATCCAAGGTGGTCGCCACAGCTGCTGCGGTGGCCGCACCGTCGCCGCTGTCGACCGCCGCAATGGCGCTGTCCAGATCACTAAACGTCGCTTGCAGAGTCGCCAGTAGCCCGCCCAGCACCGGCGCCTCGCTCACTTCCGCTGGCAGATTGCTCAAGCCCTCATCAAAGGCCGAAGTGAGTTGCTCTGTCAAAGATTTCAGGGCGGTCAAGTCAAGGTTCTCACCATTGCCAAAGCCACTACCACCGGCCGCGGTCAGCAGCGGCGCCAAGGCATCCCCCAGCGGTGCCAGCGGGGTACCGGCCAAGGGGTTACTGCCCATCGGCGCGCCGCTCGGGCCAGTGCAATCGCCCTGCCCTGCCAGTGACGCTAACAAGCCCGGCAGGTCCGCCAGCAACTCGTTAACCGCCAGTTGCACGTGGGTTGCGGCATCGCCCAGCGCCTGCTGGGGCTCATTGATTGACTCGGGATTTACTGACGCCAAAATACTATCGAGAATATCTACCGTGTCTTGCACCACCACCTGGTCAACACACTGCACCGCGCCTTCCAGCGGAGTGCCGGCTGCCGCAGACGCCAGCGGCGCCAGGACTTGTTCGGACAGCGGCTGCTGCAAAGCATCCAGCGGCCCCTCAACTCCTTGATAAGTTGCCTGCTCATTTTTGGCAGCAGTACTGGAGCTACCGCCACCACTGCCGCCGCAGGCGGTCAGCGCCACCGCGGCACCAAGCCCCATCATAGCGGCGCGGTTGTAGGTACTTAATCTGAACATGCATCTTACTCCGTAAACAATTAAGCGGTTGACTGCGAGCAACCGTGTAGGGAAGGCAAGGCCACCGCACCTGCGCCCGGGACCCCCAAGGTCCATGTCGGCACGTGCTGGACATTCAATCAGCGGTGAGAATTAGTTGAAGTAAGGGAAAACCGAGACAAGCACCGCCTATGACTCATCGATACGAGACAGCCATCACAGAACCACCAGTTCCCGCGACGCTCTGCCGCCACGCTGCGACACAAATTGGCAGCGTCGAGCTTCACTGCCGCAGAAAAGAGTAGAATGACGACTTTAAACTGCGGAGCACCCATGAGCATTAATCACGATGGCTGGGATTTTGCCGATGGCTTTTGCCGCCCGCTGCAGGTCGGCAGCGACGATATCGACGGCCTCGGCCATGTTAACAACGGCGTCTACGTCAACTGGTGCCAAGATGTCGGCTGGCAGCACTCGCTGGCGCTGGGCTTAAATCTCGATGACTACCACCGCCTCGATGCCGCGATGGTGATCCGCCGCGCCAACTATGACTACATCGCCGCTGCGTTCAAGGGGCAGCGTTGCGAGATGGCAACATGGCTAACCGCCAGCGATCGACGGCTAAGTATGGAGCGCCGCTTTCAGCTGCGCCGCAGCGACGATGGCGCCACCCTGCTGCGCGGCCATTGGCATCTGGTGTGTATTCGTCTGAGTACGGGCAAACCACGGCGCATGCCGGCGGTGTTTAACGAGCGCTACGGCCCGGCGCTTATCGCTCCGCAATAGCCGTGGCCAGATCGCCAATAGTGTGTAAAATGCAGAAAACCTTCAGCAACAGAGAGAGCCCCGCAGTGAGCCAACAATATGCCGAACACCCCGCGATGTTCCGCAACAAGCCCCTGGGCTTTATCCTCGCACTGCTGCTGGTACCGGTCGGCATCGGCATACTCATCCTGCTGTACTGGTACCTGCAGTGCAAAGCCACTCGGCTGGAAATTAATGGCAACGAGATCGTGCTCGAACGCGGCCTGCTCAGCAAAGATCGCACTGAGCTGAGCACCTCCAGCATCCGCACCGTCAAAATCAGCCAGTCGCTGTTAAACCGCATGTTCGGTGTGGGCACCCTGAGCATTTTTACCGCCGGCGACAACCCCGAAGTACAGGCCAGCGGCATGCCCCGTCCAGAAGTCTTCCGCGAGCTAGTCAAAGCCAGCCAGGCGGATAGCTAAATGCCAGTGGGCCGCCAGCAAGCGCTGAAAGTATTCGGCTTACTTGCCGCACTGCTAGCACTGCTGGTTTTGGCTTCTGCCATGATGATGCCGCTGCTCGGCAGTTTTGTTGAGCAGCACTTCAGCCCCGGCGTCGGTTTACGCGACGCCGCGGTGATCGCCTTTTTTGTCACGGTTATCACTCTGGTGGTCTTCGCCTTTGCCGCCGGCGACGGCCTATTGGGCGAGCTGCAATATATTCTCGGCGGCTTCTTTAGCTTCTTCCTGGTGTTCTGGCTGATGATTGCCTGGATCTTTTAGTGGTAGCACTCACCGACCTCGCCCTGCTCCTAGCGCTGTTTTTACTGATCTACCACATCTGGCGCGCCCAGGGTCTGCGCGAGCGCTGCATTGCGGCGGTACAGCGCCATCTGGCCAGCCAGGACCTGCAACTGCTCGACGAAAACATTGCCCTGCGCGCACTGTGGTTCAAACGCAATCGCCGCGGCCAGTTCTGCCTGTGGCGACGCTACCACTTTGAATTCAGCGCCCAGGGGGACGAACGCTATCAGGGTCGGATCATTACCTTGGGCGAGCACATTGAATCCATCCAGCTGCAGGCCCACCGCCTGCCCGACGAGAGAATCCACTAAGCGATGCACGGCAACACCCCCTACCGCGAAGACCAACAAGTTAATGCCCGCACCCTGCTGGAGCTGCTGCCCTACCTGCGCCCCCACTTGCCGCGTATTGGCTTGGCGCTGCTGTGCCTGGTCGCCGCCAAGCTGGCCAGTGTCGGCCTGCCTTTCGCGCTGAAGCATATTGTTGACTATCTAGACACCAACGGTGTCGACACCCTGAGCCTTGTACCCATTGGTCTGCTGCTATCCTACGGCGCCCTGCGCTTTGCCAATGTACTATTTGGCGAATTGCGCGACACCTTATTCGGCCGCGTCACCGAGCGCGCCATGCGCCAAATAGGGCTGACGGTATTCCAACACCTGCACCGGCTCGATCTGGACTTCCACCTCAATCGCCGCACCGGCGGCCTGTCTCGAGACATTGAGCGCGGCACCAGCGGCATCAGTTTCCTGCTGCGCTTTATGGTGTTCAACATCGTGCCCACATTTATCGAGATCGGCATGGTGCTGGTGCTGCTGGGCTGGAAGTACAGTATCTACTATGCCGTCATCGTATTAATTTCGGTGATTAGCTATGTGGGCTTTTCGGTATTTGCCACCGAGTGGCGCACCAGCTTTATTCGCCGCGCCAATGCCGCCGAGTCGCGCAGCAGCAGCCGCGCGGTAGACAGTCTGCTGAATTTTGAAACCGTCAAATATTTCGGCAACGAGGACTACGAAGCGCGCTGCTACGACGAGGAATTACAACAGTGGGAACAGGCCCGGCGCCAAAATCGCCTGAGCCTGTTTGCCCTCAACGGCGGCCAGGCCTTGATTATCGCCACCGCCATGACTGCAGCGATGATCCTCGCCGCCAAGCACACCCTGAGCGGCAGCATGAGTATCGGCGACTTTGTGTTGATCAACGCCTTTATGATGCAGATTTTCATGCCGCTGAATTTCCTCGGTTTTGTCTACCGGGAAATGAAGGGGTCGATGGCCAATATTGAGGCGATGTTTGCCCTGCTGCGCCAGCGCGCCACCGTCACCGACTCACCTGACGCAGCCGATCTCAAGCTGAGCCGCGGCGAGCTGGTCTTCGAAGGGGTCGGCTTTGCCTACGATCGCGATCGGCAGATTCTGCAAGACATCAACTTTTGCCTGCCGCCGCGCCAGAAATTGGCCATCGTGGGCAGCAGCGGCGCCGGGAAGTCCACCCTGCTTAAACTGCTGTTTCGCTTTTACGATGTCGACAGCGGCCGCATCATGATCGACGGCCAGAACATCGCCGAGGTCAGCCAGCAATCACTACGCGCCTGCTTGGGCATCGTGCCGCAAGACACCGTGCTGTTTAATCAGAGTATTCGCGACAATATTCGCTACGGCCGCGTCGACGCCAGCGATGACGAGGTTAATGAAGCCATCCGCCTGGCTCACCTCGACGAGTTCGTCGCCAGTCTGCCAAAGGGTGCCGACACCTTGGTTGGCGAGCGCGGCCTGAAGCTTTCCGGCGGCGAAAAACAGCGGGTGGCTATCGCCCGGGCGCTACTTAAAGGCGCGCCAATTATCGTCTTTGACGAGGCGACTTCGTCGTTGGACAGCAATTCCGAGCAAGCCATTCTCGCCGCGATGCGCGACATCGCCGAGCAACACAGTATGCTGGTGATTGCCCACCGCCTATCGACCGTCGTCGATGCAGACAGTATTGTAGTGCTACACCGTGGACGTATCGTAGAGCAGGGCAACCATCAGCAACTGCTCGCCGCAGGCGGCCGCTACGCACAATTGTGGACACTGCAGCAGCGCGAGCGCCGCAGCGATCAACCATAAAACAACAATAAGATTCACTAGAGGTAAAATACTATGCAGCAGCTATCTGGCCAGGATGCCATGTTTATTCACACCGAAGCAGCGGGCATCCCCCAGCACATCAGCAGCCTCGGCATTTACGACCAGTCCACCGCCGAAGGCGGTCTGGTGCG
>JBFKEA010000077.1:0-9943 GCA_041619375.1 Spongiibacter sp. | reverse complement strand
ACTGATGAGCAAATTAATTATCGGCCTAAGCGGCGGCATTGGCAGTGGCAAAACCGCTGTATCGGATCGCTTTGCCCAACGCGGCATCAGCATCATCGACGCCGATGTCATCGCCCGTCAAGTTGTCGAGCCCGGCACTGCCGCACTGGCAGCGATTAGCGCCCACTTTGGTGAGGATATTCTCGATGAGCGCGGCGAGCTGCGGCGCGCCCAGCTGCGCCAGCGTATATTCAGCGATCCGGCGCAAAAGCAGTGGCTGGAAACACTGCTGCACCCGCTGATCGCAGAGGAAACGCTCAAACAGCTCGACACTTTTGCCAGCCCCTATGGACTCTATGTCTCGCCGCTACTCGTAGAAGGCGGGCAGAAAGCTCTGTGCGATCGCCTGCTGGTTGTCGACGTAAACGAAGCCACCCAACTGAGCCGCACCATGCTGCGCGACGACAATGACCGCGATCAGGTTGAACGCATTATGGCCAGCCAGGCCAGCCGACAACAGCGGCTAGCCGCCGCCGACGATGTACTCGATAATAGCGGCGATATAGCTGAACTAGACAATAAAATAGACCGGCTACACCAGCAGTATCTGGCATTAGCTGAGGAGAAAGCCGCCTGTGGACAGCACTAACACGATCGTACCCTGCCCAAACTGCGGGGAAAAACTCCAGTGGGACAGCAGCAATCCGTTTCGGCCATTTTGCAGCGAACAGTGCAAAAATCAGGACTTCGTTGCCTGGTCTAACGAAGAGCACCTGATTCCCGGTCAGCCCGATTACGAGGACATACTCAGCGGCGATTTAGAGCCGCAGTAAAATAACACATGCTCAGCCGGCCGTAACGGCGCGAATAATTGCCTGATTGGCCGCTGGAAAGGGGTAGTCCGCCAGCGTCGACTTGGGCACCCAACGCAGCGGCTGCCCCTCACGCCCCTCTGGCTCCCCCTCAAAACTGCGGACCCAACAGACCTCTAGGCGAACAGCCTTGTCACCGTAGTCGTGGTCAATATTAACCAAACGCTGACAGGCTTGAGGGTCTACCGTTATACCCAGCTCTTCACGGAGTTCGCGCACCAGCGCTTGCGACAGCGATTCACCCGCTTCAATTTTGCCGCCGGGAAATTCCCACAGGCCGCCCTGATGCAAATGTGCAAGGCGCCTAGCGATCAAGATATTCTGATCGCTGTCACAAATTACGCCGACAGCGACGCGAACCCGCGACTTAGCTGCGGTACTCGGCATTGATCTTGACGTAGTCATAGGAGAAATCGGTGGTCCACACCTTGTCGCTGGCATCGCCGCGCCCAAGGTCAATGCCAATGGTGATCTCGTCTTGCTTCATCACCGCTGCGCCCGCTGCCTCGGTATAGGAGGCGGCACGACCGCCATTTTCGGCGATGACCACCTCATCTAACTGAACCTTCACACGGTTCACATCCAGCTGCTCTACGCCAGCCCGTCCAATCGCCGCGAGAATGCGCCCCCAGTTGGGGTCGCTGGCAAACAACGCAGTTTTCACCAGCGGCGACTCCGCAACGGTATAGGCGACTTTTAAGGCCTCTGCAGCGTCGCGGGCCCCGCTGACCGCCACTTCGACAAATTTGGTTGCACCTTCACCGTCGCGCACAATGGCGTGTGCCAACTCCAAAAACACTTCATCCAGCAGGCCCTGCAAGGCGTCGCGCAGCTCCGCCGCTTCCTCATTGACATGCACACCGGACTGGCCGCTGGCAATCAATATGCAGGCATCATTTGTTGAAGTATCGCCGTCGACAGTAATGCGATTGAAGGAGGCATTTGCCGAGCGTTCGACCATGGCCTGCAGCAGCGGCTGCGCAATAACCGCGTCGCAAGCGACATAGCCCAGCATGGTCGCCATGTTCGGCTTAATCATACCGGCACCCTTGGAAATGCCGGTCACCGTAATTGTCTTGCCCTGCCAATGCAGTTGGCGAGAGCAGGCTTTGGGACGGGTATCGGTGGTCATAATGCCACTGGCGGCAGCCGCCCAGTTGTCCTCGGAGAGATCTGACAGGGCGTCGGGAAGGGCCTTGAGAATTTTTTCTACCGGTAGAGCTTCGCCTATCACGCCGGTAGAAAACGGCAATATCTGTTCGCCACTCACCCCGGTTAACTCTGCCAGCGACTCACAGCAACGGCGGGCGTCGCTCAAGCCCTGCTCACCCGTACCGGCATTAGCGTTGCCGGTATTAATCAGTAAATAACGGCTCGCACCAGCGGCGATATGCGCCTTGGCAACCGTAACCGGCGCCGCGCAAAAGGCATTAAGGGTAAACACGCCAGCGACCGTACTGCCCTCGGCCAATTCGAATACCACCGTGTCTTTGCGACCGACTTTCTTGATACCTGCACTGGCAATACCAATGCGCACGCCGGCGACCGGCTGTAAATTGCCAAACCTGCCCGAACCCACTGCCATACTAACTTCCTACTCTCGCTTATCGGTGGCTCAGTTTAATCGAGCTTACCGTGACACTGTTTGTATTTTTTTCCGGAACCGCAGGGGCAGGGCTCATTGCGACCGACCTTGCGACTGTCGCGAACAAACGTTTCCGGCGTTGTATCGGCAGGTTTGTCATCGGCTTCCGGCACATCCAGCGCAGAGGTCTCGGCGTGCTGGAATTGCATGGCGCGGCGCGCTTCCTCTTCACGGCGCTGGCGCTGCAGCTCTTCGGGACTCTCGTCCTGCTGAAGCTGCAGGTGCGATAAAAAACGCACCACTTCGTGCTTCAGGCTGACCAGCATCTGTTCAAACAGCTCAAACGCTTCGCGTTTATATTCCTGCTTGGGGTTTTTCTGCGCAAAGGCGCGCAGGTGAATACCTTGGCGCAGATGGTCCATTGTCGCCAAGTGCTCCTTCCACAGCGTATCGAGCACCTGCAGCATGATATGGCGCTCGATCTTGCGCATATCGTCGCCGACTTGCGCACATTTGTCGGCATACGCCGCATCAACAGCCGCAACAATACGCTCGCGAACACCCTCTTCCTGCAATTTTTTATCGTCGTCCAGCCACTGCGCAATGGCGAGCTTGACGCCAAAGTCACTTTCCAGGCGACGCTCCAGACCGGCGACATCCCACTGCTCGACCATACTCTGCATAGGTATATATTCGCTGATCGTGTCCTGCACCACGTCATTGCGAATCACCGCCAGCATTTCGCTGATGTCTTCAGATTCCAGCAGCTCATTGCGCTGCTGGTAAATAATCTGGCGCTGGTCATTTGCCACGTCGTCGTATTCCAGCAGCTGTTTGCGGATATCGAAGTTGCGGCCCTCGACCTTGCGCTGGGCTTTCTCAATGGCATTGGAGACCATTCGATGCTCAATGGCCTCGCCCTTTTCCAAACCCAGTGCCTGCATAATGCCGCGCACCCGGTCCGACGCAAAGATGCGCATCAGATTGTCTTCCAAAGACAAATAAAAGCGCGACATACCGGGGTCGCCCTGACGGCCTGCGCGGCCGCGCAGCTGGTTGTCGATGCGCCGCGACTCGTGACGCTCGGTGCCGATAATATGCAGACCACCGGCCTGAATCACCTGCTCGTGACGCAGCTTCCACGCTTCGCGCAGCTCGTTGACAACCACTTCTGAAGGGTTATCGAGCCGCTCAATTTCGGCATCCACACTGCCGCCGAGGACAATATCGGTACCCCGGCCCGCCATATTGGTGGCAATGGTCACCACCCCTGGGCGACCCGCCTGAGAGATAATTTCCGCTTCCTGCTCGTGGTACTTGGCGTTGAGTACTTTGTGAGGAATCGACGCCTGCTTGAAGCGCTTGGACATTTCCTCAGAGGTTTCAATCGACGCGGTGCCGACCAGCACCGGCGCACCGCTTTCAACAATGCTTTTCACATCGTCAACAATGGCGTCATATTTCTCTTCTTTGCTCAGATAGACCAAGTCATTGAGGTCACGGCGGGCATTGGGCTTATTCGTCGGAATAACGACTACGTCCAAGCCGTATATCTGTTTAAATTCGAAAGCTTCGGTATCTGCGGTGCCCGTCATCCCGGCGAGTTTGCTAAACAGGCGGAAGTAGTTCTGGAAAGTGGTCGAGGCCAACGTCTGGCTCTCGGCCTGCACGGTCACACCCTCTTTAGCCTCTATGGCCTGGTGTAAACCCTCAGAGAGACGGCGGCCGGGCATGGTGCGGCCGGTGTGTTCATCGATCAGTACCACCTGATCATTCTGCACAATATACTCAACATCGCTGTGGAACAGCACATGGGCGCGCAGCGCCGAATTTACATGGTGCAAAAGATTCAAGTTACTGGCCGAATACAGGCTGTCGCCCTCGTCTAACAGGCCCTCTTTAATCAGCAGCTCTTCTACCAGTTGGTGACCGGCCTCGGTCAGCTCGACCTGGCGTACTTTCTCATCAATGGTGTAATGCCCTTCACTGGGCTCAACCCCCGCCTGAGCGTCACCCTCACTTTCCGGAACCGGCTCCAGACTGGGAATAAAGCGGTTTATCTGCTTGTACAGCGCCGAGCTGTCCTGCGAGGGCCCAGAAATAATCAACGGTGTACGCGCCTCGTCGATCAGAATCGAATCCACTTCATCGACGATGGCAAAATTCAATTCGCGCTGGTAGCGATCTTCAACGGCAAAGGCCATATTGTCGCGCAGATAATCAAAACCGTATTCGTTGTTGGTGCCGTAGGTAATATCAGCGTCGTAGGCAGCGCGCTTTTCTTCGCCGCTCTGCCCGGTCCGGATGACGCCGACACTCAGCCCCAGAAATTCGTATAACGGCCGCATCCAGTTAGCGTCGCGCTGGGCGAGGTAGTCATTAACCGTCACGACGAACACACCTTTGCCAGCAAGCGCGTTCAAATACACCGGCAGGGTTGCCACCAGAGTTTTACCCTCACCGGTGCGCATCTCGGCAATTTTGCCTTCGTGCATGGCGATGCCGCCAATCAACTGAGTATCGAAGTGACGCATACCCAGCACCCGGCGCCCCGCCTCGCGGGCTACAGCAAACGCCTCTGGCAACAGTTGATCCAGCGTTTCACCCGCCGCTAGGCGCTGGCGAAACTCTCCAGTCTTGGCCTGAAGCGCCGCGTCGTCCAGTGCGGTCATCTTCTCTTCCATGGCGGATATCACTGCAACAACTTTGCGCATGCGTTTGAGCTCGCGATCGTTCTTGCTTCCAAATACCTTTTTGACTACTGCTGTGATCATGATGAGTCGTTGCTTTTCCCGGGGAATTTGAGGTCTTGGCTGGTAGGCCACAGTGCCGCGTTAGACTATATCAATGAGGTTAGTTAACAACATTTCAAGGGCGTTGCGGCAACGTTGCCTGCGGGCGCCACGGCGCGGCTCCAGACACAGACAAAAGCCGCACAAGCGGCGTGCTTCGAGGGGCAATATCGCATAGATGAAAAAGGATTACCATTCCCCCGCCGCGTCCTGCCGGCAGGGAAATCGCAATAGATCAGGCACTTGCCGCGACAGCGGCAGCATAGCTAATCGGGGCGTCGGCGGGATCTTCAAAAGTAACCCACTCCCAGGCATCCGTTTCCTTGATGAGTTTGCGCAGCGAGGCGTTGTTCAAGCCGTGGCCAGACTTAAACGCTTTAAACTCACCGATCAGGCTGGTGCCTAGTAAGTAGAGATCACCGATGGCGTCGAGCACCTTATGTTTGACGAATTCGTCTTCGTAGCGAAGGCCGTCTTCATTCAAAATCCGGTACTCGTCCACCACAATAGCATTGTCGACACTGCCGCCCTGGGCCAGCCCTTTGGAACGCAGGTATTCAATCTCATGCATAAAGCCAAAGGTGCGCGCACGGCTCACTTCCTTAACAATGGAGGTGCTGGAAAAATCCAGTTCGGCATGGCCGGTACGGTCGCGAAACACCGGGTGGTCAAAATCGATGGTAAAAGAGACTTTAAAGCCGTCAAAAGGGAGAAAACTAGCGACTTTATCGCCATCTTTTACCGTCACCGGGCGCTTGATACGGATAAACTTTTTCGCCGCCTCTTGCTCTTCAATCCCCGCAGACTGGATCAAAAATACAAAGGGACCGGCACTGCCATCCATAATCGGCACTTCCGAAGAACTGAGTTCGACATAGGCGTTATCGATACCCAGACCCGCCATCGCCGACAGCAGGTGCTCCACGGTAGATACCCGCACATCGCCATTAACCAAGGTCGTCGACAGGGTAGTGTCACCGACATTCTCTGCATGAGCGTGGATCTCGACAACAGGGTTCAGGTCTGTGCGCCGAAAGATCACCCCGGTGTCGACCGGAGCGGGCTTCAGGGTCAAAAACACTTTCTCCCCGGTGTGCAGACCAATACCGGTAGCCCGGATGGTGTTGCGCAATGTTCGTTGTCTGATCATGTTTTACACTCTTTCAAAGACGCAAAGACGCCGTCGGACGCCCCACCGCGTCGAAAAATCGACCGGTGGCGCCCGTTGCTACCGATGTGTCGGCGCTTCAGTCAGCCTGGCGGCGAAGAAAGGCGGGAATATCGAGGTATTCCATATCCTTGTCTTCGACCACCGGTGCCGCTGCCACGGCCTCGCGGGCTGCAGCCGCTTGCTGGTTGCGCATGATTGTCGGACGATCCAGTTTGCGGTAATCGCTAGCGCGCTCGACAGGTTTGCTGTCAACGGCTTTAAGCGGAACTTCTTGGGCAATGCCATCTAGGCCAGTTGCCACAACCGTAACCCGCAGCTCCTCGCTCATTTCCGGATCGATTACTGTACCCACCACCACGGTAGCGTCCTCAGACGCAAATTCCTTGATAGTATCCCCGACATCGCTGAACTCGCCTAGGGACAGGTCCAGACCTGCGGTAATATTAACCAAAATGCCACGCGCCCCTTGCAGATTCACATCTTCGAGTAGCGGGCTGCGAATGGCCGCTTCAGCCGCTTCACAAGCGCGATTTTCACCGCGGGCAACGCCGCTGCCCATCATCGCCATACCCATTTCAGACATCACCGTGCGCACATCGGCAAAATCGACGTTGATCATACCTGGGCGAATGATCAAATCAGCAATGCCCTGTACGGCACCCAACAGTACGTCGTTCGCGGCCTTAAAGGCATCCAATAGGCTGGTATTTTTGCCCAACACCGGCAGCAACTTTTCATTGGGGATGGTGATCAGTGAGTCGACATGCTGACGCAACTCTTTCATACCCGCTTCAGCAACCGTCAGTCGTTTTTTGCCTTCAAAGGGGAAGGGCTTGGTCACCACCGCAACGGTGAGAATACCCAGTTCCTTGGCGACTTCCGCCACCACCGGTGCACCGCCGGTTCCCGTACCGCCACCCATACCGGCGGTAATGAAAACCATATCAGCACCTTCCAGCGCCTCGGCAATGCGGTCGCGATCCTCCATCGCGGCTTGACGCCCCACCTCGGGGTTAGCCCCTGCGCCCAGCCCCTTGGTGATGGTTGTACCCAGTTGCAGAACGGTCTTCGACATCACGTCGGTCAGCGCCTGTGCGTCGGTATTGGCACAGATAAAATCTACGCCATCGACGGAATTGGCGATCATATGCTTAACGGCATTGCCGCCACCGCCACCGACGCCAACAACTTTGATTACTGCGTTTTGAGGAACATTATCTACGAGTTCAAACATGGTTTTTCTCCCTTTTTGCAATGTCAGCCGCGCTGCCAAAACGCGACCGTTACTACTTCGTTAAAATCGTTATTTAAGTCGTTACGCTAATTCTTCTTTTAAAAATTATTCTGCACCCAGCTTTTCAACCGCGAGACAAAGCCTTCCTGACGAACACGACCGCGGCCGCCGCTTTCCATCTGATGCTTAATGCCGTAGTGCAGCAGCCCCACACTGGTGGCATAAATCGGGTTGCGCACAATGTCAGTAAGACCGCGAACATCCTGCGGCGAGCCGATCCGCACGGGCATGTGGAAGATTTCTTCCGCCAGCTCCACCACACCCTCCATTTTGGAAGTGCCACCGGTGAGCACGATCCCCGCCGCACATAAATCCTCATAACCACTGCGGCGCAGCTCGGCCTGAACCAGGGTAAATAGCTCGTCATATCGCGGCTCAACCACTTCGGCCAAAGCCTGTCGCGACAATTCGCGGGGCGCCCGCTCACCAACGCTGGGTACCTTTATGGTCTCCCCTTCCCCGGCCAACTGGGTCAGTGCACAGGCGTATTTAATTTTGATCTCTTCGGCATATTGGGTCGGCGTGCGCAGCGCCATGGCAATGTCGTTGGTCACTTGGTCGCCGGCAATTGGGATCACACCGGTGTGACGAATGGCACCATCGGTAAAGATGGCGATATCGCTGGTACCACCGCCAATATCCACTAGGCAAACGCCCAGCTCCTTCTCGTCATCAGTCAGCACCGAATAACTGGACGCCAACTGTTCGAGAATCACATCTTCGACTTCCAAGCCGCAGCGGCGGATGCATTTTTCAATGTTTTGCACGGCATTTACCGCACAGGTCACTAGATGTACCTTGGCCTCCAACCGCACACCCGACATCCCCAAGGGCTCTTTAATGCCTTCTTGCTCGTCGATAACGAACTCCTGCGGCAGGATATGCAGCACCTTCTGGTCGGCGGGAATCGCTACCGCTTGGGCGGCATCGATCACTCGCTCCAGGTCGAGTTGGAACACTTCGCGATCGCGAATTGCAACAATGCCGTGCGAATTGAGGCTGCGAATATGGTTGCCGGCGATGCCTACATACACACTGTGAATCTCGCAGCCCGCCATCAATTCCGCTTCTTCGATAGCGCGCTGAATCGACTGCACGGTGGACTCAATATTCACCACCACGCCTTTTTTCAGCCCACGCGACGGGTGCGAGCCAATGCCGACGATTTCCAGTTTATTCTCATCATTGATGGCCCCGACAATCGCCACCACCTTTGAGGTGCCGATATCCAGACCGACCACCATTCTGCCGGCGTTTGAATTAGACATTGCAGCATTTCCCCCAAGTGTTGCAGCACGCGAATTTTATTTGGCAGCGGCCACTGACTGCTGTGCGGTATTCGCTGTGCATGGTTATCCCCTATCACTCTGTTCAGCCCACGCGACCGCGAGACCATTGATGTAGCGCATATCAACCCGCTCTACCGATGCAAAATCCATTGCCAGATGCTGGCGGTATACCAACAAAAAGCGCCGCAACTTCTCTAACGGTTGCTGACGCCCCAACACCAACTCCACCCCCGGCTCGATTCGCGCCGTCCAGCTACCGCGGGCATCCATTTCCAAATACTGCAAATGCAGTTGCTCATCACCGAGCAGCTGACTCATTAGCCGGTACTGGCGCATAATCTCAATCGCGCTGCCCTCCGGACCATTTAAGCGCGGCAATTGCTCGCCGTATTCAGCATCGTGCTTTGGCACAAAAATACGACCGCGGTGATTGAGCAGACCACCTCTGCCCCACACCGCAATCGGCGCTTCCTCAACGATGGTGATTTTCAACTCCCGCGGCCACAGCCGCTCCACTACCGCCCGATAGACCCAAGGCTCGCGCTCCAACTCCGCCTGGATCGCCGTGAGATCAAGACCGATATAACCCACTGCCAAATGCCCGGTAACGCGCTCAACCAAAAGTTGGCGATCTACCCGTTGCAGATCACCGGCAAACACCACCCGCTCCACTGGAATGGCGTCCAAGCGGGAACTAAACTGTTCGACGCCGTAAATAAACCCCAGCGCCGCCGCCAGCAACAGCAACCGACTGGCCACCCGGTTCCACTCTCGGCGTTCACTGCCGTCGCGCCTGTCGGCCTTGCCGTCGCGCTTAAATCGATTCCTCTTAACGGCCATGGTGTTCGTCACCTTTGGCCAAGCTGCTGCGCAAAATACGCAGCACCAGTTGGTCAAAATCAATTCCAGCCTGCTTGGCGGCCATCGGCACCAAGCTGTGATCGGTCATTCCCGGTACCGT
>JBFKEA010000076.1:0-10094 GCA_041619375.1 Spongiibacter sp. | reverse complement strand
GAACTGTGCCCGGACCTGCGCTAAGGGCATCTCGACCAAGGGGCCCATCGCGCCGTAACCGGCGTTATTAATCAGGCAATCCAAGTAACCACTGTGCCGCGTAATCGTGGCCACCACCTCAGCGAGCTGCTCGGCATCGTTGACATCTAATGCCACTGGCAAAAGATTGCGGCTGCGACAGTCCTGCAAGCTCTGCGGGTCGCGGGCACCGGCAAATACGGTATGCCCCTGCGCGGCAAGCTGCAGTGCCAACTCGCGGCCAATGCCGCTGGAACAGCCGCTGACTAGAATGACCTTTGCCATGTTCAACCCCTATTTTTGCTGCCCGCGGCCTTCTGCTTGGGCACGCCGCGCTGCCACAGGGCCAGCTGAGTACTGCACAGCGCCATCCAACTGCGGATGTGCCGGTAGTCATCGATCAGCGTCGCCAAACCAAGCCGCTCAAAGCTGAGCATGCGGCTGTACAAAGCCACATCGGCATAGCTAAAGGCCTCACCCACCAGGCAGGCACCCGCACTCAGGGCCTCGTCAAGCAACAGCAACTTTTCGCGAATAATCGCCAAGCCCTGCTCACGGCTGTATAAAGCAGAGTCTGCAGCGCTGCCCTCTTTCAGCGGCTGCAGCTCCTTGTGCATACCGGTATCAAAGGCGTGCCACATACGGATTTTGGCCTGTTCCAGGGGCTGTTCGCGGAACAAGCTCAGAGCGCTATCCGCACCGAAGAGGTATTCGGCAATCGTCAAACTGTTGGCAATACGGCGTTCACCGTGAATCAACAGCGGCAGCGCCGGCTGACCTGGCCCGTCGTGCTCCGCCGGGGCGCCCTCGACCCAGCGATAGGGGATTGACTGCCCGGCCAGCAGCCACTGCAAACGCTCGCTCTCCGGGCAATCAGCGTTGCCATAAAGTACCAAGCCACTCTCCTCGGCGGACTTAGCGCTCAGTAACCGCTCTCGCTCAGCCTCGCTGAGGCAAATGATCTTTGCCTTGGACGCATACTGCGTGGGCTGTGCCTGGCTTTTCTTTAAGGAACGCTTGTGCGACGTTTGCTCGGCGGTATCGCTGGCCAGCTTGCGGCGCAATACCGGCTTGATTACCCGCAATAACAGCCGCTGAAACCAGCTGCGCTGTCGCTCGGGGGTGTATACCAGTTTGCCGATCAGCGCCAACATGCCGTTGCCACTAATTTTCAACAAGGCCTTCTCTTCGTCTGCCTGCGTCGACGCAAAAGACGAACGCTGCTCCATGCGCGCCATCCAGCGCGCGATATTGGGAAAGTGCACGGCCGACAGTGGTATGCCGACAATGGGGAACATCTTTAAACGCGGGTAGGTAGCCACATCGGCCAAACTGAACTGCTCGGCCACGAGATAGTTACGACCAGCCAAGGCAGCCTCAACCGTTTGCACATATTGATACAGGCCTTTGCGATACTGGGCCTGCTCCTCTGGGCTCAACACCTGCAATCGCCAGATTTTATCTTCCCAGGCGATGTGGGCCGGGTTGTCACTGGCACGAGCGGCCTTGTCGAGAAATTCCTGCCGACTGTAAGCGATATGGTGTAATGGCCCCATTACCATTGCGTACATCAGTGTGCGGTAATCTTTGGCCATGGCCAATTCGAGATCCTGCCAGGCGCGCACGGCCAGCCGATCGTCCAGCGACCTCGGGTACAGCGGCGCGGCGTCAACAAGGTCTTCAAGGTAATCACAGATTACCGATGACTCAAACAGGGTATGCCCATTGTGCGACATCGCCGGCACCAAGCCGTTGGGATTAATACGCAGATACTCGGGCGTTTTCTGCTCCATTAACGACAGATTGACGACTTCTCTGTCGAACGACATGCCCTTTTCGATCAGCGAAATTTTGACTCGACGCGCACAGGGCGAATTGGCAAAGTCGTAAAGAACGATATCATTGCGCATAATTAGTAGGCTCCTTGTAGGATGCGACGATCGCTGCTCACCGGACAACCCAGCGAATCGAGGTAGGCATTGAGCTTTTTATCCAGCTGTTGCGGCCGGCAACGCAGTACCATCATTTTGTCTGGGCGCACCAGCAGCACCGCACGCCCGCCATCTAACAAGCGCTCATAATCGCCACTGCCGTCAGTCAATGGCTCGCCGCGGCCACGACTGCCAATCCGCAAAAACCCACCCTGCAGCTGCGACCAACGCAGCAAGGTCTCCGGCTCTAAATAGCTTTCAACGGCGCAGTTAAAGCTCAGCAGCTGAAACCGCCCGGCCAGGTAGTCGTCCATCCACAGAACCGTGCCAACACCATCTTCCAAGCGGTATTGAGGCAGCTCGGTACCCAGCTTAAGCACTCGGCGACGCAAGTAATGGCGCCAGCTACTGCCGTTGATGTGATTGGGATTTTTCTTTATCGCCAGGCCGCGCTCGTCGGAATGTATCCCCATCCAGCGCATCGAATTGAACACGATATTGCGCACACCGGCACTAAGGCGGTTTTGCGGCAAGATGACGTTGCCGACATAGCGCGCAAAATTAATGATTTGCCGCACCTGTGGCCGGCGCTCGCGGTCGTAACTATCCAGCAGACTGCTAGGCAGGCGGCCGCGCAGTACTGCAGCCAACTTCCAGCTGAGATTGTAGGCATCGCGCAAACCGGCCATCATCCCCTGACCGGCAAAAGGGGGAGTGATATGCGCCGCATCGCCCATTAAAAACACCCGCCCAACACGGAAGGTTTCCGCCACACGGGCATGAAAGGTATATATGGCGCGACGCTCAATCTGCATATCGTCGGCGCAGCCCCAGGGCTTCAACAAACGACTTATCGTTTGGTCACTGAGCATCATTTCATGGTCTTCGCCCTGTTTGACCACGAACTCCCAACGCCGCTTGCCGAAGGGCGCCGGCAAGGTCACGCCCGGACGCTGCGGGTCGCATATAAAATCAACCGCCTTGCCCGGCTGGGGGTCTTTGCCGACATCTAAAATCAACCAATCCTGATCGTAGGTTTTACCCTCAAAACCTACGCCGGTCATTTTTCGCAGTACGCTGCGAGCACCATCAGCCGCCATGACATAGTCGCAGCTCAGCCGGTGACGCCGCCCCTGCGCATCGCGAAGCCACATCTGTACACCGTCGTGCCCCTGCTCTATCTGCAAACACTCGACTTGCGTGCGCAGCTCAACACAGTCGAAGCGCTTTAAGCCCTCGCGCAGATCGCTCTCCAGTTTTGGCTGATAAAACATATGCTGCTCGCGATACCCATTGATGCGATCAGCGGTATCAGCGAAGAAAATTGGCTTGCCGTTTTGGTGCATAAAGCGCACCTTGTCGATGAACTGCATATTGCTCAGCAATGCATCGTACAAGCCCATAGCGCGCAGAATACGCGCGCCCTCGTTACACATGCCAATGGCGCGCGGAATCGACAATACATCGGCCTCTTTGTCGATAATCAACGTGCGTATGCCGTAGCGCCCCAGCAAGTTGCCGGCGCTCACCCCACAGGGCCCGGCACCGACAATGATCACTTCATAGTAGTTGTCCATGAGTTCCACCTGCGGGTATCAAGCCTGTACAATTTTGTTGCGCTGTACACCGAGGTCGATAGCGCCATCGGCGCTGCAAATAGACAACTCCATAACGTCGCCGGGTTGCAGATAATTAGGCTTTTTCGCCTGCATTTTCTTGAACATCTTCCACTTTGTTGCCTCCGGCAGCAGACCACCGATTTTCGCCACCAGTGGCGACGGAATACCCAGCGCGCATCCAGACGGCGTGCCGGTTAGCACCAGATCACCGACATTTAGGTGGGCAATTTGCGACAGTTCGCTGAGTGTGGCGGCCGGCTTGAACACCATGTCACCACTGCTCTCCCGCTGACGCAGCTGGCCGTTGACCGCCAGTTTTAATTCGAGCTTTTCCAAGTAGTGAAATTCGTCGGCGTCCAGCAGGCAGAGAACCGGGCCGACCGGGCAGAAAGTGCGGTAGCTCTTGCCCTTAAAAAACTGCATCTCAGGTACCTGCACATCGCGCGCCGATACATCATTACCAATCACAATACCGGCAATGATCTCCGGCAGATCGCCCTCGCCAATATGGCGCGGTGTATGAATATCACTGCCAATCACCAGGCCCAACTCCACCTCGTAATCCAGCAGTGACACATGGGCCGGGCGCACCACGTCGTTATAAGGGCCGGTAATAGAACCCGCCGATTTGTTAAAAATCATGTTGAATTTCTTTTCATCGGGATTCATTCCCGAATCAATCATATGCTGGCGATAATTCGCGCCCTGACAAAGCACTTGGCAGGGCGCCGTCACCGGTGACAGCAGCTCCACCTCAGCCGGCGCAATTCCGCCCTTGTCCGGAACCTTTGCGGCCAGCGCAAACGCCTGGCTGCGACCGCTGCGCAGAAAATCCTCAGTGGAGTCATACTGGTCTTTAAGCGGGTATATCAGCCCGTCGAGCACCCCCCAATAGACCTTGTCACTACCCTTTTTGTTATAACGTACTACCTTGCAAGCCATGTCACGGCCCTCCATCAAAAATTTAAGAATTCACCGCCTTTAACAGGCGCTTGAGCCGGCCAACCGTAATGTCGTCCTGCGTGAACAACCGCCTGGCGATAGAGCGCAAGGTTTGCAAGGGACGATTCTGGCCGGTGACGTCTGCGGTGATTTCCGGCCCCCACTGGTGCTGCGCCTCAGAATTAAACAGGTGATAACCGGTGGCCTCGGCGGCACTGAACACGTCACCATCGACGTAGTGCTCAAACACTTCACCCTTGGGCTCCCGCCAGTAATCAAAGATCTGGCTACCCTGCACATGGCGACCAATACCCCAGGAGTGGCTATAGCCCTGATCGGCCAGCCAGCGATTGCCAATCAAAAGTTCTTCGAGGTTATCCAGCTCAAAAGCGCTGTGCATATGCCCGAGCAGTGGCGCCGTGCCAATGGCGATGGTGTGATGATCCACCGGCTTATCGCCGCAGTCGCAGCGCATAAACGCCACCACAGGCAGTGGGTCGCCCGGCAAAAACTGAAAGTCCGAAACAATCATTCCCAGCGTCTGTTGATACCAGTTCAGCGAGGCCTGCATACTGGCGACACTGCGCACCGTATGACCCAGCTTATACACCGACGCTGGCCGCAGCGGATTGCGGGCCATTTGATTAACCCGCACTTTATTGTCACCGGCGCCATTCCATTGCGGCAGCGGCGGCTGGGCTGGCAACGGCGACAGCGACTTCAAACCACTGCAGACCTCAATGACCAGGCCATCGGGGTCTTCCAAACGGACATAGCGCCCGCCCAGCGCTTCACTATGCTGGCAAATCGGCAGTGCAAA
Organism: Spongiibacter sp.; assembly: GCA_041619375.1. Taxonomy (GTDB): domain Bacteria; phylum Pseudomonadota; class Gammaproteobacteria; order Pseudomonadales; family Spongiibacteraceae; genus Spongiibacter. The sequence goes on along the minus strand of JBFKEA010000076.1, from coordinate 4,764 downwards.
GCGGGCGGCCAGTGTCTCAAGGTCGGCCTCTTCGGCAAGCATGCCAATGCGCGGAATGTCGGCCGCCCCTTTTTCAATCACCATCATCTGATGGGCAGTACTCACACCGCGCAAATACACCGCACTGTCAGTCCGCTCATCGATCAATAGACCAAAGTCACTAAAGAACCGCGCCGCCTGCTCTACGTCCGGGCGCTGCAGCACGATATAGGCAAGGCTCTGCACTTTTATCAGCGGCGCTTCCCAGCGGTCGTTAACAATGCACTCTTCCCGCAGCTGCTGCTTTGTTGGATTGCCCGCAACTCTCATGTGAACCTCCAATAGATAAAAATGAATAACTTTCACAAGCTGTTGACAGCAACAGTATATGATTATTATTCTTTTGTGAAGCTTTTTCATTTTTTGTTTGTAACAGTTCCCGGCAATACTGCTAAAATGAGGCTTTTTCAACATCGAAGAAGGCAAAAGAATGAGCGCAGCAGCCAAAAAGCCCAACCGCACCGTTCGCAAGCGCGAACGCACCCGCGATGCCCTGCTCAAGGCAGTGCAACAGGTGGTAATGGAAAAAGGCTATGAAAAAACCAACATCAACGACGTAACCGAGTCTGCAGATGTCGGCCTAGGGACGTTTTACAACTACTTTGAGTCCAAGTCGGAGATCGTATCAGCAGCGGTAGAATTGATCCTGCGTGACTACCACCACCGTGTAGACCAAGTCACCGCACGACTCGGCGACCCCGCCGAGCGCTTTGCCGCGTCTATTCGCTACACCATGGGCACACTTACCGACCGCGACGGCATCGGCAAAATGATCGTTGAATGCGGAGTACCCTTTGAGTTGTACGCCGGCAATATTCGCGAGCGCGCCGAAGCCGATATGCAGGCCGGTATCGACGCCGGACAATTCCAGGTCAATGACGTACAAATCACCTTGAACATGATCACCGGCAGTATTCTCTACTCTGGCGCCGACCTCTATTTCGGCAAGCTCCCACTGTCGGCCATCCCCAAAATTATCGAAAACGTCTTGGTACTGGTTGGCATGGACCACCAGCGCGCAAAAACCATTTCCGAAAAGAAATTCAAATTACCCAAACCGACGTCATTGCCGGTGTCGCTTATTGAATTGGAAAACCAACTGCATCAGCAAAACGAAGAAACCGCGTAAATCGACCCGGCCCGGCCTCCAGTCACGGTCTGCTCGGAACGCACTTACCCTAAAGAGGACCGACCATGAGTAACAATAGACTGGTGCGCTTTATCAAGCGCCCCGCCGGTAAACCGACCCCCGATATTTTTGAAATCGACGAAGAGCCGTTACGCGAGCTTGGCCCCGGCGAATTTCTGGCTCGCAACTGCTACCTGTCAATGGACCCCGCCTTGGTCGGGCGCATGCGCGACGAAAGTAACTACGCTGGCCAGGTCAACCCCGGCGACACCATGCAAGCCTATGGCATTAGCCAGGTAATTGCCTCGCGCAATAGCAAGGTAAAAGTCGGCACTGTGCTACTCGGTCTGTGCGGTATGCAGCAATACATCATCAGCGACGACAGTGACGGTTTTAGTAAGATCAACCTCGGCCTTGCCGATGCCACCGCCTACCTCAGCGCAGTGGGTATCACAGGTGCCACCGCTTACTTTGGCCTACTCGATATTGGCAAGCCCCGCGCCGGTGAAACCCTGCTGATCTCAGCCGGCGCCAGCTCCGTAGGCAGTATTACCGCCCAAATTGGCAAATCGCTGGGGCTGCGCACCGTGGCCATTGTCAGCAGTGACGACAAGGCCGAACAGGTGAAACGCGACTGGGGCTACGACGCGGCGGTAAGTTATCGCGGTAAAAGCATAGAGCAACTTTCGGCCGACCTCGCAGAGGCCTGCCCGCATGGCGTAGACATCTACTACGACAACACCAGCGGCGATATCTCAGAGGCCGTGCTCGACCACTTCAATGACCATGCACGACACGTGGTTATTGGACGACTGGGTATCAGCCACCTTAACAACACCCGCGACGACACCGGCCGACGCGACAACAACACTATTTTGGCCAAGCGTATTCGCAAGCAGGGCATGGTGTTACTGGACTACAAACCCAAAATGCGCGCCGCCGTGCTGCAACTGGCAAAGTGGTTGCGCCAGGGCGACATTCAGGTACAACAAGATGTGCTGGAAGGCATCGACCGCTGTCCCGAAGCATTTTTCCGCATGCTCAGTGGCGACAGCCAGGGCAAGCAACTAGTTAAACTTGCCGACATCAACCCCGCTGCCGACCCAACCCCGCTATGGCCGGGCCGCCTACTGACCCAGCGCTGGTTTCCCACCGACAAGCTGGCGCAATTGCTGGCACGTTAATCTGCGTCTTTAGACCTTAGCCGACGTTGCCAATAGGGGAAATAGCCCGGCAATTGCGGATATTTAACCGGTAGGGGCCGTCCAGCTATAACTCCGTGCCAGTGACCACAATTACCGGCACGGATTAACCGCGACCTGCGTTCGAGCGTTTTCCTAGCATGGAAAGCCAAGATGAAATTCCGACCGCAACTCGCCCCTTTTCCTTGTGCTTTCCCTCTAAGCTTAAGTTTAGACCCGCATGCCCGCTACGCTGCGGGCTACATTCGACGCTTCACCCTGAGCGCAATCGCGCCAACAGCCAGAAACGCCAGCCCCATCAACACCAAGGCAACAGGCCAGCCCAGCGAGTTTGCGAAATATTCGGCCGAGTAATAGCCAATGAAACCCAGCATCGCCACCACCGTGGTAAACAGCAAGGCGCGGCTTTCCAGCACTGTGCAGACATAAAGCGCAAAAGCCGTTACTGCCAGATACAGCAATTCAGCAGCGGTGTTCTGCAACAGATCAAACAACGCCGTATAGACCATTGCCGAGCCGATAAAGTAGCCCAGCATAATCAGCCGAGGATGACGCTGAGCTCGGTGCAGACCGTAGGCCGCCAACATAAGATTGGCACCGACCAAAAGCGACGCCCAGTTCGCCGAAATGAATATCGCAATGCGATCGAACAAACCGCTATTCAACCAGCACGCGCCCACCAACAACGCGGGCTCTGCCAGCGCGCGGTGCGGCGTTTTGTGCAGGCCCGAGCCAAGCAAAAACACCGAAGCGCCCAGCACTATGGCAATATAAGCGGCCGGCAGCCCCAATATGTCCAGCCCCACATACATAAAACCGTAAGCAAAGGACAACGCCGTCAATGCCTGCACCGTTCGCCGATACACGGCAAACAGCGCCCCCTGATGAAGGGTCATTACGCCACACACAAACAGCGTTGCGCCCCGCCAATTCCGGTTTTGCGGGTACACTTCATCAAGTAACACCAACCAGCCCCAAGTCATCATTAACACACTGGCCAGTGTTAGCGGCAACACCAACTGGGGGTATCGCTGCTCGTACAGCGCCGCAACTAGCACAATAAACAGCGCATAGCCCACGCCAAGTGTTACCAGCACCCTTAGTGTCGCGCCCATGCTTTCCCAGAAACTGCCAATGTAGGTCGCAAGCCCCGCAACAATAAAAATCGCACCGAGATAGGTAAACAGCCGCCGCGCCACATCACCTTTAGCGCGCCCCGTCAGAGCGCCCGGTGTCGCAACCGGCTCACGAAAGACGGTATCCACTTCGTCCGGTGATATATCAAAGCGATTCATTAACTGCTTGATCTGCACTAAGGCGCCGCGCTTATCCATTGCTCCCGGTAAACCCAGTGCGGCTGCCACTAGCGGCCACCCCCAAATGCCTGCACCGATAAGCAGAAAAAAAAGCAGTAATATCAGCAGCGATATCATGGCGACACCACCCAGCCAATAAACCGGGTACTGTGGCGGTAATAGTCGTTGCCGGCGTACGGCAAGCGAACGCGGCGGCCATTTTTCTCAAGCCTTACCTGATGGTGATAGCGCGAAGAATAAAACAGTCCACCAAAGATTCGATCCGGGTAGCGATCACTGGCGCTGTTAAACGCATAACCATCTGGCGCAATGCTGGAGGAATCAACGACCACCCCCTGCAGATCGGGCACGGCTACCGCTACCGATGTCATAGAAGCGGGTGCTTCGGTCGCAGTTTCACCTGCCGCAGCCAGGCTCGATGGCAGAACAATGCCGATTTCCTGCACGGCGCCGGTTTTCGCGTAATAGCGCCACAGTCTCGGCAACCGCCCGCGCTGAGCGGGGCCGCGGAAGCTAAGCCGCAACTGCTGGCCGACCACTGCCATCTGCAGGCCCTGCTGGTCGCTGTAGTAGTCCGTTGCGAACAGAACATCGTATTTCGGCGGGGCCACCAACAACGTGGGAATACCGGAACCCAGCAGGAATACCACTACCAGCAGCACAGGCAAAGCCAAGCCAAAGGCGATCGTCGGATTGTCGCGAAAAAAGGATTTCATCCCTATATCTCCCCAGCGGGTCATACCGCCGACCCAGCCTAAAGTCAGCAGACAAGCTGCCAACATTATTAGCATTCAGCATTACACGATATAGCGACTTAGGCCGCCCTATACAGAACCGTCCCCACACCAGGGAGCGCCAAGCCCCCTGTTGTCACACCAAAGGTACAGACCCATCGCTCAATTGTTTTTATATAAAAGCGACTAAGTTGCCCAAGTGCGGGTAGATCATAAACCTAGCAACAAAAATGACTCATATTACTCTCTAGCGATGATTTATCTTTGACAAGGTCTGCCATTGAATACGCTTTAAGCCGTTCACTACTGCGATAAAATGCGACTGCCAAGTCCTTGTCAGTGGG
>JBFKEA010000075.1:0-10152 GCA_041619375.1 Spongiibacter sp. | reverse complement strand
ATCTCTTCCGCAAGCTTAAATAAGCTCAACGTAATTCGCTGCTTATAGCGTTAAGCCACGGTATTTAGGCACCTTTTTAGCAGCTATTTGCCTTTGTGCACAGTGCCAAAAGGCGGAAACAACAACTGGCACACAAAGCGCACCGGCCGTTGTTCACCCCTCCTCCGCGCCATGTCTCCACAGACAGTTACCGCCGCTGGCCTTATCGATGATGTCCAACTGCTCCTGGTGAGCGCTGAGTTCGGCCTCGCTGGCGCGAATTACCCGCAGCACCGGACGATCGTCTGGCAGGCGGCGTATCGCTCCGCCACCGCTGCTGTCACCGTTTTCGCCATCCTCTCCCGCCAGAGCCAGATTGGTCTGGCCACCGGTCATGATCAGGTAGACATCGGCGAGAATTTCAGCGTCCAGCAAGGCCCCGTGCAAGTCGCGTTGGGAATTATCAACATAGTAACGCTGACACAGTGCGTCCAGACTGTTGCGCTGTCCTGGGTGTTTCTGCCGGGCCATGACCAACGTGTCCATTACCGCGCAAATCTCAGTCATTCGCGGCTGCTTACCCGGCAGCAGTGCCAACTCCATATCTAAAAAGCCAATATCGAAGGGGGCATTGTGAATAATCAGCTCTGCCCCGCGCACAAACTCAACAAATTCGGCAGCGACGTCGGCAAAGAGCGGTTTATCAGCCAACATTTCATTGGTGATGCCGTGTACCTCGATCGCGCCCGCTTCAACCTCGCGCTGCGGGTTAATATAGTAGTGAAAATGCCGACCCGTGAGCTTGCGGTTGACCATTTCGACACAGCCAATTTCGATAATGCGGTGGCCGTCGTTAGGGTCGATCCCCGTCGTTTCTGTATCCAGTACTATCTGGCGCATGCTCACCCCTTGAGTTCGTCAATGCCGCGATTGGCAAGGGCATCGGCGATTTCGTTCTCGCGATGACCGCTGTGTCCCTTCACCCACTGCCAATCGATTTGGTGCTGGCTGTTAAGACTATCTAATTCACGCCACAGATCGGCGTTCTTCACCGGTGCTTTTGCGGCGGTTTTCCAATTGCGCTTCTTCCAGTTGACCATCCATTCGGTAATCCCCTTGCGCACATATTGGGAGTCGGTGGTCAATACGACCTCACAGGGCCGTTTTAGTGCGCGTAGGCCTTCGATCGCGGCAGTCAGTTCCATGCGATTATTGGTTGTATTGTGCTCACCACCGTACAGGCTTTTTTCGTGACCGCCCCTGCGCAGCAAGGCCCCCCAGCCCCCCGGCCCCGGGTTGCCGCGGCAGGCGCCATCGGTAAAAATTTCAACCTTACTATCACTTCTACTCATACCAATACTATTGCCTTATATCTCGGGTGGCACCCAGCATCGCCGGATGGCGAAGAATCTTCGCGTGTTTGCGCTCGTCCAGCGCCGGGGTCAGCGGCGCGCGGTATTTTGTCGCGCTCAGCACAAAAACACCACCCATCGGCAAGCCATTCGATAACGGCCGATGATTGAGGAAAAATGCGGGTGAATTGACTGGCAGGCGGTGAAAGGCGTAGCGCAGATCTGCCAACTCAAAGCCCAGCAGTGCCAGCCAGTCGTTGATACGATTAATGGTCAAGCTGTGATGCTGCCACATGGCACTGCGCTTGGCGCGCCCCAGCCAGCCGCGCATCGCCAGAGGCGACCAGGGGTTGATACCGCAAATAATCAATTTACCATGCGGAACAATTAGCCTCTCAACCTCTCTGAGTACCGTGTGGGGATTTTCAACAAACTCCAGCAGGTGGTGCATCACTACGACATCCACCGATTCACTGGCCAGCGGCAACTGGTCATAGTCGCACAGCGCATCGAAGATTTGGCTGTAAGCATACTGTCCAGGAGTGCCAACATGCAGTTGTCGCTGGCTGAGCTGGCGATCGATATGAAGACGCTCGGGAATCGCGCTGAGTTTTAGCAAGTGACGACGTGCAGTGCTGCGATCGCTGAGGGCCCGGTGTATCAGCCCCTGTTCTTCTTGAAGCACCGTACAGCCCACCGGGCTGCGAAACCACTGTCGCAGTGCCGGCAGCAGCGTATCGGGGGAGTGCTGAGGGCGCCATTGAGCCATAAATCCACCTGTATTCTCATCCCTTTACGATAAGCTAACACCTTGTCTGGAAAGGGAGAACTGCGTACCCTGAGGCCAAACGAGGTATTCGACATGGGCAAGCTGTCTGTTACGCCGATTCCGGCTTTTGACGACAACTATATATGGTGTATCGCCGCAGACGACGAGGCGCTGTTAGTCGACCCAGGCGACGCGGCGCCGGCGCTGCGTTATCTGCACGACAATCAGCTTAAGCTTAACGCAATTCTGGTCACCCATCATCACTGGGATCATACCGGCGGCGTTGCGGAGATCATCCAGCAGTTCCCCGCCACCCGGGTGTTTGGCCCCGCCAATGCCTGCCCGCAGATCCAGCACGTCGTCGGCGACGGCGATCAGCTACAGTTGTTCGGCGAAGACTTTGAGGTGCTGGCGGTACCTGGTCATACCCTCGACCACATCGCCTACTACGTCGCGCAAGCCGGCCTGCTGTTTTGCGGCGATACGCTGTTTGCCGGTGGCTGTGGCCGCCTGTTCGAGGGCAGTCCCGCACAGATGCTTAACTCACTGACACGGCTGCAGTCGCTGCCCGGCTGTACGGCGGTATATTGCGCGCATGAGTACACTTTGAGTAATTTGCAATTTGCCTTGAAGGTAGAGCCCGATAACGCCAAACTGCAGCAGCGTTATAACAATATAAAAGCGTTGCGTGAGCGCGGCGAGATCAGCTTGCCATCAACGATTACAGAAGAGAGAGACAGCAATCCCTTTTTGCGGACCGCCACTGGCTCCTTAAGACGTAGCATTGCCCTGCGAGAGGGGCGTGACGATTTACCGCAGGATGAAGTGTTCGCCGCACTTCGAGCCTGGAAAGACAATAGCTGAATTACTGATGATAAAAACACTAGGAAACGCTTCTCACAGCGCGCAGCGGCTTGCTTTTTGTTTACTAATGCTCAGTGTGGCACTGATCGTTAGCGCCTGTGCCAGTCGCGGCGGCGCGATGTCGTATGGCAGCAGCTCGCCACTTTGCGCAAGCGACTGCCTGGGCGAGATTCGCGCTGTTGATCGCCAGCTACCGACAACGACACCGGCTCCCACAGAGACCATTGCCCCAAGCTACCCTGATGTATGGGCGCGCATCGGTGACCAACTGAGCTTTATCCCGCTTGCTGAGCGCCCCGAAGTCAGCAAACTGGAAGACTGGTACAGCGAGCACAGCCACTATCTAGGCAAGGTCAGCGCGCGCGCCGGACACTACGTCTACCATATTGCCGAACAATTAGAGTCTCGCGGCATGCCCGCCGACTTGGCACTGCTGCCCTTTGTAGAAAGTGCCTACGACCCTTTCGCCTACTCGCACGGCCGCGCGGCCGGTCTGTGGCAGTTTATTCCCAACACCGCCAAATATGTTGGGATTGAACAAAATTGGTGGTACGACGGCCGTCGCGATGTACTGGTGTCGACCGATGCGGCGCTCGATTACCTCAGCACCTTGAACAAACGCTTTGACGGCGACTGGATGCTGACCCTAGCGGCCTACAATGCCGGCGCCGGCACGGTAAACCGCGCAATTCGCCGCAATCGCAAGCAAGGCAAGCCCACAGATTTTTGGTCGCTGCCGCTGCCCAAAGAAACCAAGCGCTATGTGCCAAAGCTATTGGCACTGGTGAAGATCTTTAAAACCCCGGCGGATTACCAATTGAAGCTGCCGACCGTGACCAATGCACCGCGCTTCGCAAAAGTGTCTGTCGGCAGCCAGATCGACCTTGCCAAGGCGGCAGCACTGGCCGAGATAAGTGTAGAGGAACTGTACCGCTACAACCCCGGCTTCAACCGTTGGGTCACCGCCCCCGATGGCCCTCACCATTTACTCATCCCGGTCGACAATGTGGCGGTCTTTAAAGAGCGACTGAGCGCACTGCCCATTAAAGAGCGCATAGTCTGGCAGCGTTACCGCGTAGTCGCTGGTGACAGCTTGATTCGCATTGCCCGACGCCACCATATCGATACCGCAACGATTAAACGCTTTAACAAACTCGACGGTGACATGCTGAAAGTCGGCCAGACATTGCTGATTCCTGGCAGCAGCCAGGCGACCAGCGGCCCCAGCCTGGACCGCGGTGTGGCGGCGCGCGGCCAGCATAAATTTCACCACACAGTGCGCCGCGGCGTCACCCGCAGTGAAATTGCCAGTGCCCACTCGGTGTCTGTCAAACAGCTGATCCGCTGGAATCGACTCGACCGCGGCGCCTTGATCAAGCCCGGCCAAAAACTGGCGATCTGGAAACAGGGCCCTAAAGCCAGTGACGGTATAGTCCGCAAGGTCGGTTACAAAGTGCGCAGTGGCGACTCACTGTCGGCCATTGCCAGCCGCTTCAAATTAAAAGTGGCTGATATTGTTGAGTGGAATGCGATCGGCCGCAGCAACTATCTGCGCCCTGGCCAGTCCCTGACGCTGTATGTTGATGTGACCCGCGCCGACCTCTAAGCCGCTGCTGCGGCCTAGGGACGATAATTCTTTCAGGAAGTTACTATGTTCGGCTATTTTTTGCGCCGCAGCCTGTTGGTTATTCCCACCTTTCTCGGCATCACTCTGTTGGTTTTCAGTATTACCCGAGTAGTGCCCGGCGGCCCGATCGAGCGCATGATGACCCAGGCCCAGCTCGGCGGTGAGGCCGGCAGCCTGCACCGCAGCGAAGGCGGCGGCACCCTCTCGGATGAGCAGTTGGCCGAATTGCGCCGCTACTACGGCTTCGACAAACCGCTGCTCAGCAGCTACGGCCTGTGGTTAAAGCAGGTACTGCGCTTTGACCTAGGCCTTTCCACCCGATACCAGGACCCGGTATGGGAGATTATTCGCGAGCGCTTCCCGGTGTCGATATTTTACGGCCTGACCACACTGATACTCACCTACTTAGTCTGTATTCCCCTGGGATTAATGAAGGGTATGTACCACGGCAGTCGCTTTGATAATCTATCGTCAGCGGTGGTTTTTCTCGGCTATGCCCTGCCGAGTTATGTCATTGGTATTGCGCTGATCTCTGTTTTTGCCGGCTACTATGACTGGTTCCCACTGGGTGGCTTTGTGTCGGACAACTTCGCTGAACTTTCCCCACTGGCGAAAGCCAAAGACATTTTTTACCACGCGGTATTACCGTTGATCGCCTATCTGGCGGGCAGTTTTGCCGTTACCACGCTAATGATGAAAAACGCATTGATGGACAACCTCTCCGCCGACTATATGCGCACTGCGGCGGCCAAGGGCCTCAGTCTGGGGCAAAGTGTTCGCGGCCACGCGATGCGCAACAGCTTAATTCCGGTCGCCACCTCCTTTGGCAATAATATTTCACTGCTGATCGGCGGCTCTTTTTTAATAGAGACCATCTTCAATATCGACGGTATTGGCCTGCTGGGCTACGAGGCCATTGTCGAGCGCGACTACCCGATTGTGATGGGCATATTGGTGATTTCTTCGCTGCTCTACCTTATCGGCAATATTCTCTCCGACATATGCGTGGCACTGGTCGATCCGAGAATTCGCTTTGGTGGAGGCGCCAACTGATGCTTGGCTTGCGCAACCCCGTCGCCAAAAAACGCTGGCAGCGATTCCGTCAATCACGGCGTGGCTATATTTCAGGCTGGATACTGCTGATACTGACAACGCTCAGCTTTGGGGCGGAATTTATCGCCAGTAATCGCCCGCTGATAGTGAGCTATCAGGGACATCTGTACTTCCCCACACTCGGGGCCCAGCACAGCGGTCGCGACTTCGGTTTGGATTTTGACTACGAGCCTAACTACCGCGAGTTGCAGCAGCACTTCGCCGCCAATGCCCAAGGCAACTGGCTGCTGATGCCGCCAGTGCCCTTCGGTCCACTGGAGACGGATTTGATCGCCGGCGACTTCCCTCCCCACGCCCCCTCTTGGGATAGTGGCCATTATTTGGGCACCGACACCAGCGGCCGCGATGTACTGGCCAGACTCATTTATGGTTTTCGGACAGCGATGCTATTTTCGCTGATATTGCTGCTGTTCAACTATGTGATTGGCGTCGCAATCGGCTGCGCCATGGGGTACTGGGGGGGCGGTTTCGACCTGATATTTCAACGCATTATCGAAATTTGGTCTAATGTGCCTTTTCTCTACGTAATTATGATTGTCGCCTCGGTCATTACCCCCGGCTTTTGGACCCTGCTGTTTATCATGGCATTTTTTGGCTGGACGGGCATGACCTGGTATATGCGCACCGCTACCTACAAAGAAGTCTCGCGCGACTATGTGATGGCGGCCCGCGCTCTGGGCGCATCGGGCTCGCGTATCGTATTTCGTCACATCCTGCCCAACAGCGTATCCACACTTATCACCTTTGTGCCGTTTTCAGTGGCCTCGGGCATCACTGCGCTCACTGCACTGGACTATCTGGGTTTCGGTTTGCCCGCCCCTACCCCGAGCTGGGGGGAGCTGCTGAAGCAGGGTACAGAAAATCTGGAATCGATCTGGCTGGTCGGCTCGGTGGTGATTGCTATGACGTTAATCTTGATGTTAGTGGCCTATGTCGGCGAAGCCATCCGCGATGCCTATGACCCGAGAAAATTCAGCTTTTATGAATAAATTTATCGCCCTGCTGGTTTGCCTGTTACCACTGTGTGTTCTGCCCCCGGCACTAGCCGACAGCGATGAAAGGGAGCTCGCGCTACCCACCGCACTGCCCCAAGACCTGCAGTGGCTGAGCAACACCAACGACCCGATCTTCGCCAGCCCTGAAGCTCAGCGCGGCGGTCGCTTTCGCAGCTTTGTTACCACTTTTCCGCTCACCTTGCGGCTGGTCGGCCCGGACTCCAATGGCAGCTTTGCCGGGTATATGCGCGCCAATAACCTCAGCTTGGTGGGCATCCACCCCAATACGCTCAACCCCATTCCTGAACTGGCCAGTCACTGGGCCTTTGGCAAGGACGGCCACAGTATTTTTTATCGACTCGACCCCGATGCGCGCTGGTCGGACGGAAAGCCGGTTACCGCCGATGACTATGTGTTTGCCCTTCAGTTCATGCGCTCTAAGTACATTCTTGCGCCCTGGTACAACAACTACTACAGCGAGATCATTCGCGATGTCGTCAAGTATGACGAGCACACCATCGGTATCCTAGGCGCGGTCGCCAAGCCCCAAGAGGAAATGCTGTTTGAGTACAGCATTTCCCCAGTGCCCGCTCACTTCCACCACCTAGATGAAAACTGGGTACGTGATTACAACTGGAAAATCGCTCCCAACACCGGCCCCTATATCATCGACAGTATTCGCAAGGGCAAGTACATTGAGTTTCGCCGCAAAAGCGACTGGTGGGGCAATGGCAAACGCTATTTTAAATACCGCTTTAATCCGGACTTTATCCGTATCAAGCTGATCCGCGACCTGAACATTGCCTATCAGTATTTTAGAAAAGGCGAACTGGACAGCTTTCCACTATTAATGCCGCGCCTGTGGCATAAGAAAGCCCAGGGCGAAATCTATGAGCGCGGCTACGCCGGCAAAATCAAATTTTACAACGAGGTTCCACAGCCCATTGCCGGCCTGTTCCTCAACGAAGATACGCCACTACTTGGCGACCGCCGGGTTCGCTATGCACTGGCACATGCACTGAATATCGACAAGGTTATCGACACCGTATTGCACGGTGACTACGAGCGCCTGCAAACTGCCCATGACGGTTACGGTGACTACAGCAACCCGACAATACGTGCCCGCCCGTTTGACTTGAGCCGAGCAAATGCTCTGCTCGACGATGCCGGCTGGCAGCAGCGCGGCGGTGATGGTATCCGCCAAAAAGACGGTCAGCGCCTGAGTATTCGTATCACCTACTACAGCAGTGCACACAATGACCGTCTGGTTATCCTTGCCGAAGAGGCACGCAAAGCCGGCATCGAGCTCGAATTACAGCTGCTCGACCCATCGGCCGCCTTCAAGCAAATCTTGGAAAATAAACACCAGGCGGCGTGGATGGCTTGGTCAGGGGGCGGTCTGTCGCCGCGCTATTGGGAGTTTTACCATTCAGACAACGCGCACAAACCACAAACCAATAATGTCACCAATACCGACAACCCGGTAATGGACGCGAAAATCATCGCCTACCGCCAGGCCACTGATAAGGCCGAGCGTGTAAAATTGGCCCATGAATTAGAGCAACTGGTGTTTGAACAGGGCTCGTTTATCCCAACCTTCAAGGTACCCTACACCCGCGAGGCTTTTTGGCGCTGGCTGAAGCTGCCCGACTTCCACGGCACGCGAACCAGTGACAGCCTGTTTGATCCACTGGGAAGCAGCGGCGGTCTGTTTTGGATAGACGACCGGGAGAAGCAAGCTGTCGACGCGGCAAAGGATCGCGGTGAGCGCTTTGAGCCGCTGTTGATCATCAACCAGCACTGGGCAGACAAACCATGACCACCACGCCACCGGTAATTTCGCTGGACAAGCTGAGCATTTCCATCACCGATGATCAGGGCGTCGCCCACTGCATGGTCAATCAGCTGGGCCTGCAGATCAACGCCGGGGAAACGCTCGGCTTGGTCGGCGAATCGGGCTGCGGCAAGAGTCTGACGGCGATGTCATTGCTGGGCCTGCTACCCCGCCCTCAGGCGGCGATCAGCGGCGGGCGCATCAGCTATCGAGGCCGCCCGGTGGATATTCATTCGCCCGCCGCCTTCCGCACGCTGCGCAGCCGTGAGATTGCCGTCATCTTTCAGGACCCGATGACCGCGCTCAATCCCGTGCAAACCATTGGCCAGCAAATTGATGAAACCCTGCGCCTTCACTGTCGGCAGCTCAATCGTGCCGAGCGCAGAAAGCGCTGTATAGAGCTGCTTAACGATGTCGGCCTACCGGCCGCCGAACAGCGCCTGAGCGCCTACCCCCATCAGTTATCTGGCGGAATGCGCCAGCGCGTAATGATTGCCATGGCATTGGCCGGCGAGCCTCGCCTGCTAATCGCCGACGAACCGACAACCGCACTGGATGTGACCATTCAGGCGCAAATCATTCAATTGCTACAGCGTCTGCAGCGCGAACGCGGAATGGCAATGCTGTTTATCACCCACGATCTCGCGCTGGTGTCACAACTGGCCGACCGCGTTGCCGTAATGTATGCCGGTGAAATCGTAGAGCTGAACCGCGCTGCTGAGTTATTCAGCCAACCCAAACACCCCTATACTCGCGGCCTGCTGGCTGCTTTACCCGCCAGCGCAGCATCCCCCAAAAGCCGCCTGCAGGCACTGGCAGGACAAGTCCCCAGCGTGGACGCCATGCCGCCGGGCTGCCGCTTCGCGAACCGCTGTCGCCACGCCGATGAACAGTGCCGCAAGGAGCCACCACGAATGCAGTCGCGTTCAGAAGACGCCAGCCTGGCCTGCCATCACTGGAGAACGCTCGATGACTGAGCCGCTATTACGTGTCTGCGATCTGGCGCTGCACTTTCCCCAGTCACAGGGCTTGCTGCGCGCCAAACTGTCACTACGCGCCGTCGATGGCGTGAGCTTTGAGCTTCATCGCGGCGAAACACTGGGTTTGGTCGGCGAATCAGGCTGCGGCAAGAGTAGCCTCGGCAAGGCCCTGCTTAATCTCCACCGAGCAACGGCCGGAGAGATTTATTTTGATGAGCGGGAAATCAGTGGCTTAAGCCACAAGCAGATGCGCCCCCTACGCCGCGATATGCAGATGATTTTCCAAGACCCCTTTGAATCGCTTAACAGCCGCCACACCGTCGCCAGTATCCTCGAGGAACCGCTGATCATCCATCGCCTGGGGGACCATCAGTGGCGACAACAACGCGTGCGCGCACTGTTGGAGCAGGTCGGCCTGCCCACCTCAGCAGCGGGTAAGTACCCCCACGAATTCAGCGGTGGCCAGCGTCAACGTATCGGCATCGCCCGTGCTATAGCGCTTGAACCCAAACTACTCATTTGTGATGAGGCCGTGTCGGCACTAGATGTATCGGTACAAGCGCAAATATTGAACCTGCTGATGGATATTCAACAGCAGCTGTCTCTGGCAATGCTGTTCATCTCCCATGACATCTCTGT
>JBFKEA010000074.1:0-10216 GCA_041619375.1 Spongiibacter sp. | reverse complement strand
GCTAGGGTGGAGTCTTTTTTGTAATTGGTCTGTTCGATCGGGTCCATGACCACGCCGAGTCGGATTGTCATTTAGTCACCAGTGGCAAATATGTGAGATGGCTCCCAAACCCTTCAGTAAGCAGGGGACGTCGTCCGGCGGCCTTGCGATGATTGCCTAAGCCTCGGTGTCAGCGGCGCCCTGCATGTGCGGGCAGCCTAATTGGGTCTGGGAGACGCGCCGTTAAAATACCGTATTCGCACCGCCGCCGGCAATTTTTGCCGGTGAGCATATGATGTGCGTCTCAGTGGCAAATGTAATCAGATAATGGAAGGCAGATGCGTTCCGTGGTAAAAAATCGCTCTGACAGCGCGAGCTGGTCACGTGGCCGCTGCTGAATCAGACCAATATAAGGTTGTGAGTTTTATGGACGCCAATTTTTCCGATCTCAAGGTCATGATTATCGACGACAGCAAAACGATTCGGCGCACGACTGAGACGTTGCTCGCCAAAGCGGGTTGTACAGTGGTGACGGCGATAGACGGCTTTGATGCGTTGGCGAAAATCGCTGACAGCAAGCCCGATATTATTTTTGTCGATATCATGATGCCTAGGCTCGATGGCTATCAAACCTGTGCGCTGATTAAGAACAACAGCGAATTTCAGTCGACGCCAGTGATCATGCTATCCAGTAAGGACGGCTTGTTCGATAAGGCGAAAGGCCGTATTGTTGGCTCGGATCAGTATCTGACCAAGCCTTTCAGTAAAAATGAATTGCTCGAAGCAATTCAGGCGCATGTGCCGAGCTGATCGATTAATAAAAAAACAATAAGGAAGGGCGACGAAGAAATGCCCGACGAAGCCCCGGCGCCGTGTGTGACATAACAAGGGGTGCTACTGCGAGAGGGAAGTAATGCCACGCGTATTAATCGTTGATGATTCACCGACGGAGATTATGAAAATCCGTCAGATCCTCCATAAAAATGGCTATGACGTGATTACCGCAGAAAGCGGTGAACAGGGTATCGAAATGGTGCGCGCGGAAAACCCCGACGTGGTACTGATGGATATTGTCATGCCGGGCCTGAACGGCTTTCAGGCCACCCGCCAACTCAGTCGCGACCCCGCTACCAGTGCGGTGCCGGTCATCATCGTTACCACTAAAGATCAGGAAACCGACCGCCTGTGGGGGCAGCGTCAGGGCGCCAAGGGTTATCTGACCAAGCCGGTGGACGGCAAGTTGCTCATCAAGACCATTGAATCTGTGCTCAACTGAGGTGGCGGACCACTATGTCTGAGGCGCAGAGCGCATTTCGCTATTTAACTGAATTGGCGCGGCGCAGTCGCAGTATCGGCGGCGAGCTAAGCCAGCCGGCAGATGCTCAGGAAGCGCTGTGGAGTGGCATTGGTTTTGCCATTGGTAAGCAACACTGCGTGGTGCCGATGGGGGAGATTGCCGAAGTGCTCAGCGAGCCGCCGGTAACGCGACTGCCGGGGGTGAAAAGTTGGGTAAAAGGTGTGGCCAATGTGCGCGGTCGTCTGCTGCCACTGGTCGATTTGGCAGGATTTCTCGACGATAGCGCCGGCTCATCACTGGCGCATCGCCGGGTGATTGTGCTGGAACGCGGTGATATTTACACCGGGCTGATCGTCGATGAAGTTTTCGGCATGCAGCACTTTCAAGTGGATTCATTCAGTACGGAGTGTGATTCAGTGGTGCAGACGATGCACCGCTTCGTCGATGGTATCTACCGTCAGGGCAGTAGGGAATGGGCCTTGTTTCGACCTTCGCAGTTAATGGAAGTTAGAGAATTTTATGATGTCGCGGTTTAAGCGCGGCTCGGTCAAGAACAACATGGGACTATCCTGGAGTCAGGGCGAATGAAAGCAGCAAAACAGGGCGATCGCAGCAACCTTAAAACCGGGCGTACCGTCAGTGTGTTGGTTGTGCTGATGCTATTCGGTTTTATCGGTGCGGGTTTCAATACCTACGTCATTCTGCGCGACGCCGATTACGATCAGCGCTATTTGGAACTTACCGGCGAGATGCGTCTCTATGCCCAGCAGTTGGCCAACGCGTCTCGCGAGGCGGCTCTCGGCGACACCGCGTCGTTCGATACCCTGGCCCGCGCCCAGCGCAATTTTAGTTCGGTGCGCCGCCAATTGGTTGAAGGCAACAAAGACCTGCCGTCGCCGGCGGAGATGCTCGGCGGAGATATTGGCCAGCTTAACCGGCTGTGGGCGCAGGTGGATTCTGCGGCGGAAACCATTGTCAGTAACCGCGAGCGGATCATTTTTCTGTACGAGGTTGCCAGCAACCTGAACCAGCTGATCCCGCAGCTGCAGGACGCCTATAACAAGGTGGTCGGCATTATGCTTAAAGACGGCGCCGGGGCCAGTCAGGTTGCCATTGCCCAGCGTCAGTCCCTGCTGCTGGAGCGTATCGCCCGCAATGTTGACCGCATGCTCGAGGGCACCGATGCCGCCACGGCGGCAGCTGAACAGTTCACGGTCGATGCCAATGAATTTGGCACGGTGCTGCGCGGTATGTTGGCCGGCAATAAGGCGATTGGTGTGGAGCCGGTGGCCAGCAAGGCGGCGCGCAATTTGCTGATGCGCGTCGGCCAGGATTTCCAGATGATCAGCGGCTCGGTTGACGAGATCTTTCAGGTGTCGCCGGAACTGCTGAAGTCGGCGGAAGCGGCCGGGGTGATCGTGGTCAATGTACCGGAGATTATGCAGGTCACCAGTAATCTGTCCAGTGGCATCAGTCGCCTCGACGAGGAGCGGCCACTGTCGGTGGTGACGGCCATCGGTTTTGTCGGGCTGGTGGTCATTGCGCTGGGCTTGTTGGGGATGAGCTCGTTCCGCAGCACCCAGCAGCGGCTGCGCGCGACCGCCGAAACCAATGAACGCAACCAGACGGCAATCCTGCGGCTGCTCGATGAGCTGGCCGATCTCGCCGACGGTGACTTGACCACATCGGCTACCGTTACCGAAGATTTCACCGGCGCCATCGCCGACTCGATCAACTACACCATCGACCAATTGCGGGTGCTGGTGTCGCAAATTAACGAAACGGCTCAGGACGTTTCGCTGGCGGCGCAGAGCTCTCAGGCCACGGCATTGAATTTGGCCGAGGCCTCTGAAAGCCAGGCGCGGGAAATTGCTGGGGCCTCGGCGGCCATCACTGAAATGGCGGTGACCATCGATAAGGTATCGAGCAACGCCCGCGAGTCGGCAGCGGTAGCCCAGCGCTCGGTGGCGATCGCCAACACCGGCGCCGAGGTGGTACAGAACACCATTAAGGGCATGGACAATATCCGCGAGCAGATTCAGGAAACCTCAAAGCGGATCAAACGGCTGGGTGAATCGACGCAGGAGATCGGCGACATCGTCTCGCTGATCAACGACATTGCCGACCAGACCAATATTCTCGCCCTTAACGCCGCGATTCAGGCGTCGATGGCGGGCGACGCCGGCCGCGGCTTTGCGGTGGTTGCCGACGAGGTTCAGCGCCTCGCCGAACGCTCCTCCGGGGCTACCAAGCAGATTGAGGCGCTGGTAAAGACTATCCAGTCGGATACCAACGAGGCGGTTATCTCCATGGAGCAAACCACCTCTGAGGTGGTGCGCGGTGCGCGTCTGGCTCAGGACGCCGGTGCGGCCCTGACCGAGATCGAAGCGGTATCTCAGGAGCTGGCCGAGTTGATCGAAACCATCTCCAACGCGGCGGCAGATCAGGCCAAGTCGGCGGGGCAGATTTCATCAACCATGAGAATTATTCAAGAGATCACTTCTCAGACCTCCGCGGGCAGTACCGAGACCGCCAAGTCGATCGGGGCGCTGGCCAATATGACTGACGATTTGCGCAGTTCGGTTGCCGGTTTCACGCTGCCCGGTTAAGTGCCGGCGCCGCTGACACGCGCCGGTGTCTGTCGCCGGCACCAGACAGGAATGTGGGCCCAAGGATATGAGTGATCGCCGAGATTACATCGCACTGGAGTGGCTGAGCGAGGAGCTCAAGGCGACACTGCAGCAATGCGCCGCGATGATCCGCGACTGTGAGTTACACGGCAGCGAACCGGAAATGTTAGACCCGCTCTGTGGTCAGCTGCACCAGGTGCAGGGCAGTCTGCAGATGATTGAGTTCAGTGGCGTAGCGCTGCTGCTCGATGAAATGGAGGCGGCGGTGAGCGGGGTTATCGAGCGCGAGGTGCCGATGGCTCAGCGCGCTGACCTGCTAAAAGCGGTCGCCGCGGCCTGCGATGCCCTGCCCGATTATTTTGAAGCGCTGCGCAAGGCGCGCTGCGAACTGCCGGTTGATCTTCTACTGATTTTTAATGAGCTGCGCGCGGCGCGCGGCGGTCATCTGCTTACTTCGGGGCTGTTGTTTGAGGCGCAGCAGGCAAACGGCGGCGCTGAGCCGGCCTTGCAGCGCGACGATGTTGAAGAGCTGCTGCGCAAGCTGCGGCAGATGTACCAGATCGCTCTGAAAGCCTATGAGAGTGGCGACGAAGCCGAGAAAAACCTCACCTATCTGCTCAAGGTGTGTATTCGCGTGGCGCGTCTGCAGAGCGATGAGGCCAGCCGGCTGCTGTGGCAAGCGGCGGGCGTGTTTATCGAGGCGATGCTGGCCGATCGCCTGCCTGCCGGTGCGGTCCGGGTTGACTTTCTCCACCGCCTGGAGCGCGAAATACGCCAGCTGGCCAGTGACGGCAGCGCCGCGAGTCACCGCGAGCTGTTGGATGACTTGGTGTTTTATGCGCTGTGCGGTGATCAGCAGAGCGAGTCCCTGCAGGCCTTGCGTGACAGTCAGGGTTATGGCGAAGGCCTGCGCAACCGCGAGAGTCAGCAACAGTTTATCGATGCGGCCAGGCCGCGTCTGGTGGCCGCTTTGTACGACTTATCTGCCGAACTAGACAGCGGTGTGGCGGTATCCCGCATCGGCGAGCGACTGGCTGAGTTTGCCGACGCGATGGCCATTCTCGGCCTTATTCAGCCGCTCTATGCCCTGCGCAGTGCCAGCGCCGGGGCTGACAGCAGCAGTGAAGTGTCGCGGCTGGGTTTAAGCCGTGCGCTGGCTCGTATTGCCAAGCAATTGGAACAGGTCGATGACCAGCGGGCGCCGCAACTGCCGCTGACCGGTGAACGCCGGGCGCTGATCAGCGATGCCAGACAGGTGCTTGCCGATGTGCAAGAGGCCTTGATGAGTTACGTGGCCGAGGAGTGGCAGGCCGATCATTTGCACAGCGTGCCGAAGCGCCTGAATGAGTTGGCAGCTTCGCTGCGCAGTGCGGCTATGGACGATCTGGCGGCGATTGTCGGTCGGGCTGGCGACTATATTGCCGAGCAATTAATCGCGGCCGGAAAATCTCCGGACTGGCCTCAGCTAGACGCCCTTGCCGATGCGATGACCTCTGTCGACTATTACCTCGAGCGCAGCGTAGAGGGTTCGCGCAGCGAAGATCAGGGCTTGATACAGGTGGCCGCCGAATGCGTGGCGCGACTAGGCTATCCCGTCGATGTGGCGGTGCCGGATAATATTGTCACCATGCCGCAGCGCGGTTCGAGCGCAGAGCTGGATGACGACGAGGTAGAGCTGGCGGCGGCCGTCGCCGCAGAGCCGGATACAGGCGCTCGCGCAGAATTGGCACTGGACCCCGACGTACTGGATATCTTTATCGAGGAGGCCGGCGATATGCAGGCGCTGCTCGGTGAGAAGCTGCCGCGCTGGCGTCAGGGTTTGGCCTCGACATCGCTGTTGGCCGAAGTGCGTCGCGCCTTTCACACACTCAAGGGCAGTGGCCGCATGGCCGGTGCCGAACAGTGTGGGGAGTTTGGCTGGGCGATTGAGAACATGCTCAACAAGGTGGTGGATGGCCACTTCAGCATGGATCAGGCGCGCTTTGCTGTTGTTGAGCGCGCGGTGGCGCTGTTGCCCGAATTAATAGAAGAGCTGTCGCAGAAGCGGGAGTTGCCCGCCGAGCGCCTAGCCAGCCTGCTGGTCGACGCCGGGGCGTTGAGCCGCGAACAGTCGCCGCCACTCAGCGGCGCCAACTCAAGCGCCAGCTCAAGCGAGACAGAAAGCGATGAGTTGACCGCGGTATTTATCGGCGAAGCGGAAGTTCACCTGCGCCAGATTGAGCAATTTGTCGACAGTGTCTACAGCTATCCGGTAGCGCTCAGCGATGAATTGCAGCGCGCCCTGCACACGCTGAAGGGCTCGTCGAAGATGGCTGAGGTTTGGGCGGTGGCGAGCATTATTACGCCGCTGGAAGGCCTAGTTAAAGAGGCGCGGTCAATGCGTATCGCCGCCGACGAATCGCTGGTGACACTGATCAGCGATGTGCTTAGTGAAACGCGCAAATTAGTGCAGCGCCTGCGCCACAGCCCGGCGTCGGCACTGGCCGCGCCGGAGTCGCTGCGCCAGCGCATCGAACAGGCCGAAGTGGAATTGATGGCCGGTGCCGAGACCGCGGAAGCACAGCGCAAAGCCGGGCGAATTGCACCGGGTGCACTCAGCCAGTTCCTGATGACCTTTGGCGACCACCTACAAACTCTGGGCGAACGGCTGGACAAGCCGGCGGCGCCAGCCGATGCGGCCCTGCTGATCGAATATGCGCCGGTGATGGGTCACTTTGCCCAGCGCGCCGAGGATATCGGTAGCGAGAGTACGGCGGAAGTCGCACAGGCCTTGCAAGTGATGTTTAGCCACAGCCGCGACCCCTTGGCGGCTGATGTGCTGCAGCTGGTTGCGCAGGCCATCGATCAGCTGATGGACGACCTCAATCAGCTGGCGGCGGAAAATACCCCAGTGGTGAACGAGCCATTGCTGGAGCAGCTGCGCGACTTTGATGTCCAGAAGCTGGGCAAGGCAGCGCCGGCGGCCACTGAGCCCGAGCCGCCGACGGCGACAGAGCAAGAGACCGCTGCCGATACAGCGGCGGCAGACAGCGAAGATGAAGTCGACCCCGATATTCTCGAGATTTTCATGGAGGAGGCGCGAGACTTGATTGAGGGGCTCGACGGTGCGCTGCACAGTTGGAGCGAAGAGGTCGACAACCCCGCGCACCTAGATGATATTCAGCGTTATTTGCACACCTTTAAAGGTGGGGCCCGGCTGACTGGCTTAAGCGGCATGGGTGATTTTGCCCACCAGATGGAAACCGAAATTTCCGAAGCGCTGACCAGTCGCGATGTAGACTTGCCGGCGCTGCTGCCCAAGGTGCAGCGTGCTCAAGACCAGCTGGTGGCGATGCTCGACACGCTGGGTATGGCGCCGCCAGCGGCCGAGGTGGTCGCTGCGTCGGCCCCCGCATTGGCGCAGGCTTCGACCGGCGAGTTGCCGGAGCGCGCCACCGCCGCAGAGCCGCGCCCGGCTGTCGAGGCGGAGCCCGCGCGCCCGGTGCCGCTGGCTGCGCTACAGCGCGGCCCGCAAGAAATGATCAAGGTGCCGTCGGAGTTACTAGAGCGCTTGATCAATCTGGCTGGCGAAACCTCTATTGCCCGCGGTCGTATCGAGGAGCAGGTCAGCGAGGTGCATTTCTCGCTGGAGGAAATGGAAATGACGGTGGAGCGCCTGCAGGAGCAGGTGCGCCGCCTCGATATGGAAACCGAAGCGCAAATCATTCACCGTCAGGAGCTGATGGAAAGTGAGGGTGCCGAGGGCTTCGATCCACTGGAGTTTGACCGCTACTCACAGTTGCAGCAATTGTCGCGGGCGCTACTGGAGTCGGCCTCCGATCTGGTCGATCTGCGCAATACCGTGGTGGACAAGAGCCGCGATATGGAGACCCTGCTACTGCAGCAGTCGCGGGTGAACACCGAGCTGCAAGAGGGCTTGATGCACTCGCAGATGGTGCATTTCTCGCGCATGGTGCCGCGCTTGCGCCGCGGGGTTCGCCAGCTCTGTGGCGAGCTGGGGAAAGATGTCGAATTCCAGGTGTACAACGCCGAAGGTGAGATGGACCGCCGGGTGCTGGAGCGCATTATTCCGGCGCTGGAGCATATGCTGCGCAATGCCATCGACCACGGTATCGAGCCGCTTGAGCAGCGCCGCGAGGCCGGCAAAGCGGAGCAGGGCAAGGTGAGCATGCGCTTTGACCGCCAAGGCGGCGACGTGGTGATAACCATCAGCGATGACGGTGCCGGTATTGACCTTGAGGCGGTGCGCCGCAAGGCCGAGCGCATGCGTCTGGTCGCCGCCGGTGCGGAGTTGAGCGAGCGCCAGTTGCTGGACTTTATTTTTCACGCAGGCTTCTCCACCGCAGACAGTGTCACGCAGATCTCCGGGCGCGGCGTTGGTATGGATGTGGTGCACAGCGAGATCAAACAACTCGGCGGGTCGATTGAGGTGTCTACCAGTCGAGGTAGTGGCAGCCGCTTTGAGATTCGCCTGCCGTTCACGGTGTCGGTTAACCGCGCACTGATGGTCAGCGTCGGTGGCGAGGTTTACGCCGTGCCGCTGAACAATATCGAAGGTATTCTGCGGGTCAGCCCCTACGAGCTGGAAGTGTATTACGAAGACGGCGGCCCGGATTTTGAGTATGCCGCGCAGAAATATAATTTGCGCTACATGGGGCAGTTGATGGGCGTGGCGGCGCCCCACCTGGACGGTCAGCTGGAGCCCAAGCCGGTGCTGCTGATTCGTAATGCCGAGCCGCCGACGGCGGTGCAAGTTGATTCGCTCATGGGCTCGCGCGAGGTGGTAGTGAAGTCACTGGGCCCGCAATTTGCCTCGGTGCCGGGTTTGTCGGGGGCTACTGTGCTCGGCGATGGCAGCGTGGTGGTCATTCTGGATATGTTGGCCAGTATTCGCGCCGATGCGGCGCGCCGTCTACTCGATGTTGATCAGCACAGCAAGTTGCCGGTCAACGAGACGCCGGCCAAGCATGTCATGGTGGTCGACGATTCCGTGACCGTGCGCAAGGTGACCTCGCGCCTGCTGGAGCGCCAGCAAATGAAGGTTAGCCTGGCGCGCGATGGCCTGGAAGCGGTCAATCAGTTACAGGAAATGGAACAGCTGCCCGATGTAATGTTGCTGGATATCGAGATGCCGCGCATGGACGGGTTTGAGGTGGCCAGCCGCCTGCAGAGCACGCCGCGGTTTAGTGATATTGCGGTGATTATGATCAGCTCGCGAACCGGCCAGAAACACCGCCAGCGCGCCGCGGCGCTGGGCGTCGATCGCTTTCTCGGCAAGCCCTATCAGGAAATCCAATTGCTTAAAGCCATTGAAGAAGTGCTGTCCAAGGTGGAAGTGGAATGACTCAGGCCCTAGCCGATGCCGCATTGGCAAATCTGATTATGCCGATCAACGGCGGTGCACTGCTGCTGCCAAATAGCTGTGTCACCGAGGTGGCCAGTGCCCGCCAGTTGAGTTCGGCAATGGCGTCAACATGCCTGCTGGGAATGTTGCGCTGGCGTCAGCAGGAAATTCCCCTGCTGTGCTTTGAGGGCCTGCGCGACGGCGAACTGCCCGCCGACCCGCAAATTCGTCAAGTGGCGGTTATGGCGGGCCTGTGTGATCCACAGCGTCTGCCGCACTACGCTATTCTGCTGTCTTCGGTGCCCCACCTGCTCAGTGTGCACAGCGCTGAAATTAAAACTCGGGATAGCCACGCCGGCAATACGGCAATTTTCGCCGAGGTGGAAGTGCACGGCCAGCGGCTGCTGATTCCCGATGTCGACGCCGTGGAAGGCCGCATTCTCAGCGAACTCTATCCCGACGGCGCTGCCGACTAAGCCATATCGCCCCAGCGCGCCTGCAAGATGCTCAACGCCGCCAGCGGCGCGGTTTCGGTGCGCAGGATGCGCGGCCCCAGTAACAGGCTGCTAAAACCACTGGCGACACTGGCTGCGACCTCATCGTCACTCAGGCCACCCTCGGGGCCCACCAGCAGGGCAATACTCTGCGGCGCGCTATCGCGCTGGGGCTGGCTGTGGTGGTGGGGGCTGAGCACCAATTTGCAGTCGGCGCGGCAGTGCTGCAGCCAGCTGGCCAGCGGTTGCGGCTCGGCCAGATCAACCAGCTGACTGCGGCCCGATTGCTCGCAGGCACTGATGATCACTTGCTGCCAGTGCCGCCATTTTTTTTGCTCGCGCTCGCCGTCGAGCTTCACATCGACGCGCTCACTGTACAGCGGCGCAATGCGCGTCGCGCCCAGTTCGGTGGCCTTCTGCACCACCCAATCCATACGGTCGCCCTTGGACAGACCAATCCCCAGCTCGATCT
>JBFKEA010000073.1:0-10367 GCA_041619375.1 Spongiibacter sp. | reverse complement strand
AATAGGCAGTGCTGACAAAAACGCCGTGCCCGATTTCATCGCCACTTATCTTGCCCAAAACGGTGTCGAGTTACCGCCGCTGGCGACCTACAGCGTATTGGCTAGCTTGGCGGCCGCCTGTGTGCTCAGCCCACTGTTACTGCCACTGCAGTTTGCCTTGGTCGGCATTGTCGGCAGCATTGGCGTGGTGTATCTGGCAATCAAATTTGTTGGCGCCAAACGCCGGGCAAAAATGCTGGAGCAATTGCCGTCGTTCATCAACCAGGTCACTCGCCGCCTGTCGGCCGGCATCTCGGTAGAAAATGCCTTCGCTGACTCGGTTGAAACCTTGGAGCGCCCGCTCGGTACGGTGATGCGTCGCGTCGTGCGGCGGGTTCACATGGGCTACGAGCTTCACCAAGCCTTTGAGCGTGAGGCCAGCACCACCAAATTGCATGAGTTCAATGTACTGGCCACCGCAATGCGGATAAACGAACAGTACGGCGGCAGCATTCGCTCAATTCTGGACGATATCGTCGGCATTTTGCGCCTGGAAGAAGCCAGCAAGCGCGAACTCAGCGCCATGACCGGTGAAACCCGCTTTACCGCCATGGTGCTGGCGGTGCTGCCCCCCGGCATCGCCGCCTATATGTTCTCCATGAATCCGGACATTATGCTCAACATGTGGACGCAGCCAACGGGCAAGTCACTGCTCATCACCGCCGTAGTGATGGAAGTGCTCGGCGTTATCGTGCTTTGGCGCATGGTGAACTCGATAGAGTCTTGAGGAGTTTGACATGGAAGCACAGCATTATTTCTTTATTATCGGCGCGCTGATCCTGTGCACCGCGCCGGTTTTACTGCTTGCCACCGCTCATGTCAACAGCGACAGCAAGAGCAGTGACAAAATGGAGTTCGGTCGCCACGACACCTGGCGGATGTTGCGCGAGGAAAATACCCATATCGCATCCCTGTCGCAACTACTGCGCCGGGCCGGACTGATTACCAGCGCCGAACAGCTGCGCATGTTGAGCATCAGTTTATTCGGCTGTGCGGCCCTCGCTGTTGCTGCCGGCATATACTGCCTGGTCAAGGGCCAGCCCTTCATCCAACTGCTCAGCGCCATGTTTCTAACGCTGATCATCAGCCTTCTGCTGGCCTACCTGATGCTGAAAAAAACGGCCGAAGATCGTCAAGCCGCGCTGGAAAAAGAGACCATGATGTTAATCCAGACTACCCGTATGCTGTGGCGAGTCGGCTTATCGCTACCCAAAACGCTGGGCATCATTTGCGAGCAACTTGCCGACCTGTCCCCCAACTGCTCGACCGAGCTGTCGCTGGCGGCCAACAAAATCGAGTCGGGGCAGAGTCAGGAGGAAGCACTCTACGAGCTGATTAACAGCTGCAGTTCCGAGGGCTTCAAGGAATATCTAATCGTTATTCGCCAGCAAGCCATTACTGGCGGCAGCATCGACAAGTCGCTGGATGAGTTGTACAAACTACTGCAAAACCGCCGTCATCTCGGCCTGCAAGAACAGGTCAATAAATTATCGGGGAAAATGTCGCTGGTAATGATGGTATTTCTGTTCCCCGCACTGCTGCTGTTTGTGGCCGCGCCGGGCTTGTTTTCCATGGTTCAAAGCCTGAATTCACTGAACGGTTAACGGAGTCTTCACTGATGATTATACGCTCCACACGCCACCGCAGCGCCTTGCTCATTGCCCTAGCCGGGCTGTGGTTAACTGGCTGCGCCGCCGCGCCCAAACAAACGATTGGCAGCGCTGCTGCTTGTGACAGCTTAGTCAGTCAAGCCTATACCGTAAAGCTGGATTTGGTGCAGCAACTCATCGACGAAGGCAGTTACTACTCAGCCCTTGCCCACCTTGAAAACGACGCCAGCAACAGCCCGCGGGCGCTGTGGCTGCGCGCCGAAGCGCAACGCAAGACGGGGCTACTCAGTGAAGCCTACAACAGCTACCGCGACCTCAGCCTGAGCTGTATGACCGCCGCCGGCCACGCTGGCATGGCAAAGATCCTCGCGACCCGTGGCGATCTCGCCATCGCCCACCAGCATATGCTCAAAGCACGCCAGTTGGCACCAACCAGTGCAGACATCCGCAATGACTACGGTTTTATTCTGCTGGCGATGCGCGACTATAAAGCCGCCCAACGCGAGTTCATGACGGCTCTGCAATTGCAACAGCGCCACCCGGTAGCGCTGCGCAATATGGTCATCAGCCTGATTTTAGATGGCGACAGCCGAACCGCGCTGCGCCTGGCCAAAAACAACAATATTGACGATGCCGAGTTTCACGACTTGTTGAACAAAGCCAACCACTTTGCCGAGCCAAGCGTTGCCCAGAGCGCCATTATTCAATAAAAGGTCACATTATTATGAAGAGCAAACTGATCCTGCTGTCTAGCGCCCTGCTAGTAGCGCTAAGTGCACAGGCCAACGAGCGAACAACCGATATCCGCGCCGACAGTGCCACCGCCAAAGCCCTTGCTGCACAACGCTCAGGGGAGCTCGCCTCGACACAGAAGCAACAGCTCACTGGCAAAGCGCGGACAGCCACCTATAAGCGCTATCTTGACAGTTTTACCCAACCTATTCCGAAATCGTTTATTGATGACTCCTTCGGCAATAAGTGAATAGCATGTCAGTGCACTTTCACCGCGATACACCCCGACTTGGCAGCCGGCAGGCGGGCGTGATCTCGGTTGCCGCGGCGGTTGTTATGGCTGCACTGGTGATGTTTCTCGCGCTGACCGTGGACACCGGCCGCCTGTTCCTTGAAAAACGTGCCCTGCAAAAACAGGCTGACTTAGCGGCCCTGGAAACCGCGCTAAGCTACTGCCGAGATCAAACCCTAGACGATGCCGGGCGCTTGGCGGTCGCTTTGGATGTACTTTCTGCAGAGCGCAATAACTTCCAAGGCAGCAACGAAGACATCGTTGTCGAGCTGGGGGTGGTGCAGTCCGTCGACGATGGCAACGGCGGCACAATTAAGCAATTCAGTATCGACAGCGATGGCAAAGCGGTGCGGGTGACGCTGAGTCGCACCATTAATGCCTCGCTGTTTGCACAGCTCACCCCCAATAGCGACAAGCAGATACAGGTCATTGCCACAGGCATCGCACAGGCCTGCCAGCCGATTGCCTCGCTGAATATGCGCAGCAATATACTCAGTGTAGACAGCAGTAAATCTGACCTGTTGAACGCCCTCCTCGGCGGCCTGCTGGGCGGGACAATCAACCTCAGCGTTGCCCAGTGGGACGGTTTGCTCAGTGCCAATCTAAACCTGCTCAATTATCTCGACGCCCTCGCCGTCGATATCGGCCTGCAGGCCGGTGACTACGACGGTGTGCTCAGCAGCTCAGTGAGCGTCGGCGACCTGCTGGACATCGCCGCAGATGTACTCGAACTCGATGGCAATGCAGTAAGCGTTTCAGCACTGCGCGATCTGTCACTGGCAGTACCTGGTGCAGCGCCGCTGCTGCGCTTGGACGAATTTATTGAAGTGCAAACCGGGTCGCCCGAGGCTGCATTGGATGTAAACCTGCAAGCCATGCAGCTGGTACAAGGCAGCATTCAGCTTGCCAATAGTAAATCGGCTATCAGCGCCGACATTCCGGTAAGCGTATTGGGTTTGGTCGATACCACCATCAAGATTCAAGTAATCGAACCCGCGACCATCGTCGCCGTCGGCAACCCTGAATATGCCAGTGCTGCGCCCTTTGGCAGCGATGCCATCTATGTCCGCTCATCGCAGTTGCGCACGTTTATCTCTCTCGACCTGCCCATCGTTGGCGCGACACTGAGCAGCTTGACCAGTCTGTTGACCAACCCCCTGCTCAGCGGGATTACAGGCACGGTTAACAGCTTGTTGTCGCTAGACATTTTCGGGCTTTTGGGAAGCCTCAGCTGCCTGATACTGTGCGACATCGAAGAAGAGTTACTGGACATCGAGGTGCTCAGCGAACCGCGCCTCGATATTCTGCTTAACGCCGGCAACGGCGATGGCCGGGTCACCGCATACAGCTGCGATGATGATGGCAACAAAAGCCTCGACGCGCTGAGCACAAGCTCTGTCGTTGAGGTCAAGGCCGGCAGCCTCGGCAGCGATGCCAACAGTGCAGCGATAAATGCCTTCGCCGCCAGTGACCCCACCGTAGAAGCCATACCTATTTTAGACCTGGGCACTCAGCGCGTGCGCTATCAGTGCACCTTGCTATTGATCTGCTGGACCGAGTTCTGGGATGGCAGCGGCTGGAATAGCGACCCCGCCAGCGCCCAGCGCGATGCCTTTACTGCCGGCGGCTTAGGCCTGCGCCTGGATACCAGTCTGTTGGCCGGTTCGGAAACCCTGCAGTACCTAAACTCACCCGCCGACAGCTTTTTGCCGGAGTACGGCGTTATTCCCACCGATGACGCCTACCAAAGTGCCGACACCAGCAGTCTTGTCAGCGGCTTGGAGGGCAGCCTGCTGGGCCTGGACTTGGAATTCTACCCCCCCAGCGGCAGTGGCATAGCCGGCAGCCCACTGGGCGGCTTGGTCGCCTTGGTCGGCGCCGTTTCCGAAGCGCTCAATAGCGCTGTAGAGGCCGTTGTTTCGTCAGCTTTATCGCCAATTTTAGCGGCTACTATAGACGAACTGCTCGATACCCTCGGCATCGGGCTGGCCAAAGCCGAGCTGGGCGCCACCATGAGCTGTGAAAGTGACAAGGTGAACCTGACGATGTAGCAACGGCTATTTGCGACACCGCCCTCGACGCTGGGTCGAGGGGGCGATAAGCTAGATAACAAAATTATACCAACGAGCAACACAGAGTCGCCGCTATGAACTTCAATGACTACCTGACCATTCTCGCCAAAAATGGCGGCTCAGACTTATTCCTCAGCACCGGCGCCCCACCCTGCGCGAAATTCCACGGCAAACTTAAACCGCTGGACAAGGAGCCCTTTGGTCAGGGTGAGATCCGCCGCATTGCCTACGCCATTATGGACGAAGAGCAGCAGCAGGAATTTGACCAGGAACTTGAAATGAACCTGGCCTATAACATTGACAAAGTCGGGCGGTTTCGCGTCAACATTTTCAAGCAGCGCAATGAAATTTCTATCGTCGCGCGTAATATCGTCACCGACATCCCCAATGTTGATGCGCTGGGACTGCCGCCTGTCCTCAAAGACGTCATCATGACCAAGCGCGGTTTGGTGCTGTTTGTCGGTGCCACCGGTTCGGGTAAATCCACCTCACTGGCCGCATTGATCGATCACCGCAACACCAATAGCAGCGGCCACATCATCACCATCGAAGATCCCATCGAATTTATCCACCGCCACAAGCGCAGTATCGTTAATCAGCGCGAAATTGGTGTCGATACCCGCAGCTTTCATCAGGCACTTAAAAACACCCTGCGCCAGGCCCCAGACGTCATTCTCATCGGCGAGATTCGCGACCGGGAAACTATGGAGCACGCCATCGCTTTTGCCGAAACGGGCCACCTGTGTATCTCTACCCTGCACGCCAACAACGCCAACCAGGCATTAGACCGAATCATTAACTTCTTCCCCGAAGAGCGCCGCAACCAGCTGCTACTCGACCTGTCACTCAACCTGAAATGCTTTGTCTCCCAGCGCCTGGTTCCGACCCTGGACGGCAAACGCTGCGCGGCCATCGAGATACTGCTGGGAACGCCAACGGTGGCTCAGGCCATCCACAAAGGCGAAGTAGAAACCATTAAAGAAATCATGAGCAAGTCGGAAAACCTCGGCATGCAAACCTTCGACGCCGCCCTGTTTAAACTCTATGAAGACGGCAAAATCTCCTTCGAGGATGCGCTGAAAAACGCCGACTCGGCGAACAACCTGCGTCTGCGTATTAAACTGCAAAGCCGCCGCGGTATTCCCGCCGGTGCGGAAGAACAGCAGGAACAGCCAAAGAGCCAGGAAAACAGCTTCAGCCTCCAGCTGGAAGAAGACCCCGAAGACCCCGCTTACTGAGCCGTCAAAACAAAAAAAGCCAGCAAATGCTGGCTTTTTTTGTTTCAACATCCGGCTTTTACTTGGCTTCCGCCTCTGGACTTTCGGCCGGTTTTTTCGCACTCGGCGCAGGTAACAGCTGCTCGCGAATAGCGCCTTCAATTTCTGTCGCTATTTCCATATTTTCCAACAAGAAACGCGCGGCGTTGGCCTTGCCCTGACCAATCTTATCGCCCTTGTAGGCATACCAGGCACCAGACTTATCGACCAGCCCCAACTTCACCCCGAGGTCGATCACCTCGCCCATTCGGTAAATACCGCGGCCGTACATAATCTGGAATTCGGCCTGCTTGAACGGCGGCGACACCTTGTTCTTCACCACCTTGACACGGGTCTCGTTACCGATCACCTCATCGCCGTCTTTCACAGCACCGGTGCGGCGAATATCCAAGCGCACCGAGGCGTAAAACTTCAAGGCATTACCACCCGAGGTGGTTTCCGGGTTGCCGAACATCACACCGATTTTCATCCGGATCTGGTTGATGAAAATCACCAGGGTATTCGTCTGTTTAATGCTGCCGGTCAGTTTGCGCAGCGCCTGCGACATCAACCGCGCCTGCAAACCCACATGGGAATCGCCCATATCGCCTTCGATTTCCGCCTTCGGTACCAGCGCGGCCACCGAGTCGATAACAATCACATCGACTGATCCGGAGCGCACCAGCATGTCGGTGATCTCCAGCGCCTGCTCCCCGGTATCGGGCTGCGACACCAGCAAATCGTCCAGATTCACGCCCAGCTTCTCGGCATATTGCGGATCCAATGCGTGCTCGGCATCAACAATGGCCACTGTTTTACCCAGCTTCTGCGCCTCCGCCATCACCTGCAAACACAGAGTGGTTTTACCCGACGACTCCGGCCCGTAAATTTCGACAATACGGCCAAAGGGCAAACCGCCAATACCCAATGCGACATCCAAGCCGAGTGAGCCGGTCGACACCGAGGGCATAACCTCGCGGGAACTGTCGCCCATTTTCATGATTGAGCCCTTGCCAAACTGGCGCTCAATTTGGCCCAGCGCCGATTCCAGTGCCTTCTGCTTATTGGGGTCCATAGTTCCTCACCCTGAATTAGTCGCCGGCGGCGCCGTGCCGCACTTGCGAGATACCTGTTTAAATTACTGTATATATAATCAGTACTAAGCAAGACCTTGTCAATCCCTGCGGGGAAAAAAGTCCGCCTACAGACGCTAGCCAGCCCCCGCCGCATTCCGTAAACTTCTGCCTTTTCCCCAGCCACATCGACCCCGACACCTCGGCGCCTTCGGAGAATGACTATGAATGCAGGCATCGACCTGGCACAGCACACGCCAATGATGCAGCAATACCTGAAGATTAAAGCAGAGCACCCACAGGAGCTGCTGTTTTATCGCATGGGGGATTTCTACGAGCTATTTTTTGACGACGCCAAACGCGCGGCCGACCTGCTCGATATTACCTTGACCGCCCGCGGTAAATCCGGCGGCAACCCCATCCCCATGTGCGGGGTACCCTACCACGCCGCTGAGGGTTATTTGGCCCGCTTGGTCAAGCACGGCGTCTCAGTGGCCATCTGCGAACAAGTGGGCGACCCGGCCACCAGTAAGGGGCCGGTAGAGCGCAAGGTGGCGCGGATCGTCACCCCTGGTACCCTCAGCGATGAGGCGCTACTCGACGACCGCCGTGACACCCTTTTAGTGGCCTGCTGCCAACACGACGCCAACTTTGGCCTGGCTGTATTGGACATGAGTAGCGGCCGTTTTAGCGTATCGGAGCTGGCCAGCGAAACCGCACTACTGAGCGAGTTACAGCGTCTGCGCCCAGCCGAGCTGCTGCTGCCCGAAGACTTCGGCAGCCAATGGCTGCCCGAGTTGCCCGGCCGCCGGGCCCTGCCGCCGTGGGAGTTTGACAGCGACAGCGCGCGCCGCATGCTGTGCAGCCACTTTGCCGTGCAGGATCTCGCCGGATTCGGCTGCGATAGCCTGGACGTCGCCATCGCCGCTGCCGGCTGCCTGCTGCAATATGTTAAAGACACCCAGCGCTGCGAATTGCCCCATATTCGCCGCCTGCAGCACGATGCCTGCGAGCGCGCGGTGGCGATGGACGCCGCCACCCGCCGCAACCTCGAATTGGATCTCAACCTTAGCGGCGCTACAGATAATACCCTGGCATCAGTCATCGATCGCTGCCAGACCGCCATGGGCAGCCGGCTATTAAAACGCTGGCTGCACCGGCCGCTGCGCGACCGCCAAGTTCTTGAAGCGCGCCGCGACAGCATCGCCGCGCTGATGCTGGAATACCACTTTGAGGCCTTGCGCGAGCAGCTGAAAGCCATCGGCGACCTCGAGCGAATTCTCGCCAGGGTCGCCCTGCGCTCTGCCCGCCCCCGCGACCTATCTCGGCTACAGCACTCACTGGCGGTATTGCCAGCGCTGCAACAGCTACTCAAGCAGCTGCCACTGCCGCACTTGCAGGAACTGGCCAGCGACATAGGCAGCTTCCCCGAGCTGGCAGAATTGCTGCAGCGCGCGATCATCGACAATCCGCCCATGGTGATTCGCGACGGCGGCGTGATTGCGACCGGCTACGACGCCGAACTCGATGAATTGCGCAGCCTGAGCAGCGACGCCGGCGATTTTTTGCTGGCAATGGAGCAGCGCGAGCGCGAGAAAACGGGGTTGAGCACGCTGAAAGTCGGCTACAACCGTGTGCACGGCTACTACATTGAGATCAGTCGCAGCCAAGCCGAGCAGGCACCGGTGGAATACATTCGCCGACAGACGCTAAAAAATGCCGAGCGCTTTATCACTCCGGAGTTGAAGGAATTTGAAGATCGGGCACTGAGTAGCAAAAGCCGCGCGCTGGCGCGGGAAAAGGCCCTTTACGATGAGCTACTGGACCGGCTCAACCAGGACCTCGGTGCGCTGCAACTGTCAGCCCACGCCCTGTGTGAATTGGATGTGCTGAGCAACCTTGCCGAGCGCGCCGTGCAACTGGATTTCTGCGAGCCACAGTTCAACGACGACGGCCGCATGGATATTGAACAGGGACGCCACCCAGTGGTGGAAAGTGTCCTCGACGAACCCTTTATCGCCAACGACCTAAAACTGGATCGCCGGCGCCGTACACTGATCATTACCGGTCCAAATATGGGCGGTAAATCTACCTATATGCGCCAAACAGCGTTGATCGTGCTACTGGCACACATCGGTAGTTTCGTCCCCGCCAAACGCGCCAACCTCAGCGTGGTGGATCAAATCTTTACCCGCATTGGCTCCTCCGATGACTTGGCCGGCGGCCGCTCGACCTTTATGGTGGAGATGACGGAAACCGCCAATATTCTGCATAACGCCACCAAAAACAGCCTAGTGCTGATGGACGAAATCGGCCGCGGCACCAGCACCTTTGACGGTCTCTCCCTCGCCTGGGCCAGTGCCATTGAGCTGGCCGACAAAGTCAAAGCATTCACGCTGTTCGCTACTCACTATTTCGAACTGACCGTGCTACCAGAAAGCTATCCCTGCGCCGCCAATGTGCACTTAGGCGTGCGCGAATTTAAAGACCACGTGGTCTTTTTGCACCGTCTGGAAGACGGCCCGGCGAATCGCAGCTACGGCCTGCAGGTCGCCAAGCTGGCCGGCATTCCCGACAAGGTCATCCACGCCGCGCGCAATAAACTGAATGAATTAGAACAGCAGTCCATTGCCCCCGTTGTCAAAACCAGCGGGCCACAGGCCGACTTATTTGCCAGCGCCCAACCCTCCGCACTGGAAGAGGCCGTCGATGCGATCGACCCCGACGCCCTCTCGCCACGCGAGGCACTTGCGCAGCTGTACGCCTTAAAAGAATTGAACAAATAACCAACAATCCGTGAGTCATCTATAAAACAGATAAACCACACCTAAATTATCGTTAAGGATGGCGCTATACCGATATTTTTTCCTGGTGTTACAATGCGCGCTTGCCGATTCACAGTCAGAGAGTAAAGGGGCTGACCAAAAATGACTTTCGTTGTAGGTGAAAATTGCATCAAGTGTAAACACACGGACTGTGTGGAAGTATGTCCTGTCGACTGTTTTTACGAAGGCCCGAACTTTCTGGTAATCCATCCCGATGAGTGCATCGACTGCGCTCTGTGTGAGCCAGAATGCCCGGCAGAGGCCATCTTCTCTGAAGACGAGCTGCCCGACGACCAGCAAGTATTCCTAGAACTCAATGCCGAGTTGGCAGAGGTATGGCCCAACATCACCGAGATGAAGGAAGCCCCCGCCGACGCCGAAGAGTGGGCAGGCAAGCCGAATAAGCTGCAGTACCTCGAGCGTTAAGCGACAGACTGTTTATAAAAACCCGCTACGGCGGGTTTTTTT